>NZ_LMHO01000034.1:0-325577 GCF_001428185.1 Mesorhizobium sp. Root695 | reverse complement strand
TGGATCATCTTCTACAACTACCAGCGGCCTCACGCAGCCCATGGCGGACAGCCGCCCGCCGTGGTCTACTTCAACAGCATCGAAACCGATCAGCAGGCGCGGAGAGTAGCTTAAACCACCCAGAAATCTGTCCGAAGATCGGGGAGTAGCTCAACCGGCGAGTTCGAACGATATCGATGGTCGAAGCTGGTCGCGTCCGGTGTGTCCGGGCAGGACATGCTCAACACATATTCTGAGGCGCTCGCCAAGATGGTCGAGAACGAGCGCCTACCGGCGCTCTTCCGCTCGATCTTCCGCAACGCCTATCTGCCCTATCGCGATCCCGAAACGCTCCGTAGCTTTCTGCGCGAGATTAACACGTTCACCTACGACCATAGCGAGCGGCTCGGCGATGCCTTCGAGTACTTGCTGTCGGTGCTTGGCAGCCAGGGAGATGCCGGCCAGTTCAGAACACCGCGCCATATCATCGACTTCATGGTCGAAGTCATCGATCCAAAGAAGAACGAGGTGATTGTCGATCCCGCCTGCGGCACTGCCGGCTTCTTAATCTCGGCCTACAAACACATTCTGAAGGCGAACTCGACCCACGTCATAAACGGCAACGCCAAAGGCGAGGAAACCGACGCTGCTGAACAGGCGCTTGAAAGCCCCATGCGATTTCCGGGCGATCTGCTGACGACGGAAGATCGTGACCGCCTGGCGCGCAACATCAAGGGCTATGACATTTCGCCCGACATGGTGCGCCTTAGCCTCGTGAACCTTTACCTGCATGGTTTTGCAGACCCGAAGGTGGAAGAATATGACACGCTGACCAGTGAAGAGAAATGGACCGAGATGGCCGATGTCATCTTCGCCAATCCGCCCTTCATGTCGCCGAAAGGGGGGATCAGGCCGCACACGCGGTTTCAGGTCCAGTCGAAGCGCAGCGAGGTCCTGTTCGTCGACTATATCGCCGAACACCTGACACCGCAGGGCCGAGCCGCCGTTATCGTGCCCGAGGGCATTATCTTCCAGAGCCAGGGCGCGTATGTGCGGCTTCGCGAGATGCTGGTACGAAACCATCTCGCCGCCGTCATCTCGTTGCCTGCAGGCGTGTTCAACCCCTATTCCGGTGTGAAGACCTCAATCCTGATACTCGACCGCGCCGTTGCGAAGGCAAGCCAGCACATCGCCTTCTTTAAAATCGAGAATGACGGCTTCGCCCTCGGTGCGCAGCGCAAGGCGATCAAGGGAGCGCAACTGCCGCAGGTGAAGGAAGAGCTTTCGGGATGGTTGGCGGCTGCTCGGACTGGCCGTGGCGAGGAATTGGACTCGCCTCTCGGCTTTGCGGTGGCACGGGAACAGCTCGCAGCAGGCGGCGACTACAATCTCATTGGGGAACGATACCGCGAGGAGGAACACAAGCAATTTGAAATTCCTCGTGTACCGATCGGCGAAATCTCTGTCTTGAACCCGCCGAAAAACGAACTGCGGAATATGGACCCGAGCACGGAAGTCTCGTTTGTTCCGATGGCCACTTTGAACGAATGGCGTATCGATTTCGACTCTGAGGAAACGAAGCAACTAGGTGAGGTCGGCAACAGCTACACCTATTTTGCGGAAGGCGACGTCCTGCTTGCGAAAGTCACTCCCTGTTTCGAGAACGGCAAGGCTGGCATTGCCAAGAAACTGAAAAATGGGATCGGGTTCGGATCGAGTGAGTTCTACGTGCTCCGACCGGGAGAGCGTGTTCTTCCGCAGTGGATTTATCGGTGCATCACGCACGAGGCTTTTCGGTCGCGCGCCATTCCGCAGATGACAGGGACGGGCGGTTTGCAGCGCGTGCCAAGGGCATTTGTCGAGCAGTTCAAGATTCCGCTTCCTCCATTGGACGTGCAGCGGGAGATCGTGGCGGAGATCAACAGCTATCAGCGCATCGTCGATAGCGCCCGCGCTATCATCGATAACTACCGGCCCCACATTCCGACTGATCCCGAGTGGGAGATTTTCACTCTGGGTGACGTGTGCGACCTGTATCAGCCCAAGACGATTACTTCTTCAGACTTGAAAGCAGACGGCGAGTACGTGGTCTACGGCGCAAATGGCATTATCGGACGCTATGATCAGTACAATCATGAGCATCCCGAGGTGTTGATCACCTGTCGCGGGGCAACATGCGGCACGATCAACATGTCACAGCCAAAATCTTGGGTCACGGGCAACGCAATGGTTGCGACACCTAAGGACGACAGGCTGGACAAGTATTTCCTGCACGCGCTGCTGCTGTCCTCTGACCTCTCCTCGACCATATCGGGATCGGCACAACCCCAAATCACCCGCCAGAGCCTTTCCCCTTACAAAATTCCGTTGCCGCCCATTGAGGAGCAAAAGGCAATCGCCGCCGATATCGAAGCCGAGCGGATCCTCGTTGACGGCAACCGCGACCTGATCGGCCGCTTCGAAAAGAAGATCGAAGCGGCCATCGCCAACATCTGGGGTGAGGCCTTTGAAGACGCGGAAGTTGCCTGATGGAAGAGGCGCTTGAACTCGGCGAACACCTTCCGCAATCCTTCGCGAACGCGAATGAGCAGACTTACCTCGAATTTCTCTGGTCGGCCTTCAGGACGAACTATGAAGCCGAACGTTACGAGTTCGCAAGCCTGGCCTTCCACCTACTATACATGAGCTTTGTCAGCTTTTCGATCTGGCAAATCAGGCTCGCCCGGCCTGAGCCGTTCGCAATGGCAATGGTCGGCTTCCGGTCGGAGGAAGAAGGCAGTTTAATGGAGTGCGAAAGCCCGTTCAAATTCTACGACAGGCTGAAGGAGTCCCAGATTTTCCGCTTTCTAAAGCTGACAGGCTGCAACAATCAGCAAGTGGGGGAATTCGCAAAATTCGTGAAGCGCCGCAACAAGATCGCACATCCGACCGGCACCATGTTCTTCAATGATCAGGCTGCCATAGATCAGGAAATTGCCGAGATGATGCGTGAGGTGCGCAATATTGAGATGCATATGCAGCCGGTGATCGGTCAGCTGTATAAGCGCTTCCTACGGGATAGCGCCGATCCAGACGAACGCGAATATGCGGTGCTCGAGGACGAGATCACCGCGAACTTCGTACACAGGAATTACATGTCCGCCGCTGACATCACGTTCTGTCAGTCCTTCGACATTGAAACACTTCGAGATGAACCTTTCCACGGCGCCATAGAAGAATTGCACAACGCTGTCACAGCCCTGTATCCCCGCGAGGAAGATATAGAGGCGGCCGCCCAGGGTGGACCTATTTGACCGAGATGAAAGCTGCGATCAAAGTAACAATGGATCGGAAATTTCGCTTCGTTTTCTCGCATCGCAGGCGTGGATCTGACATGGGATAGGTCGATTCCGCAGCCGCTCCCCGATACGTCGTTTTTCCATCATACCCGCCGCGCCACCGCTACGCACATATCACGCTTTTCAGCAGCGGCGCACCTACATGGGCGCGCGACCCCTCCCCACACTGGCCGCAACCATGACAGCAGTGTAGCGTCACCGCCGCCACAGCGTCACGTTGGTGATGACAGTGACGTGCGTGACGGCGGCTAGGCTGCCGGTGCAGGCCCTCCACAGGGAGGGGAGGAGTGGGCGACAAAGCGTGGTCAAGGATAATTTGAAAGAGCCAAAGCCCGAACTCCTTTTGGAACGCAGCGAACGGACGCTTCGCATCATCTTACGTGCGATAGTTCGGGGTTACCCCGATGAACAACACCGCACGGACGAGGCGCGTGTGGCTCAAGCTGTAGCTATCCTGCTCGGCCGGAAGTCACAACGCGGTGCGCCGGGGCTATGGCGCGACGACATGCTGGAAATGATGGCCTTCATGTATTCTGTGGCCGCTTACGCGAAACGACCGGTCGCGGTAGAGAAGCTGGCCAATGCGGTTATCGATATGCCGGGCGGGGCCGGAAAAGATCCTGAAGGTGCTGTTGCCAAAGATTTGGTGCGCAAGTTCAATGCCCACCGCGATGAGTTGCTCGCTGCACACTCGTTCGACGGCCGCGAAGATTTCGGCGAATTTTACAACCCGATAGCCGATGTCTTTGACGGCCTTCGACGAGCCGGGGTGGCCATTGATAATCATGTGATCCCCATGGGAGCCCGGCGAAGGAGATAAATCCTGGATTTTTCTCCGGTGCGCAGGCCGCGCCGGTGTGAATATTAGGCAGCCTTCTTAACAACAAGGAGGCACCTATGCCTGAATCAACCATCCCTATATCTGTCGAGCCTTATCTTACCATCCTTCAGGCAGCAAAGGCGCTTGGCATCCATCCATGGGCGCTGCGGCGCGCAGCGAAGGCGGGTACGATCCCGGCTTACACCCTTCTCAATAGCCGGAAACTTGTCCGCCTCTCTGAGGTGATTGCGGCGATCAACGCCTCTAAAATCGGAGGCGAAAATGTCTGACAGTATCTTTGGAAACGAAGCGCCCAAATATTGGGAGCGGAACCTGCCCGTGATCCCGGTGAGCGGCAAAGCGCCTATTCAGTCGGGTTGGCAGGGGAATTTAGGCGGTATTCCTAATGATGAGAAGCAGAAGGAGTTGGTTGCGACCTTCCGGGAGAAGAATATTGGGTTGCTTCTTGGTGTCCCTATTGGGGACGAGAAGATCCTTGCGGCCGCCGACGTAGACGATGATCGCCTGACGAAGTTTACGCTTCATTTACTCGGCCTGAACCGTGCGGAGCGCAAGGCTATTCTTGCAGGCAAGCGCGGCAAAAAAGGCGCAACGATTTTCGTCCGCGCTCCGAAATCGCTGAAAAATACCGTGATCCAAGGTAAATCCGGCCTCGGCAATATCGACTTCCTCGCCACCGGAAAGATGACGGTCATGCCGCCATCAATCCATCCGGACACAGGCAGGCCCTACGAGGTGCACGGGAAACCACTATTAGAAGTCGATTTCTCGGAACTTCCCGAAATCACCGAACACCAGATTAAGTTGCTTAAGGCGACGATCGGATCCGAATACGCTATCGTCATCATTACCGGGAAGGCCACACACGACGCTGGTGTCGCCTTGGCTGCAGTTCTGGTTCGGGCCGCCGCGACGGACGATGAGATCGTCCAAATCTTCACCGGACTTCTGCCCGATGGCTATGAGGGCAATACGCTCCTGGAGCTTCGCGGTTGGATTGAATCCGCACGAGACAAGAACTTCGACGCCGGAGGGGAGCAGACGAATTCCTTGACTGCGGCGATAGTGACACTTGCATTGAATAGCTCAATGGTACTGTTCAACGATGGCGACGGCACCGCTTTCGCCACTTTACCACATCTGGGACAGTCCGTGGCGATCCGTGTTGGATCGTCGTCGTTCAGCCTGTGGTTACGACATCTGGCACACAATGCTCTGGAGCGTCCGGTTAGTAGCGGGCCGTTGAGGGAGGCGGCTGCGACACTGGAAGCCATCGCGCTGTTCGACCACGAATCGCAGCCCGTTCATGCAAGGATCGCCGGTAACAAGAAAGGCGTGGTCATCGACCTGGGGACGGCGAACGGCAGCGTTGTTGAAGTCAATCAAACTGGCTGGCAAGTCGGGCAACGCGCCTCACACAAGTTTGTCCGTGGCGCTGGCTTCGAAGCGTTGCCGGTGCCTCAACACGGAGGCGATCTTGGGGCTCTGCAAACGTTCCTTAGTTTGGACGACCACAACTATCGACTATTGATCGCCTTCCTCATCAATGCGCTGAATCCCGAAGGGCCGTACTTCATTCTCTTGGTTGAAGGTGAACAGGGTTCTGGCAAAAGCTTTGTCTGCGAAATCATCAAACGGATCATCGACCCGAATAAGGCAATGCGTTTGCGACTGCCTGACAAGCCTCAGGATTTGATGATTCAAGCAAAGGAGTATCGACTCCTCATCTTCGACAACGCGTCGGGAATGAAGGCGGAGATGTCCGATGCCTTGTGCGCTCTGGCAACCGGTGGCGGCATTGCTGTGCGCAAGCTCTACAGCGACGGTGACCTTTACGTGATGAGTTACTGTCGCCCGTTCGCTGTCAACGGGATTTCCGGATATGCCAACCGGCCCGATCTGATGGAGCGGGCAATTCCGATCAAGTTGTCGCCTATGCCAGAACGCGGGCGCAGAACCGAGGCAGAATTGCTTGCCGAGTTCGACAAGCTTCTGCCCGGCATTTTGGGCGCGCTTTACGCCGCCGTGTCATATGCCATCCGAAACTACGACACCATCGAGCCCCCGCGCAATCTTCGCATGGCCGATGCCGCCAGATGGGTCGCTGCCGCCGAAATTGGCCTCGACGAAAAACCTGGTGTCATCATCGACGCCATCGCCCAAGCCCAGCATGAATTCGTTGTTGAGCGCGTCCAAGACGACCCTTTGTTCATGAGGTTGCGGGCGCTTACGCGTCGGGGGCCATTCCAGGGATATATTGGCGATCTGTTTGCGGAACTGGTCGACAACCAAAATCGGGCCTTCGAAAAGGGCCTCCCGCAAACGCCCTCCAATCTTTCAAACCAGCTTAATCGCATGAAACCGGCGATGGCCAAAGCCGGCGTCACCGTCGAATTCCTCGGCAAAGATCGGCGGGGTAAAAAGATCAGGATATTCTCGGCTCCCGACGACAGCGGGCCTCCGAAATTCTGAGGTGACGGCGGTGACGCATGTGACGGTGGTCTGGGCTCCCGTGGGTCTGGAGCGTCCGGGAGGGGGTACTTCCCTACTGGCGGCCGGCAGCTAGCCCCCCGCTGGCTGCCGTCACCACCACCACACCGTCACTTTGCCGCGAGTTTTCACGCTGCGATTTCAACCTCGGTGACCGAGGAATCCGAGATATCCGAGGCCGCGTCGTCTCGCGGCTTCGACCTTTCCCAACATGCCGAGGTTACGCGTCTGGTTACAGTTTGGGTCGTTTCACGGGCTCGCTGGCCGCTCTGGCGATTACTTGTGCTGGTTACCAACGCGTGTTTTCGTTCCCGCTTTTTTCCTTTTGAACAAGCAACGCCATGACTGACTTCAACGTGTCCATCACCACCGCAACGCGTCGCCGGAAGCTGCGCGACGGGAAGGTCGCACTCTATCCGTAATATTACTGCGAGTATCGCGATCCGCTGACCCGGCAGCGCCGCCGCCGCGCCTTCAACCGCAAGAAGGACGCCGAAGCGTTCCGGAACTCGCTGCTGCTTAAGGTCGCGGAGGGCAGCTACATGGATGAACGCAAGGCTCCAACCGTTGCGCAGGCCATCGAACACTGGCTCCAGACAAAGGAAGGCAACGTCAAGTCATCGACGCTGATGGGTTACAAGGTAGTGGTATACGGCGCAATCCGGGGGCCGCTGCTGATAGGAAGCCGGCAGGAACGTGCGGACTTCACCGAGACCGGTATTCCGCCCAAGAACGCCCGCTTCATCAAATTGCTTGGACATATCAAGCTATCGGACCTGACAACTGCGATGATCCGCGTGTGGCACAAGACCATCACGGAGCAGTGTGGAAGCTATACCGCCAACCGTGCGAAGTCGCACCTCAAATCGATCCTGGCACTGGCAGAGGAAGATTTCTCCATCCGGGCGCCCTCAATGCCGACCGGGCTCGCGAGGGCGCGCCACAAGGTCAAGAAGTCGATCCTGACTACCGAGCATATCGCCAAGCTCATCGCGGCGGCCAAGAACGATCTGGAACAAGGCATCTACTACGCCTTCGCTTTCCTCGCCGGCACTCGGCCGTCCGAGCAACTTGGTTTGCTATGGTCCGAAGTGGATTTCGATAGGAACGTGATCCGCATCCGCCGCATCCAGGAGCGCGACGGCTCGTTGACTGAGATGACCAAAACGGAGGCCGGCACCCGCGAGATCCCGATGAGCGCCGTACTTCGCGAGATGCTGCTGGCATGGCGGGTTCGTTGCCCAAGGTTGGGCAGGGAGCTGCATCGCGTTTTCCCAGGCCCTGGGCGGCTACAGGAATGGCCGAAGCCCCGTATCGGCGGGGGCGGCCCACTGCTTTATCAGAATTTTCGGAAGCGCTACTGGGCACCGGTGTTCGCCGCGCTCGGCCTGCCCTATGTGACGCCCCACTCTGCCCGGCATTCGTTTATTTCGATGCTCCAGGCGCAGGGCATCGAGATTGGCCTTGTGGCGCAGATCGCTGGTCATGCCAATCCCACGGTGACGCTCGGCCACTACACCCAGGCCGTGCGCGATGGCAGCGCAGCCATCGCCGCGCTGGACCGGGCCTATAGCGGGTAAGCCCGTACGCATGGCTACGCGTCAGCCCGCCGGGCCGTACGCCTAGCGTGTAGCCGCCAGCGCCGGCCACGCGGCCCGCACCGCCCATAGCGGTGCGCAGCGGGCAGTGCACCTGTGCAACAATTAAAATCACGATAACATGCTGATATCACTCATATAATTGTGCCGGCATTCGCGCTGTGTTTTACTGTCCTGTTGGACAGTAAGGAGAGATCGATGCACATCCTGATCAGGGACAAGCGGACCGGCAATGAGGAATGGATGCCGATCGAAGCCGCCGCGAAGGTCATGGAACTGGACGCAACCGAGATCGAATGGGCCCTGGAAGAGTTTGGGGAGTGTGAGTCGGTCGATCACATCGCCATCGAGCCGGAATAAGCCGTCACCACACAGCTGTGCCTCCCCTATGCGGCGGTCGACCTTCGATCGCCGCATTTTCGTATCTGCGCTTTCTCTCCGGGCGCGCGCCTCGACCCTCCCCCCTTGCAACAGCAATAGTACAGTAGGTCGATGGGACCCGTTTGGCCCTGGTAAGGGTCGACAGCGAATACGCGCTACCCGCAGCGCCACCCGTCACTCGATCCGATAATCAACAGAGGTCGGCGAGACGCGGATAACCCGCAGCGTTCTACCTTCGACCTTTACGCTTTGGCCCTTCCCGAGCGCGATCTGGATCGGCTGCGCCGCAGTTGCATATTGGGATGAGCCGCGCGCGGGGATGTATTGGAAGGAGGTTGACGTTGCCGTGGCAGAAACCGGAGTTCCACCGATCGTGCCATTCACGTTGGTGTTGGTAGTGTTGGGGAGAATGAGTGGCGTTTCGCTCATCGTGGTTGCGTTGCTCTCGACTGTTACGTCCGACCGTTCAAAAACTGCCTGTGCGCCACGCGTACCGAGAAATCGGACTGTCGTGTGCCCGGCATCAGTCGTGCGGCCGAACAGGTCGGCCTTGCCGACGATGTTGGGTAGAGAGCGCCGGGACTGGAAGTTCAACACGACGTCGCCGGGACCGGCCGAGCGGACCGTGCCTGTGGCGGGGGTGAGCAGCGATGTTTTTGTCTCGACCGGCGTACAGGCGGCGAGTGCCATTACCGATAGGAGGAATGCAGATCGTGCCAGCGTCGTCTTTGTCATGAATTTACCCGCCCAACATCCTATTGAAAAAGCGTCATAATTGGAAAAATCATGCGCGAAATCCACTGTCAATTATTGGCAGCGTCGCGTCGACAGCCGAGATACTCGCCTCGGACGAACACCGGGTCGATGTTGTTGCAGGCCTCCATTGCTGCGATCGCCAGACGGGTAGGACTCTCAGGGTGGACGAGCAGGAAGAACACCACATGTGCGGTGGTGAGCGTCCAGACTGCCGCGCCGGCGGCGACAGCGTGTAAGCGTGACGCGGAAGCGGTAATGAATGTCCGTCGTTCGACGTGCGGAAAGTGTTGGTAGATCAGCAGCGACTTGCCCGCTTCATAGAACGCCGCCACCTCATCGAGGTACAGATATTTGGATGAGTTTTTGCGGCCTTTCGGCAGCGACACCTCCAAGCCGTTGTCGGGATCGAAGAACACCAGCTCGGCGTCGCGGAACTCCGACGCGCAGCGCTCCATGAAGGCAGTGCGGCAGGCGGCATCGTCTGGCAGCATGTCATTATAGTAGGAGGCGTTGGGGATCGCCCCGCTGTCCTCGATACTCTGCAAACGGCGACGATCCGGCTCCGAAGCGGCGTGAGCCAGAATGTCGAACAGTTCTGGGTCGAAGTGCCGATACCGTTCAGGCTGTTTGAGATAGGCCAGCTTGCCGCCATCGGAGCTCCCGTCTGAGGGCGTCAGCATCCAGCAGACGCCGACCCGGTTAACGCCACCCCCCGACAGCGCCCGCAGGAGTGCATATTTCCGATAGTCGCTGATGTCCCCGACGTATTGATGCTTCACGTTCCCCGCCCCGAATCTCTCTCGGCGGGAGCATGCCAGAATACCCTAATTTGGGGTACTCCAAATTCGGGTTCTATTGAAGCGCTGGTCTCAGCACTGGCGTTTCCGTTGTCCTCACTTCGATCCGATCTCTATCAACGAATGATCGAACTGCTTGTGCAGGCTCGAAAGGACGCGGGCATAACACAGGTAGAGCTTGGGAAACGGCTGGGACAACGCCAGACGTTCGTATCGAAATTCGAGCTTGGTGAGCGGCGGCTCGATGTTGCCGAATTTGTCGCCGTAAGTAGGGCAATTGGTGTCGATCCTTCGGAGTTGATTACCACGGCGGAATGCAACGATATCTAGTCTCTAGTTGGGGGTATGTATCTCAGAGGCTAATCAACAGCCTTGTTGCCGTTGGCCGGCCTAAGCGGTTCAGCCGGCCATATTAGTTGACTAGGTTGTCCTCAAACAGCGAATGTTGGCCAGATTCCGCCGTTACGTGGCCCGGCGAAAACTCGACACCGGTTAGCGCACCGAGGTCACGGATTACTCGCATCATGTGATGCAGCATGTTCCATTCGCGCCAATTAGATGCACTACCCGGTGCTGGGATGATGCCTTTCGCGAGGCAGTAGATGCGGTCGTCCGCCGCCGAAAATGCCTGCCCTGCGAAGTGTTCGCTCTCTACGATCCGCTTGCAGACATCGGACATTACATCGGCATCTCTTCCCGTGTCAGCGCCGCGCACCACAAATGTATTGGTGGGAGTTGTATAGCGGAGCTGTCGGTGCGCCCGCCCGCCGCCCTTCTTACGGGGAAAAGCCATCTTCCCGTGGTCAGCACCGAAATCGCCGTAGCCTAGTCGGTCAGGCGGTATGCCGCATTCCTTCAACGCGGCATGGAAGACTTCCCATTCGTGACGTGGAATGAGTTCCGTCTTACCTGGTGCAGCTGGGTTCTTCTTGGGAAAATTGGAGCCCTGAAACACAACGCGTTGCCAAAGACCCACTTCACCAACGCGATCAAGTACGCCACTCACCGAACCTGTTGCTATTTTTGGATCAAGGGGGGCACCCGTGAAATCAACGAAAATAACGCAGTCTGACGGTTCCAAACCTGCGGTCTTCAGCGCATCGGTGATCACCTTTCCGTCCGCTTGTTCGTAACCGACGAGCACAGCAAGTTTTGTTGAACCATTACACCAAAGGTTCCGGAACAGCGGGTTAGCCAAGTCCGTCAATCTAGCCACCGGCACTATCTCTGCGTTCCGCCGCCACACCGTACGGAAGAGACGCAGAAGGCCTACGTCGCCAAGGTCCCGTGCGATGAAGTGCGTATCCAAGAATGCCCGTTTGAACGGCCAATGCTTTCCGACTCGGTGGCCGGTTTCATGAGCAATTTCATCCACCTTGGGTGTTCGTTCCAGTGCAGGGTCAAACTCGGTCAGAGACGGCACGACGAAGCGAGGCTCAACGAACCGCTGAGCATCATGAGGCAGCTTGCCTGCGGCGGTGTATTCACCCTGCTTGAAACGCAGGCCGGGGTAGTATGGAAGCATTGAATTACCTTCCTTTGGCTCCTGCAATCAGTATATTTCGCACCTGCCCTAATCCGATCTTCTGGGAGAAGAGCGAATAATCATTTCGTTCTTTTCTGATTCGTCCAAACACAATCGCAGGATGGACACCGATTTCCGCAGCAAATCGCTCAATTACGTCTGGCGATTGGGCAATACGAGCGGCAGACCTACGCCACCTCTCCTCAGGAATGAGGATATTTGACGCGAACGCATCGGCTTCCGCTTCCTGATCATCAAGCGATTCCGCTTCCGTCTGATCAAAGAAACCAACGGCCAAACCTGTGCGATAGTGCAAAATGGCATGGGCTATCTCATGCAAAAGCGTGAACCAGAAATTATCCAGTGCGTCTCGCCGCAGCGTCACGCCAATCACCGGGATTCCATCGACCAGGAACGCCGCGCCGTCTATAGCCAAGCCGGCAATCTGCCGCTCGGCCACTAGAACAATACCGTGCTCTAGAAGTATGTCCCGTGCACGTTTCGGCCCGTCAGCAAACACACTTTGGCGAGCGAGGTCAGGAAGCCATGTAACGTCAAGCGGTATAAACCGTGGCTTGCTCGTATCAATGGTTTCCAGCGCCCGGTTTGTGACCCTAGCCCGCCACGCATGGAGAAGGATGTCCTCACTATGGTCCTTGACGTTCAAGCCCGTACGCAGGAGTGACGGGCTGCCGAATGCGATCCTGTTCTCCGCTATAAACCGGCGCAGTTCTTCCTTGTCCGCACTCTCAGAAAACCAACCATTCTCCTGACCGTGCTTCAGTATTTTCCTGATGTCCTCCTTGGAGACATCATCGATGACCAGATCCAGCCCGCGAAGTTCTCTGATTTCGGAGATCTCTGCTCGGAGATTTACACCCAGAAGGGTGGCGACTCGCTCATAGTTCTTGAGGCTTATGGTTCTGTATCGGTCGGCCTCATATCGCTGAACCTGTTGTTCCTTGATGCCAAGTCGCCAAGCCAAGTCTCGCTGCGACATCCCTTTCGCAATGCGAGCAACAATCATAGTCAAGCCGGGATCAGTGCCCGCCCGTTTCTGAAGTGGACGATGATCGCCGCCATCCTTGGCACTTTCATATGCCCCGATAACCTCGGCCAGTTCTGTGCGTTCGGCCTTCATGGCTCGCGCCACTTGGACAACGACCTCAGGTGGCAAGCCCTTCACCATTGGCTCAAGCGCACGCTCAGAACTCAAGGCGGCATCTAGCACGGCGACGCTGTTCCGCGCTTCTCGTAGGTCCCGCTCGTTGAGAATCATGCCTAAGGCCATTGCCTTACATACCACAACATAATTGTTGTGGTATAGGCCATATTGGAACTATTGCTCATTGAGCTGCATAGGGCCCAATCTGCTTCGTGCCTGCTTCATCGGGCTCACGTCTGCTGCCGGCGAGCAACTTCAGCGCCGCCGCGATTCCACGCTGCGTTGAATCCGCGAATTGGTAACCCACGTGTAACCGAGATCTATTGAGGCGCTTCGTTGGTCCCGAATTTCAACCGCCCAGAAACGCGAAAAAGCCGCGGCGGACCGCGGCTTTTCGATGCTTGATTCCCCTGTAAGGAAACTGGAGCGGGTGAAGCGATTCGAACGCTCGACCCCAACCTTGGCAAGGTTGTGCTCTACCCCTGAGCTACACCCGCTCGCACGGCGTCTTGGCCGCAAGCCGGGCCTATATGGCTGAAGAGCGCGGCGATTGCAACAGGGAAATCGCAGGCTTTTTTTGCGAAGCGGCGGGCGATGTCCGCAAGCCGCCGGCACTGTTGCGGGCGCGAGTGGCGGGCGGCGGGCGCGCCACCGCGAAGGCGGTGCCGCTCACCGTGATGTCGCATGACGGTCTTGTGTCGGCCGCCCGATTGGCCGTAAACGGCATTGGCTTGAGAAACGGGACGAAGACGAGACCGATGCCGAAGACCGAAGCCGACCTTTTTGCCTTTCTCGCCGATCTCGGCATCGCCGTGTCGACGAAACGCCATCCGCCGCTCTACACGGTCGCCGATTCGCAGGCGCTGCGTGGCGAAATCGCCGGCGGGCACACGAAAAACCTCTTCCTGAAGGACAAGAAGGACAATTTCTTCCTGGTCACCGTCGGCGAGGACGCGGTTGTCGACCTGAAGCAGATCCACCAGGTGATCGGCGCCGCCGGCCGCGTTTCCTTCGGCAAACCGGAGATGCTGATGGAGCTTCTCGGCGTCACGCCGGGCGCGGTCACGGTCTTTGGCGTCATCAACGATACGACAAACAGGGTCAAGCTCGTGCTCGACAAGGATTTGATGGAGCATGCGGTGATCAATGGGCATCCGCTGACCAATGAGGCGACGACATCGATCGCGGCGGGCGACCTGATCAAATTCGTCGAGGCAACCGGGCACGATGCTGCTATCTTGAAAGTCTCCGCGTGATCGCCACATGGATGGCTTGAAACCGATGGTCTGAAGCATGTGGCGCCTGGCTGCCGGCCGGCCGCGTCATGGAAGGGTAAAGAGATGAGCGACAACAATCCGTTTGGCGGCCCCTTTGGCGGCAATGGCGGTCAGTACACCACTTCCGTGCAATATGGCGGAACCGCGCCGGCGCCGGCGAAAGTCGCGCTTGGCGATGTGCCCGCAGCTCCGGCCGATGTCATCAAGGACACGACGACAGCCGCATTTGCCGCCGACGTCATCCAGGAATCGCGCCGCCAGCCGGTGCTGGTCGATTTCTGGGCGCCCTGGTGCGGACCTTGCAAGCAGCTGACGCCGCAGCTGGAGAAGGCGGTGAAGGCCGCCGGCGGCAAGGTCAAGCTGGTCAAGATGAACATCGACGACCATCCCTCGATCGCCGGCCAGCTCGGCATCCAGTCGATTCCCGCGGTCATCGCCTTCAAGGACGGCCAGCCGGTCGACGGCTTCATGGGCGCCATCCCGGAGAGCCAGATCAACGAATTCATCACCAAGGTCGGCGGCAAGGGCGATGGCGCGCCGCCGGTGGCCGAGGCCCTGGCCGCGGCTACCGAGGCGCGCGACGCCGGCGACATGCAGACCGCGGCCGACATTTATGACGCCGTCCTGGCGCAGGCGCCGGAGACGATCGAGGCAATCGCCGGGCTGGGCGAACTGCTGTTCGAGGCCGGCGACACGGAAGGCGCAGAGGCGCTTTTGGCAACAGCGCCGGAAGCCAAGAAGGATGCACCGCCGCTGGCCGCCCTGCGCGCCAAGATGGCGCTGGCAGCCCAAGCGGCCGCCCTTGGCAATCCGGCCGAGTTCGAGCGGCGGCTGGCGGAAAATCCCAAGGACCATCAGGCGCGCTTCGACCTGGCCATGATCCAGAACGCCAACGGCGACCGCACGGCGGCCGCCGACAATCTGCTGGCCATCATCAAGGCGGACCGGACGTGGAACGAGGACGGCGCCAGGACGCAATTGCTGCAGCTGTTCGAGGCCTGGGGCATGACCGACGAGGCGACGCTTAGCGCGCGCCGCAAACTGTCGGCGTTGCTGTTTTCCTGAGCGGTTGTTTTGCCGCACGGGCTTGGCGTCGGCGATGACCGCGCCAGATTAATGCATGTCGCCCAAAAGTGGGTCCCGGTTTTGGGAGAGCGACATGCATAAACAAAGACTAAAGCGCGCGACGCGCTTTAGGATGGAATTGACGCGCTTCCTGGTGGCGCGATCGGAGGAATGAGGTGCAAGCGGGAAACGCGCATTACCGGCTCGCCAAGGATTTGCCGTCGACGATCCCGATCTTTCCGCTCGAGGGTGCGCTCTTGCTGCCGGGAGGCCGCATGCCGCTCAACATCTTCGAGCCGCGCTATCTGCAGATGGTGGACGAGGCCATCTCCGGCTCGCGGCTCATCGGCGTCATCCAGCCCAGTCTCGACGGAGCCTTGCGCGATGACGGCGAGCCGGAGCTCTGCAGTGTGGGCTGCGCCGGGCGAATCATTGCCTTTTCCGAGACCGGCGACGGCCGCTATCTGATTTCGCTGCAGGGCGTGTGCCGGTTCCGCATCGCCCACGAATTGACGGTCAAGACGCCGTTTCGCCAGGGCAAGCTGGCGCCCTTTCTTGCCGATCTCGATGAAGATCAGGCGGCGAACGAGATCGACCGGCCATCGCTGCTCAAGGCATTTCGCGCCTATCTGCAGGCCAACGACCTGGAGGCCGACTGGGAAAGCGTCAGCCGGGCCGAAAATGCCATGCTGGTCAACGCGCTGTCGATGATGGCGCCCTACGGGCCGGCCGAGAAACAGGCGCTGCTCGAAGCAGCCGACCTGAAGACACGGGCCGAGACGCTGATCGCCATCACCGAAATGGCGCTGGCGCGCGAGAATGAGGACTTTGGTTCGAGTTTGCAGTAGGATGTGCCGACATTCAGGTGATGCCGGCCTGCAAATGACGGCTTCCGGTGCTTCCGGTGCTCACGTACGAAACGTATGCTCCGCTCCGGTTCTCGGATGCCACCATTTTCGACTCGACCTAACCTGAACCTCAACACATCTTGGGCCTGCAACGGGCTGGGAAGAGAATCTTATGGCCGCGGATGGGCGTGACGGAAAGAAGGCCAATGTCGACCCCAAGCTGCTGGAACTGCTGGCCTGCCCGCTGACCAAGGGGCCGCTGGCCTGGGATCCGGAGCGCGGCGAGCTGGTCTCGCGGGTCGCCAAGCTCGCCTATCCGGTGCGCGACGGCATCCCGATCATGCTTCCGTCGGAAGCGCGGACGCTGTCTGTTGAGGATGTGCTGGCCCCGCCGCCGCGCCAGAGCGGGCCGGGCTGAGGGGGGCGAAGGATCGCCGACGTCCGCTTTCATTCCGCTCTTGGCATGGCCATGCCTACTGAAAATTACGCCCCTTGGGCATGACCCTTTCCGCCTCTTCCGACAGCGTTGCGAGATCCTGTCGGATCGGCTTGTCTTGTATCGCGGGACGGCTGGGGCGATCGCGCGCCCTGGGAGCGCGTTCCGGAGGACCGGCGGTCGCTGGTGCGGCCTCGCTGACCTTCTCCAGAAGCACGGTCAGCCAGGGCGTCAGGTCCTCGATCTTTTCGGCGACGATGTGGACCACACCCGATTCCGACTGCAATTTGCCGGTGACCCGTACGAACCGCGCGCCCATGACAATCGGCCGGTATCGGTCAAAGGTTCTTTGCCAGAAGATGACGTTGGCGACGGCCTTGTCGTCCTCCAGCGTCAGGAAGATCGCGTTGCCCTTGCCGGGGCGCTGCCGCACCAGCACGAGGCCGGCAACGGAGACACGCCTGCCGTCGCGCACGGAAGGCAGGTTCGCATTGGGCGTTACTCCGGCCCTGTCCAGCCGTTCGCGCAGGAAGGCGACCGGATGTGCCTTCAGCGACAGGCCGAGCGAGCGGTAGTCGTGGATGACATGCTCGCCAAGCGGCATTTTCGGCAGCTTCGTCTCGGGCTCCAGCTCGCGCAGGTGGAGCGCAGGCTGGTCGAACAGCGGCAGCCTTTCGGCGGCGCTCTTGCCGTCGAGCGCGCGCACCGCCCACAGCGCCTCGCGGCGGTCGAGGCCAAGCGAACGGAAAGCGTCGGCCTGCGCCAGCCTTTCGATCTCGTGGACATCGAGGCCGGAGCGCAGCCAGACATCCCTCACGGATAAGTAGCCTGAGCCGCGCCGCTCGACGAAAGCCTCCATGCGGTCCTTCGACAGACCCTTGATCTGCCGGAAGCCGAGCCGCAGCGCATGATTTGTCTCGATGACGCCGCGCATTTCGGCGTGGCGAGGGAGGATGCGGGCCGGATCGAAAGGGAATTCCTCCAGCGTGCAGTCCCAGACCGAGAAATTGACGTCGACGTCGCGGATATCGACGCCATGGTCGCTTGCGTCGCGGACGAGCTGGGCCGGCTGGTAAAACCCCATCGGCTGCGAATTCAGGATCGCGGCGCAGAACACGTCGGGGTAGAAGGTCTTGAACCAGCAGGAAGCATAGACGAGCAGGGCGAAGGAGGCGGCATGGCTTTCGGGAAAGCCGTATTCGCCGAAGCCCTCGATCTGCTTGAAGCAGCGCTCGGCGAAGTCCTTCGTGTATCCCTTGCCAACCATGCCGTCGATCATGCGCTGGCGGTAATTGCCGATGGTGCCAGTGCGCTTGAAGGTGGCCATGGCACGGCGCAGTTCATCGGCTTCGCCGGGCCTGAAGCCGCCGGCGACGATGGCGATCTTCATCGCCTGCTCCTGGAACAGCGGTACGCCGAGTGTCTTGCCAAGAATTTCTTTCAGCTCCGGCTTGGGGTATTCCGCCTCCTCCTTGCCTTGCCGGCGGCGCAGATAGGGATGCACCATGTCGCCCTGGATCGGACCCGGGCGCACGATAGCCACCTCGATGACGAGATCGTAGAACTCGCGCGGCCTGAGACGTGGCAGCATCGACATCTGGGCGCGCGATTCAATCTGGAAGACGCCGAGCGTATCGGCGCGGCAGATCATGTCGTAGACCCGGGCGTCTTCTGCCGGCAGGGTGGCCAACACATAGGGTTGCCCGTATGAGTCCCTTGCCTTCGGATAGTGGTCAGTAAGCAAGGTGAAGGCGCGCTGGAGGCAGGTCAGCATGCCGAGCGCCAGGATGTCGACCTTGAGGATCTTCACCGAGTCGAGATCGTCCTTGTCCCATTCGACCATCTTGCGCTCGTCCATCGCCGTCTTGACGATGGGCACGATCTCGTCGAGCCGATCCCGGGTGATGACGAAACCGCCGACATGCTGGGAAAGGTGACGGGGAAAGCCCATGATCTCGTTGGCGCGTTCCATCACATGCCGCGACACCGGATCGGTGCGGTCGAGGCCGCCGGCGCGGGCTTCCTTCTCGCCGAGTTCAGAGGTCGACCAGCCCCAGATCGAACCGGACAATGACCCCCTGACGTCTTCCGACAGCCCCATTGCCTTCGACACTTCGCGCAGCGCCGAGCGGCCGCGATAGCTGATCACAGCGGCGGCAAGTGCGGTCCGTTTGCCGCTGTATTTCTTGTAGATGTACTGCATGACGATTTCGCGCTTTTCATGCTCGAAATCGACATCGATATCTGGCGGTTCGTTCCTCTCCTCGGAAATGAAGCGCTCGAAAAGTGTGTCGATCCTGTCCGGCCCGACTTCGGTGATGCCGATGCAGAAGCAGACGATCGAGTTGGCGGCCGAACCCCGGCCCTGGCAGAGAATGTCCTGGCTGCGAGCGAACTTCACGATGTCGTGGACGGTCAGGAAATACCGGGCGTAGTTGAGGCGTTCGATCAGAGCGAGCTCTTCCTCGATGCGCTTGATCACGGAAGCCGGCACACCCGCCGGATAACGGTCTGCCGCTCCCTCCAGCGCCAGCCGTTCCAGTTCGGCCTGCGGCCCGAGGCCCGATTCCGTCGGCTCGTCGGGGTAATTGTACTGGAGGTCGCTCAGCGAAAAAGTCAGTTCTTCCGCAAACCGCAAGGTCTCGGCCATCGCCTGCGGATGCCGGCGGAACAGGCGGGCCATTTCCATCGGCGGCTTCAGATGGCGTTCAGCATTGGCCGCCAGTTGCAGCCCGACCTCGGCGACGGGCGTGTTGAGGCGGATCGCGGTCAGCACGTCCTGTAGCGGGCGCCGTTCGGCCGTGTGGTAGAGGACATCGTTGGTCGCCATCAGCGGAATGCCGGCGCTATCGGCCATCGCCGCTGCCTGCTCGATCCGGAAACGGTCATTTCCGGCATAGTCAGGCGAAACGCCAAGCCGCAGGCTTTTGCCGAAGCGGCCCTTGAGCTCACCAAGCAGGGTAAGACTATCTTGCGCTCCCGCCGACAGATCGGGCAGCACCGCCAGGGACATCAGATCCCCCCATTCGAGGAGGTCGCTGCGCTGGAGAAGGGTGGCGCCCTTTTCGTTCTCGTCGCGCAGATTGGCCTGGGTGAGCATGCGGCAGAGATGCCCCCAGCCCTTGCGGTCTTGGGGGTAGGCGAGAATGTCCGGCGTGCCGTCACCAAAAACCAGCCGACAGCCGGGATGATAGGAGAGTTTTTCGACCTTGGCCTGCTGCCAGGCGCGCACCACGCCGGCCACTGTGTTGCGGTCGGCAAGTCCGATCGCGGAGAAGCCGAGAAGCTTGGCCGCGACCACCAGCTCCTCCGGTTTGGAGGCGCCGCGCAGGAAGGAGAAATTCGACTGGATGCCGAACTCGGCATAGGGGATGACGGTCAGCGCGTTCATGCGAAGACCCCATGCAGGAACCAGCGCGGCGGCACTTGCGAGCCGCCGCCGTAAAGGCCTTGCCGGTAGAGCCAGTAGCGGCGGCCATCGGCATCCTCGATGCGGAAATAGTCGCGCGTCGATGCCGCCTCGTCGCTTGGCACTTCCCGCCACCATTCGGCGGCGATGCGTTCCGGCCCCTCGGCCCGGGTGACGCGGTAGAGCGCGCGCCGCCAGCGGAAGTTCAGCGGCGGTCCCTCCGGCATCTCAGTGGCCGGCACGTCGATGGGCTCGGGCGAGCGGAACAGCCGGATCGGCCGTTCCGGCGGGAAGATGGTTTTTGGCGCCTGCAGCCTGTCCGGCTTCTTCGGCGGCGTGGTCCGGCGCGGCGCTTCGGTGAAGGGGATCGTGACGACGGCACACTCCGGCAGATGGCTTTCGACCTCGACCGGTTGCAGAACCGCACCCTCGCCGAGCCTGGCGCGGATGCGGTCGGCGAACAGCGCGATATCGGCGCCGTCGTCGATCACCTCGCCGGCAAGGTCGGCCTGCTGCATGTCGAAAGCGGCCGCCGTTAGCACCGAGAGCCGCACCAGATCGAAGCCATAGCCGACATCGATATCCTGTTCGAGCGCGGCCAGCCGTTCATGGAACAAGCGCTGGATCAGCCGGGGTTCGCGCATCGGCCGCGAGGTGCCGATGGCGATGCGGCTGACGGCGCCGTCGACGCGAAAGAGCAGCAGCGCCAGCGTCCTGGCGCCCTCGCCGCGGCGCTCGAGATCGGTCTTCAAGGTCGCCGCCAGCATGCCCACCAGCCGTTCGATGTCCTCGGTCAAGGTGACGGGTTCGGCCAGATGACGTTCGACCGAAAGCGGCGCGACGGGCAGGCGTGGCGACACCGCTTCGTCGAGGCGGCCAAGCGCCTGGTCGAGGCGCAGGAGCAGCAAGGCGCCGAAGCGGCGGGCAAGCGGCGCGCGCGGTGCCGCCATGACGGCGCCCGCCGTGCGCAGGCCGACGCTTTCCAGGCTGGCGCGGGTCGCCGGCTCGATGCGCAGTGCGGCCAGCGGCAGGGGGGCAAGCAGCGCCTCTTCCTCGCCGCAAGGCACGATGCGGTCGCCGGCAAACCGTGCCGCCGCCCAGGCAGCACCCGGTGTCGCGGCAAGCCCCGCGCGGACATCGAAGCCCTGGTGGAAGAAACGCGACAGGATGTCGTCCAGCATGGCGCGTTCGCCGCCGAACAGATGGGTGCAGCCGGTGACGTCGAGAAACAGGCCGTCCGCCCCGTCCAGCGCCACCAGCGGGGTGTAGCGGTCGCACCAGTCGGCAAGGCCTTCGAGCAGGCGGCGGTCGGCTTCCGGATCGGCCTCGACGACGTCGATCGACGGATGCATGGCGCGCGCATCGGCGATGCCCATGTCGCGCTTCAGGTGCAGTGCTTCAGCCCGCTCGTCGAGGGCCGAGATGCGCTGCGCGTTGCGGTCGCGATGGCTGATCACGAGCGGTGGGTGAGATGGCGGCAGGTGATCCGACGGCCGGGAACGCCAGGACCGCCCCAGGCGCTGCCGCAGGATCCTTTCCACGGCCAGATAGGGAAACCACAGGGACAGAATTCTTTGCCCGTTGTCTTTCCTCCCCCCCTCTTTGCCCGCTTGCTCTTTCGTCGAATGCGCGTTCATCGGGGTTCCACTCCAGTGTGAATTGTCCAGGCAGGGCCGTGCGGCTCTTGCCGATGGTGAGGGTGAAGGCCGGGCGGCCGATCGAGCCGGCGAGCGGCCCGGCGATGGTGTCGCGCGGCGCTGCCGGCGCCGAGGCGACGATGAGGCGGACGGGCGCCGCCGTCGGTTCGGGCTCGGCCGCCTGCCGCAGCAGGAACACCGGCCGGCCGGCACCTTGCGCCCTTGCATGCAGCCGGCGTGTCGCGGTCAGGTCCAGCCGCTGCGGATGGCCGCGGATTTCCAGGATGACCGCGGCAAGCGCCGTCATCCGGGCCGCCTCCTCGGCGACCCACAGCGCATCGACAAGTCGGGGCGCCTCGGAAAACAGCAATTGCTCCGGCCCGATGCCGAAGGAGGCGTGAAGCCCCCGGGCATAGGGAAAACCGGCCTCGCGGAAAATCTCCGTGGTGCCGATCCACAGCACCGGCAACCCCGGCGCCTGCTTGAGGATCAGGCTTGTCAGCGACAGGGCGAAACCGGCGACGGCCCCGGCATCGCGGGTTTGCGTGCCATGGATTTCGCTCAAGGCGGCCTTCGGCAGACCGCCACTCAGGGCGGCATCGAGACGCTCGACGCCGATGGGCAGGAAAGCATCCGGCAACCCCGCGGCAATGCCGCGCCGGACGATTGTGAGATCGGTGTTGACGTCAGCATCGGAGGTCGCGGCAGCCAAGCGCTCGGGCAGCGTTCCCTCGATTTTCGCGATCTGGCGGCGCAGGGCAAAAACAGTCTCCCGCGCCACGGCGGTCATCGCCATGACGGTCAGCTTCCATTCACAATTGTTCCTGTTATGTTCTTATAGATTCCAGAGGGACCCGGAAGAGTCAAGCGGAGTCATGGGGAATTTATTCCTCTCCGCAAGGATGGCGTAGGCGCATCAGCCCGTTTGTTTGCCGATTCCGGTGCGAAAGCCTATATGCCGGGATTAAAGGACAAAGCATGGCTCGCATCTACAAGACCCGCACCTGGCACGACGAACTCTCGCCCTCGATGGACGAAATGGAGTTCCTGGCGCTGGAGGCGTACGCCCATCTGCCGGAGGATTTTCGCAAGCTGACCGGCGAGATCGTCATCCAGATCGCCGAATTCCCGACCGACGAGATCATGGACGATCTGTCGCTGGAAACGCCCTTCGACCTGCTCGGCCTGTTCGAGGGGCGCGGCATCGCCGAGCGCTGGAACCCGCAGACCGGCGAAGGCCCGAACCGCATCACGCTCTACCGCCGCGCCATCCTCGACTACTGGTCCGAGAACGAAGAGACGCTGGGCGACATCGTCACCCACGTGCTGATCCACGAGATCGGCCACCATTTCGGCCTGTCGGACGATGATATGGAGAAGATCGAAGAGGCAGCGGAATAGCGGGGTGCTTCAGCGAAAAGCCTACCAGTCGCTGAGCTTGGTGTCCGGCCCGTATTCCTGACCGTCGATATCCTTCACGACGGCCTGGCCGCAGCGCATGGCCTTGGCTTTCTTGTCGTAGGCATAGGTCGGCGAGCCGAACAGGTGCCAGCCCTTGTTCAGCGCCGCCGTCACCTTGTGGCAAAAGCTGGCATCGTCCGGGCCGGTCAGAAAGCGGTAGAGTTTCATGTCTCAAGTCCTGTCGTGAATAACCTTAGCCGATATCATGCCCCGATGGCGGCGGCCTTCGCCAGCAGTTTTTCGGCCTGCGCCAGGTGCAACCGTTCGACCATCTTGCCGTTCAGCGCGATCACGCCCTTGCCGGCGTTCTCGGTGAGCGCGAAGGCATCTCTCACCTGCCGCGCATCGGCCACTGCCTCAGTGGATGGCGCAAAGGCGTGGTTCGCGGCTTCGATCTGGGCCGGGTGGATGAGGCTCTTGCCGTCGAACCCCATGGCGGCCGCCTCGGTGCATTCATGGGCGAAGGCGTCGAGGTCGCGAAAATCGTTGGAGACGCCGTCGAGCATGTCGATGCCGCCGGCGCGCGCGGCCAGCACCATCTGCATCAGCCATGGCACGAGGTAGCGCCGGTCAGGCGTCGCCAGCACGCCGGTCTCCTTGACGAGATCATTCGTTCCGGCAACGAAACAAGCCAAACGTGAGGCCGGGTCGCGGCCCAATTCGGCGATGGCGCCGATGTTGAGCAGCGCCTTGGGCGTCTCGATCATCGCCCACAGTTTCACGCTGTCGGGAGCAAAATTGTCGTCGAGCACATCGCCGGCCTCGAGCAGGTCGCGCGGCGTGTCGACCTTGGGCAACAGGATGCCGTCGGGTTCGCAGCCTGCGGCGGCCAGCAGGTCGTCGGCACCCCATTCGCTGGCCAGCGCATTGATGCGCACCACCATCTCGCAGCGACGGCCGTCACGGTTGGCGAAAATGCCGGCCAGTTTTTTGCGCGCGGCGATCTTGTCGGCTGGAGCGACGGCGTCCTCCAGGTCGATGATGACGGCGTCGCAGGAAAGCTGTGCGATCTTGGCCAGCGCCTTGTCGTTGGAGGCCGGGACGTAGAGCACCGAGCGGCGCGGGCGATAGGTTTCCATGCGTGATCTATGCCGCGTGCGGTTGGTGGAGGCAAGCGCGCAGGGCTTTGCGCCCATCCTCCCCCTTGTGGCGAGGGTCGCTGCGAAGCAGCGGGGTGGGGGTGCGGCGCCGGACCCCCACCCGGACCTTCGGTCCGACCTCCCCACAAGGGGGAGTTAGACGCTCGGCGCCCCTGTCTGCACAAAAACTGCACACGCTTGCCGAAAACCTCCTCGGATCCGCCCTGCGATCTCCCTGCCGGCCTGCGAGACAGGCGGCATGCAAAAGCGAGCAAAACCCCGTCTGCCTCATCGGTTGCGCAGCGAAGGCTGGTGGCTGGCCGATCCGCCGCGCATGACGGCGATCCTCATTCCCTTTGTCCGCAAGAGCCCGCCGGCAATTCGGCGGGACGCCATCAGGAAAGCCAGGTCGTGACAGCGTTGTTTTCCGCCGCGCCGAGCTATTGCAGCCGCCTTGGCGTTGCCGCCCTGCTGGTCGGGCTGGCGGATTTTCTGTTCTACGGCCAGCCCGCCGGGATCACGGTTTTCCTGTTCGCCCTCCTGATTGCCGCCGCGGTCGTCGCCGTGCACCCGGCGGCCTTCAGCGACGGCAGGGTCTGGCTCAAGCCCATCGCCCTGCTTGTCGCGCTGCTGCCGCTGGCCGAGACCGTCAGCGCCCTGTCGGTCTCGACCGCGCTGGCGGGGCTGGTCGTCTTCGCGCTTTCGCTCAGCGGCCGTCTGCGACATAGCATCGCCCGCATTGCCGGCCAGATCGCGCTGTTCCTGCTGGCGGCGCCTTTCCGGCTCGTTGGCGATTTCATCCGTTGGCGCAAGACGGCGCGGCGCTTTGGCCGGCGCCGCGTACGCCTGGCGGCGATCGCCGTCTGGGTCATGCCGCTGACCTTGGGCGCAGTCTTCCTGGCGCTGTTCGGCGCCGCCAACCCGGTCATCGACTACTGGCTGTCGCTGATCGACCTGCTGAAGCTGCTCGATCTCATCCAACTGGCTCGGCTTGCCTTCTGGCTGTTCGTGCTCGCCGGCGTCTGGGCTTTTCTGCGGCCACGCCTGCCACGTCTGCTCCGCCGTCTCCCGCGCGCGACGCCGGTGGCTGATATCAGCGCTCAATCCGAGGGAACCATCACCACCATGGAGGACATGCTGTTCGGCAAGGCGGCCATCCTTCGCGCGCTTGTTATGTTCAACATGCTGTTTGCGCTGCAGACCGGGCTCGACGCCACCTATCTGTGGGGCGGGGCCGCCCTTCCCGACGGGCTGAGCTACGCCGCCTACGCGCATCGCGGCGCCTATCCCTTGATCGTCACCGCGCTGCTTGCCGCCGGCTTCGTGCTGGCGGCGCTGCGGCCCGGAAGTGCTGCATCAGCCGATCCGGTCATCCGCCGGCTGGTCTATGCCTGGGTGGCGCAGAACATCATGCTGGTCATCTCGTCGATCCTGCGGCTCGACCTCTATATCGGCATCTATGCGCTGACCTACTGGCGCGTCGCCGCCTTCGTCTGGATGGGGCTGGTGGTATCAGGCCTTGCCCTGATCATCGCCCGCATCGCGCTTGGAAAATCCAATGAATGGCTGCTGTCCGCCAATCTTCTGACGTTATCTCTGACGCTTTATGCCTGCTGTTTCATCAACTTCGCTGCGCTGATCGCCAATTACAATGTCGACCATTCCCTCGAAATGACCGGCCAGGGTATTTCACTCGACGCCTGGTATCTGCGCTCGCTCGGTCCGGGCGCGTTTCCGGCGCTTGATCGTTTCTTCGATCACCAGGAAAAGACGGCTGCCGCCGGCGCGGTCCGCGAACTTGCCAGATTGCGTGGGATCGACGAAGGCTGGTATCGCATCATCCAGCAAAACTGGCGAGCCTGGAGCTTTCGCGACTGGCGGCTCAATCGTTATCTCGACAGGAGAGGCCCGCTCGTGATTCCCTCCGCTGCCGAACCTTACGTGCCGGGCCGCTGATCCATGCCGCATCACATCCTCGTCGCCGACGATGATCCGCATATCCGCGAAGTGATCTGCTTTGCGCTGGAGAAGGCCGGCATGAAGACGCAAGGTGTGGCCGACGGCGCGGCTGCCCTGCAAGCGATCGGACGGCGCACACCTGACCTGGTCGTGCTCGACATCGGCATGCCGGAAATGGATGGGCTGGAGGTCTGCCGCCGGCTGCGGCACACATCCGATGTGCCGGTGCTGTTCCTGTCCGCGCGCGACGAGGAGATCGACCGCATCCTCGGGCTCGAAATGGGCGGCGACGACTATGTGACGAAACCGTTCAGCCCGCGCGAGCTGGTCGCCCGCGTCAACGTCATCCTGCGGCGCGCTCGCCCGGCACCGCCCGAACCGGCCGACGACAGGCAGTTCGCGCATGGCAAACTCACCTTGGCGCCGGCCAGCCATGCCGCCAGCTTCGACGGCCAGCCGCTTGCCCTGACGGGGATAGAATTCTCGATCCTGAAGGGGTTTCTGGCGCGGCCGACGCATGTGCTCGACCGCGACGCGGTGATGGCCAGCGCCTATGCCGGCAAGATCCATGTCGCCGGCCGCACCGTCGACAGCCATATCCGCAACATCCGCGCCAAGCTGGCGGCAGTGGGTTGCCCGGATGTTATCGAGACCGTGCATGGCGTCGGCTTCCGGCTCGGCCGATGCGGCTGACGACTTCCAGCAAATGGATCGGCCGCAAATGGCGACCTCGCCTCGCCATGGTCGTCGTCGCCATCCTGATCCTGGTGATGGCCCTGCCGCTGGTCGGCCTGTTCTTCTTCCGGCTCTACGAGAACCAGCTGATCCGCCAGACCGAGGCGGAGCTGATCGCGCAAGGCGCGGCCATAGCCGCCATCTATGCGCAGGATGTGAGCGACGCCGGCATTCCGGCGGAAAAACTCGGCGCGCCGATGCCGGGGCCAAGCGGGGATTCAAGCCGAAGCGCGAATCCTGACCCGCTGTACAGGCCGATCGAGCCGCAACTCGATCTCGCCTCGGATCATGTGCTTCCAACCCGACCGGCGGCGGTCGCTGCGACCATCGATCCAGCCTTCGCGGCGTTCGGCGCGCGCCTGTCCGGCATTCTCGACACCACGCAGAAAACCACGCTGGCCGGCTTCCGCCTGCTCGATCCCCGGGGCGTTGTCATTGCCGGACGCGGCGAGGTTGGACAATCGCTCGCTGACGTTGAAGAGGTGCGAGCCGCACTCGCCGGCCGCTATGCCAGCGCGCTCAGGCTGCGTATCCCCGACCAGCCGGCGCCACCGCTCTATTCGGTCAGCAGGGGCACCAAGGTGCGTGTCTTCGTCGCCTTGCCGGCCGCTGTCGAGGGCAAGGTCGCCGGCGTGGTCTATGTGTCGCGGACGCCCAACAACATCATCAAACATCTCTATGGCGAGCGCGGCAAGGTGACGTTGGCGGCCATCGCCATAATCGGCGGTACGCTGCTCATCGGCCTCGTCTTCCTGCGCACCGTCAGCCGGCCGATCTATGCGCTGATCGATCGCACCCAGCGCATCGCCGCCGGCGATCGCGCGGCGATCAGGCCGCTCGACCACCACGGCACATATGAGATGGCGGAGCAGTCCGCCGCTTTCCTCGACATGGCCGAAAAACTGCAGGCGCGATCGGACTCGATCCAGACTTTCGCCACCCATGTCTCGCACGAGCTCAAATCGCCGTTGACGGCGATCCAGGGCGCGGCCGAATTGCTGCGCGATTCGGGTAGCGCGATGGATGATACGGAGCGGCGGCGTTTCTCCAACAATATCGTCACCGATGCCGGGCGGCTCAATCTGCTGGTGCGGCGCCTGCTTGACCTGGCACGCGCCGAAAACCTGGCGCCGAGCGGCGAAAGCACCTCGACCGGTGCGGCACTGGCGCTGCTGCCCGTCGACAACAGGCTGACGGTTCGCGTCGAGGCCGGCGGCGATCTGGCCTTGCGCATATCGGCCGAGAACGCGGCGATCTTGCTTGCCAATCTCATCGACAATTCGGCCCGACATGGCGCGACGCTGGTTTCGGTCACGGCGGCGAGCGCCGGTGGCAAGGCGACCATTCTGGTCAGCGACGATGGCGCCGGCATTTCGCCGAGCAACCGGGCGCGCATTTTCGAACCGTTCTTCACCACGCGCCGCGATTCGGGCGGCACCGGCATGGGCTTCGGCATCGTGCTGGCCCTCTTGAAAGCGCATGATGGTATGATCCGCCTGGTTGACTCCGAACGCGGCACGCGCTTCGAGATCATTTTGCCCGCCGCGTAATTTGATCAGCGGCTCGAATCGGAAAGGCGAGAAAGCGTGCGCTACGACATCGTCATCATCGGCGGGGCCATCGTCGGCTCCTCGGTTGCCTATTATCTGCGCGAGGAAGGGTTTTCCGGTTCGATCGCGCTGGTCGAGCGCGACCCGCAATTCGCCCACGCGGCAACGACGCTGTCCATGGCCTCGATCCGCCAGCAATTCTCGATCCCGGAAAACATCCGCCTGTCGCAGTTCACGCTGAAACTGTTCCGGCGGCTGAAGGAAGAGTTCGGCGCGGATGCCGATATCGGCTTTCGCGAAGGCGGCTATCTCATTCTTGCCGGCGAGGACGGCTTGTCGATCCTCAAGAGCAATCACGAGGCGCAGATGGCCGAGGGCGCCGACATCGTGCTGGAGGACGTGGATCAGCTGGTCCGTCGGTTCCCGTGGCTGTCGGCCGAGGGCATCGCCGCCGGCGCCTATGGCCGCAGCGGCGAGGGTTGGTTCGACGCGCATGCGATGCTGATGCTGTTCCGCAAGGCGCTGCGGCAGAAGAAGATCGATTTCATCACCGCTGATGTCACCGGTATTGCGCGCGACGGCAACCGTGTCATCGGTGTGAGCCTCGACAATGGCGAGGTGCTGGAAGCCGGCACCATCATCAACGCCGCCGGGCCGAATGCCGGCAAGGTGGCAGCTCTTGCAGGGCTGGCGCTGCCGGTCGAGCCGCGCAAGCGCAACGTCTTCGTCTTCGAGGCGCGCGAGAAATATGCCGACATGCCGCTGCTGGTCGATCCCTCCGGCATTTATGTCAGGCCGGAAGGCTCGGTCTATCTCACCGGCGGCGCCGAGCCGGAAGAGGGCGACGGTCCCGCCGCCCCCGGGGATTTCGACGTCGATTGGCCGCTGTTCGAAGAGGTGATCTGGCCGGTGCTGGCGACCCGCATTCCGGCTTTCGAAGCGATCAAGCCGACGCGTGCCTGGGCCGGGCACTACGATTACAACACGCTCGACCAGAACGCGGTGATCGGCCCGCATCCCGAGGTCGGCAATTTCATCTTCGCCAACGGATTCTCCGGCCACGGCCTGCAGCAGGCGCCGGCGGTCGGCAAGGCGCTGGCCGAGTTGATCGTGCATGGCGGCTACCGCACGGTGGACTGCTCGGCGTTTGGCTATGGCCGTGTTGCGGAAGGGCGGGCGTTTCGGGAATTGAATGTGATTTAGCGAAGCATCGCATCGATGGCGAGAGCGTTGCCGAGCGCGTGCCCCGATGCCGTGTTGTCGAAAATGCACCAGGCCTCGGCGCCTAAAGCCACCACCCCTTCCACTTGCCGCGCAAACCCGTCGAGACTTTCGGCATCGTAGTCCGAATAATAGACGCGCGGCACGCCATGCCAGCGGAAATAGGCAAGGGCGGGCCAGCCGCCCGGGATCGCCGCTGCAGGCACCGGAGCCGGGTCGGCCGCAACACGCGCAACCTGGCGGCTAGTCAGAAGCGTATCGGCCTCCGCATCGAACCAGCTTGAATGGCGCGGCTCGCATACCAGCCTTGCCGGGGTTCGCCTCCCCAACATGTCGAAGAAACCACCTGCGACGCCTGCCTCGAAGGGCAAACTTGGCGGCAGCTGCACCAGAAGCACGCTTAGCTTTTCGCCGAGACCTTCAACCTGCTGGAGAAAGGCCTCAGAGAGCATCTCGCAGCCGACGAGACGCTGCTCATGGGTCATCGCCTTTGGTGTCTTGACGGCAAAGCGGAAATGATCCGACACGGAGCCCGCCCAGCGTTCATAGGTCTCGCGGCGATGCGTCTTGTAGAAGGAGGTGTCGATCTCAACGATAGGAAGGCGCTTGGCATAGCGTTCGAGGTGAGAACCGGGTTGCGGGAAATCATCCTTGTATCGCGTCGGAATTCCCCAGCCGGCCGTACCTATGAAACATCCCTGCTTTTCCATGCATGGGATGTGGACCAGATCAGGTGTAGGTCAAGGCGAGGGTGCGTGAAGGGCCGCTGCCACTGACCCGCTGCTCAGGCCGCCGCCAGTCTTTCAGCCTCGACATAGGCCTGCAGCCAGGCCAGCACGCGACCCCAACCCTCGGCATGCTCGGTGGCCGCTTCGCTCACCCCAGAAAAACCACCATGGCAGATGGTGAGGCGCGTGCCCTTGGCGGTCGGCTCCAGCAGCCAGGCAATCGTCGTTTGCCGTCGGCCAAGTGTTGGATGGTCCCATGCATAGACCCGCGTCTGCACGATCCGGCGCTGCGCCTCGAGCTCGAGGAATTCGCCGCCGGCCGGCAGGTCCCTGCCGCCAGCCGTCCGGACAACAACGGTCCAATGGCCACCGACGCGGAGGTCGGCCGACCAGTCGACCATCCGGTAGGTAGCGGCAGATCCCCACCATTGCTCGACTTCCTTGCCGACCAGCGCTCTGAAGATGCGTTCCGGAGGCGCTTCGATCTCGGCGGATGCCATGATCGTCTCGCCATTGGTCATGCTGTGCACTCTGGCAATTTGCATCACGGATGCCTCCACATCAAATTTGTTTCGCTCTCGAAACGAGGTTTCATCCTTTTGATGGCGGACGCTCAAAACCCTTGCCGGTCTCGAGCAGGCTCTTCAAGCTGGCCAGTACCAGCGGCCACCCCTTGGCGACGTTCCCGATCAGGCTGTGCGGCCCGTCCGCTTCATGGGTGACGGCAAGCTTCATAAGCTCGCCGTCCTGCTCGATGATGAAGGTGCAGCGCGTGTAGCCGTCGGCCTTCACCTCCGGCATCCATTCATTGCGCCATTTGATGACCAGGCGTCTGGGCGGGTCGATCTCGAGGATTTCGCCGCTGTCGGCAACGCGCCCGTCCGGGAACATCAGATTCCAGCTGGAGCCCACTTTCCAATCGCTCTCCTGATAGGAGCAGAGAAAGAACTGCCGGTTGAATTCCGGCTCGGTCAGCGCCTCCCAGAGCTTTTCGGGCGTGGTGCGGATGTAGGTCACGTAGACGAACTTGTTGCTCATCAGTCTTCCCTTTCGAGGCGTTTCTTCAAGTCGCCGAGAGCGGTCAGCCGCCCCCGCTCGAATTTGCCGATCCAGCGGTCGGCGATCTCGTTGATGGGAACGGGGTTGAGATAGTGCTCCTTCTCGCGCCCCTTGCGGATGGTGGTGACGAGGTTGGCCTCCTCCAGGATCGCCAAATGCTTGGTCACCGCCTGGCGCGTCATGTCCATCTGTTCACACAGCGCGTTCAGCGTCTGCCCGTTCCTGGCATGGAGGCTGTCCAGCAACTGCCGACGGGTCGGGTCGGCCAAGGCGCGAAAGACGGCATCCATGCTCATAGCTTTAATATGCAACCATCTGGTTGCATGTCAAGCGACCAAGGTCATCAGAAACGTCACGGCTTTGTGAGGAAGGTCAGCCCTTGCGGGAGAACCAGAAGGCGTCGGCCATGCGCTTCATGCCGATGCGTTCGTAGAAGCCGACGGCGTCGGGCATGGAGATCAGGCTGATGGCGACGGACGGGCCGAGTTGCCGGCGCGCCTCGGCCATCAGGCCCTTGCCGATGCCGAGCCCTTGCGCCGATTGGGAAACGGCGAGTTCGGAGATGTAGCAGACCTAGGAGAAGTCGGTGAGCGCCCTGATAACGCCGATCAGCGGCTTGCCCTCCACGTCGAGACGCGCGGTCAGCACCAGATTGGCGCCCGATAGCATCGCCTGCAGCCTGATGTCGTCATCGACGGGGCGTGTCCCGCCGAGGCCGGATTCGACCAGCACGCGACGGAATTCGGCGACGTCGAGTGCTGGTTCGCGTGCATAGAGGATGTGAGAGTTTTCTGCCATGACGGCCAGATTGCATCAGCTGGCCAGGATCTCGAAGCCATTTTTGAGGTGGTTCAGTTTCAGCGGGTGGCATGATACAGCCACTACGGCGGCCCGTAGCTCAGGGGAAGAGCGCCAGCTACATGCTGGAGGCCCCCGGTCGAGACGGGGCGGGTCGTCGCCAGATTTTCAAACTGGCCTTGCCTGCTATAGGCGATGCGTCCCGCACAAACAGTTGCCTTTTATTTGCCGCCGGCTTTGTGTAAACCGGCGTCAGCAAATCCTCCCGCAACGAAAACACGGGCAAAAGCCATGGAAAAATTCACCAAGCTCACCGGCGTCGCCGCTCCGATGCCGATCGTCAATGTCGACACCGACATGATCATCCCCAAGGATTATCTGAAGACGATCAAGCGCACCGGGCTTGGCACCGGCCTGTTCGCCGAAATGCGCTACAAGGACGACGGTTCGGAAAATCCGGATTTCGTGCTCAACAAGCCGGCCTACCGCAAGGCGCAGATCCTGGTTGCCGGCGATAATTTCGGCTGCGGCTCGAGCAGGGAGCACGCGCCGTGGGCGCTGCTCGACTTCGGCATTCGCTGCGTCATCTCGACCTCGTTCGCCGACATCTTCTACAACAACTGCTTCAAGAACGGCATCCTGCCGATCACCGTCAGCCCCGAGGATCTCGAGAAGCTGATGGACGATGCGTCGCGCGGCTCCAACGCCACGGTGTCGGTCGACCTCGAGGCCAAGGAAATCCGCGGGCCGGATGGCGGCGTGGTCAAATTCGACCTCGACGACTTCAAGCGGCACTGCCTGCTCAATGGTCTCGATGATATCGGCCTGACCATGGAGAAGGCCGACGCCATCGCTTCGTTCGAGAAGCGCAACGCCGAACAGCGCCCCTGGGCCTGAGTGGTAGGATCTGACCCGGCCGCCACAGGCCGGGTTCGTGGCGACTCAGCGGAGGACAGTCATGACTCGTTCGCTTCTTGCTGGCACCTGCGGGCTGGCGTTTCTTTTGATGCCTGCCACTTTGAGCCATGCCCAGACGCAGACGCCCACCGCGCCGTCTGCGGCCGAAAAGTCTGCTACGGACCAAGGGACAGACGCCGCCGACGCTTCCGATGACGACAGCCAAGCGCCTGTACCCTTCGAGGGCGGCACGCTGACCATCACCCAACCGGAACAGGACGGTGAGAAGGTGCTTGCCTATGACGGCAAGCAACTGGCCACCAACTATGACGTCTTCTTCGACAGAATAGTCGAGGTCGGCGGCGTCAAGGTGGCGCTGTTCGATGTCGGCGATGGCGGCAACCAATGCGGACCGGCCACGGTGATCGTCTGGAAGCCGGAAGGCGGCACCATCCAGAGCACCACCGTCGAGCAGGACGACTGCGGCGCGCCGCCCTCGGCGGTGTCCGACAACGCCATCTATTTCGTGCCCTATCTGTTGCCGGGGGATGAGAAGCCGGCCTTGCAGTGGTCGCCGACCGACGGACTGACGATCTCGGGCAACCTGACCTACATGCCGGAACCCGGCACCGACTGGAAGGACATCGATCCGGAAAAGTACCAGAACATCATCGACGCTTTCCACAACGAGGCCGTCTACAAGGAAGCGGAAAAGCTGCTCGGCAAGGACATGCCCGACATGGCGACCAGCCTGCTGGTCGGCGGCGGCACGGAAAAGACCGCTTCGGGCGTCTTCTACGCCAGCGGCTGCGTACCGCATGACTGCGGCGGCAATGACGGCTTCATGGCGGTCGACCCGGCCCAGCACAAGCTCTACTTCGCCCGTCGCGGCGACAAGCCCGAGCCCGACGCCTGGCCGGCGGTGACGACATGGCCGGCCGATGTCAAGGAGGCGCTGGACAAGGCGCTGGGGACTGCAAATTGAGGCATTAGCGTTGCGCGGCGCCCCCCGCGCTTTCGTCATCCAGGGGTCTGCGCCGTGTCGCTACGCTCCTTGCTCCGCCATAGGATGACGACGGAAGGGATGCTTCAGCCAATCTCGGAGGTTCGCGCTTCGCTTCCGGGCTAACAGTTCGCCTGGCTTGGCCCACGACCCGCGCCGTTCCGCCTGCTAATCTTGGCCGACAACCCAAGCAAGGCCCCTCATATGCGAAAACTGATCTCCACCGGTTCCCCGTTCGAAAAGACCGCCGGCTATTCGCGTGCCGTGGTGCAGGGCGACTGGTGCTTCGTGTCCGGCACGACCGGCTACGACTATGCGACGATGACGATGCCGGAGACGGTCGAGGCGCAGACGCGCCATTGCCTGGCCACGATCGGCAAGGCGCTCAAGGATGGCGGCTTCGAGATGGCCGACGTGGTGCGGGCGCATTATTACATCACCGACCAGGCCTTCGTGGACATCGTCTTTCCGATCCTGGGCGAGACGTTCGGCGACATCAGGCCGGCGGCGACGATGATCGTCTGCCAGCTCAACAAGCCGGAAATGAAGATCGAGATCGAAGTCACCGCGCTGCGGCGCACGGCTTGAAGGCGGTCAAGCGATGAAAGTCCAGCGCATCGTTGCCAACATCGCCACGCAAGACATCGTGGCGGCAAAACGCTTCTACCAGGACGTACTCGGCCTCGACGTGCTGATGGACCTTGGCTGGATCGCCACCTACGGCTCCCAAGCAAAGATGGATGTCCAGATCAGTTTCATGGCACATGGCGGCTCCGGCACGCCGGTGCCGGATCTGTCGATCGAGGTCGACGATGTCGATGCAGCGCTCGATGCCATGAAGACCGCCGGCTTCGCCATCGAATACGGACCGGCCGACGAGCCCTGGGGCGTGCGGCGCTTCTATGTGCGCGATCCGTTCGGCCGGCTGGTCAACATTCTCTCGCATCGGTGATGGCATAGGTCTGTAAGCGCCAAGGCGAGTGCGGATCTTGAGATGTCGGCGGCCAGGGATCGCCAAAAGAACGTTGCTCATATTTCATCCCCGCGTTCCTGCTTGCGCGTCGGCCGTTCGGCGTTTAGCAAGGCCGCGGTTCAAATTCTTTCTGGGACGGTTTCTCCATGGCAACGAAACATCTTTTCCTGCTCCCCGGCGACGGCATCGGTCCGGAGGCCATGGCCGAGGTCAAGAAACTGATATCAGCCATGAACGACAAGCTCGGCAGCGGTTTTACCACCGAGGACGGTCTGGTCGGCGGCTGCGCCTATGACGCGCATGGCGCGGCGATCTCCGATGCCGACATGGAAAAGGCGATGGCGGCCGACGCGGTGCTGTTCGGCGCCGTCGGCGGTCCAAAATGGGACGCGGTGCCCTACGAGGTACGCCCTGAGGCCGGCCTGCTGCGGCTGCGCAAGGACATGGAGCTGTTCGCCAATCTGCGCCCGGCCATCTGCTATCCGGCACTGGCGGCGTCCTCCTCGCTAAAGCAGGAGGTGGTCGAGGGTCTCGACATCCTCATCGTGCGCGAGCTGACCGGCGGCGTTTACTTCGGCGAGCCCAAGCAGATCATCGATCTCGGCAACGGCCAGAAGCGCGGCATCGACACGCAGGTCTACGACACGTTCGAGATCGAGCGCATTTCCGGCGTCGCCTTCGAACTGGCACGGACGCGCAAGAACCACGTCACCTCGATGGAAAAGCGCAATGTGATGAAGTCGGGCGTGCTGTGGAACGAGGTCGTCACCCAGACCCACAAGGCCCGCTATTCCGACGTCAAGCTCGACCACATGCTGGCCGATGCCGGCGGCATGCAGCTGGTGCGCTGGCCAAAACAGTTCGACGTCATCGTCACCGACAATCTGTTCGGCGACATGCTGTCCGACATTGCCGCCATGCTGACCGGCTCGATCGGCATGCTGCCGTCGGCCTCGCTCGGCGCGCCTGACGTGAAGACCAAGAAGCGCAAGGCGCTCTACGAGCCGGTGCATGGCTCGGCCCCCGACATTGCCGGCAAGGGCATCGCCAACCCGATCGCCATGATCGCCTCCTTCGCCATGTGCCTGCGCTATTCCTTCGGCATGGTGGCGGAAGCCGACCGTCTCGAAAGCGCCATCGCCGCAGTGCTCGACGATGGCCTGCGCACCAAGGACATCATGTCCGCGGGCATGACCGAGGTCGGCACGGTCGAGATGGGCGACGCGATCATCGCCAAGTTCCTGGGATAATCGCGGCGGTCATCGTCCGCCGGGCGACGACCGAAATTGTCCGCGACGCTGAAACGGCTTGGGGGCTGTCAAACCCGGACGCCTGCCGGCACTGGTCCCCACTGGTTTTCCCGGGCTTGCGTCGGGATCAGCGCGAAGACCAGGATGATCAGGCTGCCGATGGTCGGAATCAGGATCAGCAGGCAGAGCCAGCCCGACAGGCCGATGTCATGCAGCCGGCGCACGATCATGCCGAGGCTGGGAAGAACTGTCGCCAGCAGGAAGGTGCCGCACAGCCCAACCGTTACCGCCCCCGAGATATCGCTGTCGAAGCCGCCCATATCCATATCGGTGTACAGGCCGGTGCCGCCGATGATCAGCAAGCAAACCGTCCAGAACAGGCAGTAGCCCCAATATTCCTTGCGATGCGCGCGCCCGGCGAAATTGAAATAGTTCTGCGTCACGCCACGCCAGAAATAGCCCCAGAGATCGCTGGGCTCGGCTGTCTCGGAAGACCGGCCGAAATGCTGCGCGGGAGGCGCTGTTGCAGGTGGAACGCTGACCTGGGCCAGTGCGGCCTTGGTGCCGGGGTGTGCGGCGGCCGGGGCGGCGATCGAAAAGACGTCGCGCGCCTGGCCGCCGCCCGGCTGGAACTCGACGGCCGTGCCGTTGGGCATGGCGGATTGCCGGCGCAGGTTCTCGCGGGTGAAGGTATAGCGGTTGCCGTCGGCTCCGGTGATGAAGCCAAAACCCTGGTCCTCGTCATAGTGAAGCACTTCGCCGCGCATATGCCACCCCTCTCGCCACGTCCCTGCCCGAAGGTGTGACACAGGGCCGAGCCGATGGGCAATACCGGGCCGCATGGCTACCGTGTTGGCGGCAAATGAAGCATAAGGCATCAAGTGCAACCGCCTTTGCCAAAAGCAGACCCACAAGCAGACAATGACAGCCGAGCGTTCCGACACCAGCGCCGTGATAGAGGGCAGAGAGGCCGCAAGGCCTCCGAGGCTGGCCATCGACGCCACCGGCCTGATGTTGTGGCCGCCCGGCGAGGGCCTGGCCGGCATCCCACGGGTAGAAAGCTTTCTCATCAACGCGGCGTTGGCGGATCCCGACCCATGCGTGGAGGTGGTGGCGTTCAGAGCCGATGAAGGCCGGTTCCGCGCGCTTGCCCCCTACGAGCAGGACCATGTCGCGGCGGGCGAGATTTCACCGCATCATGTCAAACGATGGCCGGGGAGATGCACGGCGCTTTCGCAGGCCCTCGAGGCAGTCAGGCAGCAGCCGTGGGGCAAGCGCGACGCTGACCGCCATCTCGCCAGGACGGTGACCAATGGCCGCAAAGGGATTGCCTATCAGGTGACGAGGCTGCTGATCCGTGCCTATCGTCTGTACCGGCGCGCCCTGTTGGGCTTGCGCCAGGAAGCTGCACCCCTTGCCGCGCAGGCGGAGCCGGGTCTGGTGCTCATCAGCCATCATATCCTGACCGAGGAAGACCGATCCGCCGTCTCGGGCGGTGCGGGTGATCTTGCTTTCCTTTGCCACGATCTCATCCCGGCATTGCGTCCGGACCTGCTCGGTGCAGGCCCTCGCGAGACCCGTTTCGGGTCCTATCTCGAGCACCTCGTCCGCTCCGGTGCTCCGGCGTTTTGCGCCTCCGACGAGGTTGGCGCCACACTCGCCGATCATATGCGCAAAGCCGGCGTCGCCGCGCCGGTCGTGTATCGCTTTCCGATGCCCTCCATCCTGCATGCAAACGCATCGCGCGCTGGCACGACCTCGCGCATCGAGACCGACGAGCCGTTCGTGCTCTACTGCTCGACCATCGAAGTGCGCAAGAACCACATCCTCTTGGCGCGGATCTGGCAGCAGGCGCTTGACGAGGGCGTCAAGCTGCCGAGGCTCGTCTGCGCCGGGCGCTGGGGCTGGATGATCGATCCGCTGCGCGCCTATCTCAAGGCCCATCCCAGGCTGCTCGAGCGGGTCACGTTCACCGGGCTGGTCAGCGACGAGGAACTCATCGGCTACTATCGCAGCGCTTCCTTCGGCGTCTTTCCCTCGCATATCGAGGGCTGGGGCTACGGCGCGTCGGAATGTCTCGATTTCGGCGTTCCGGTCATCGTCTCGACAGCGCCGTCGCTGATCGAGGCGACCGGCGGCCTGATGCCGGCGGTCGATTCGCAGGACCAGCAAGGCTGGTACAAGGCGATCCGCAGGATGGCGCAGGACCATGCGTGGCGATCCTCTCTGGTCGAGCGCATCGCAGAGAAGCATCGGCCAACGCCTGCGGCGGCAAGCTGGGCCGCCATCAAGGCAGGCCTGAAGGAAAGCGCGTCCCGCCCGCGCGCCGAACGTTGAGCGCCTTGCCGGCAGGTCCAGCCCTACGATGGGCGCTTCTTCGCCTTCTTGTGCTTCGGCGCGCCGGTGTTTTCGAATTTCGGCTTGCCCGGCTTCGCCCACGGCTTTGCCTCATGCTCGGCTGCCGGGCGCTGGTCGGCTGATGCCGGTGCGCGTTTCTCGAATTTGCGCTTCGGGGCGTTGGGGTCGAACGGCGCCTTGCCGCGATGCGGTTTCTTGTCGGGGCTTGGCGGCTGGTAGCCGGCGCGCGACAAATCGGGCTGGCCGTCGAGCCGCTTCACCAGGATGTTGTTTTGCAGTTTGCGATCGGGACCGATCGCGGCCAGGAAGCGGTCGGCCCAGTCCGCGGCGATCTGCACGAAGGTCTCATCGGGCTGCATCTTGATGGCGCCGATCTCGCGCTTGCTGATGCTGCCAGTGCGGCACAGCATCGGGATGAGCCAGCGCGGCTCGGCATTCTGCCGGCGCCCGATCGACAGCGAGAACCAGACGCTGGCGCCGAAATCGTCGCGGCGGCTGGGTGCCTCGTCGCGACGCGCGAAGTTTTCGCCCGCCGGTCTTTCACGCGACGGCGTGAAGGGCGCGATTTCCATGAGGTCCTCGGGCGCCGAGCGGCTGGCGCGGCACTGGCGCACGAAGGCGGCGGCCACCTGTTCGGCGCCATGCCTGGCGAGCAGCGCGTCGATGAAACCGCGCTCGTCATCCTTCACCGGCTCGTCGAAAACCGGATCGGCAAGGATGCGTTCGTCGTCGCGCCGGATCACGTCGTCGGCCGAGGGCGGGCTCGCCCATGTCGCCTTGAGGCCAGCGTTCTGCAACAGCCGCTCGGTGCGCTTGCGGGCGCTGTTGGGCACGATCAGCGCGCTGACGCCCTTGCGCCCGGCGCGGCCGGTGCGGCCGCTGCGGTGCAGCAGCGTTTCCGGGTTGGTCGGCAAATCGGCGTGGATGACCAGTTCGAGGTTGGGCAGGTCGATGCCGCGTGCCGCCACATCGGTGGCGATGCAAACTTTTGCGCGGCCGTCGCGCATCGCCTGCAAGGCATGGCTGCGCTCGTTCTGGCTGAGTTCGCCGGAGAGTGCGACGACGGAGAAGTTGCGGTTGTTGAAGCGCGCGGTCAGATGATTGACGGCGGCACGCGTGTTGCAGAACACCAGCGCGTTCTTGGCCTCGTAATAGCGCAGCACATTGATGATGGCGTTTTCCCGGTCGGGCTGGGCAACGCTCAGCGCCCGGTATTCGATGTCGAGATGCTGTTTTTCCTCGCCGGCGGCCGAAATGCGCACGGCATCGCGCTGGTAGCCCTGCGCGAGCGTTGCGATGGAGCGCGGCACGGTGGCCGAGAACATCAGCGTTCGGCGTTCGGCGGGGGCCGCGTCGAGGATGAATTCGAGGTCCTCGCGAAAGCCGAGATCGAGCATCTCGTCGGCCTCGTCGAGCACCACCGCCTTGAGCGCGGACATGTCGAGCGAGTGCCGGGTGATATGGTCGCGCAGCCGGCCGGGCGTGCCGACGACGATGTGGGCGCCACGCTCCAGCACACGCCGCTCCGAGCGCATGTCCATGCCGCCGACGCAGGACGCCACGGTGGCGCCGGTCAGTTCGTAGAGCCACTCCAGCTCGCGCGTCACCTGCAACGCCAGTTCGCGCGTCGGTGCCACCGCCAGCGCCAGCGGTGCCGCCGCGTGGCCGAAGCGCTCGGCGCCTCCGAGCAAGGTTGGCGCCAAGGCGAGGCCGAAGGCCACCGTCTTGCCGGAGCCGGTCTGCGCCGAAACCAACGCATCGGCCTCACCGAGTTCGGGCGCCACAACCGCCTTCTGTACCGGCGTCAGTTCGGAATAGCCGCGTTTTTCCAGCGCCTTTGCCAGCGCGGGAACGAGTGCATCGAAGTTGGACATCTTACTCTTTCGGAATTCGGATTCTTATATGCCCAGCAATGGGTCTGTCTTCGGCGGGCGTCGGGACGCTCCATGAGCCGGATAGTCATGCCGTTCGTACTTCGTGCCGCCGCCATTGTACAGGGCAACAGGGCGCTCATCGCAATTGACTCTTGACGCAAACCGCGTAAAAGCCCGCTTCGAACGGGATCGTTTTTCGATGCGCGGCCTTTCGATGGCTCTTCTTGCATTCGATGCCCCCAGCCTCAATGCACATCATTGGGCCGGGCGCGTCGGCGCGTCTCCTCGTTCCAGCAAAACCATGGCCAAAACCACCACCAAAACGGTGTGATTCCCTTGGCCTAACCACCCTCTCCCGGGTTCGGCCCGGGGGACGGAACCCGCATCGGCCAGCGGGTTTCTCCAAAAACCAAGCGGAGAGGGACAGGAGATTTTTATGAGTTTCAAGGTTGCAGTCGTCGGCGCCACGGGCAATGTGGGCCGGGAAATGCTCAACATACTGGAAGAGCGCGGCTTTCCGGTGAGCGAAGTCGTGGCGCTGGCCTCGCGGCGCAGCCAGGGCACTGAAGTGTCGTTCGGCGACCGCACGCTGAAGGTCAGGACGCTCGACCAGTATGATTTTTCCGACACCGACATCTGCATCATGTCGGCCGGCGGCAACGTCTCCAAGGAATGGTCGCCGAAGATCGGCAAGCAGGGCTGCGTCGTCATCGATAATTCGTCGGCCTTCCGCTACGACCAGGATGTGCCGTTGATCGTGCCGGAAGTGAACCCGGACGCGATCTCGCTGTTCACGCGCAAGAACATCATCGCCAATCCGAACTGCTCGACGGCGCAGCTGGTGGTGGCATTGAAGCCACTGCATGACTTCGCCACCATCAAGCGCGTCGTCGTCGCCACCTACCAGTCGGTGTCGGGCGCCGGCAAGGAAGGCATGGACGAGCTGTTCACGCAGACGCGCGCGGTCTTCGTCGCCGATGGCGTCGAGGTCAAGAAGTTCACCAAGCGCATCGCCTTCAACGTCATCCCGCATATCGACGTCTTCCTCGACGACGGCTCCACCAAGGAAGAGTGGAAGATGGTCGCCGAGACCAAGAAGATGCTCGACCCCAAGATCAAGCTGACGGCGACCTGCGTACGCGTGCCGGTGTTCATCGGCCATTCGGAAGCGGTCAACATCGAGTTCGAAAAGCCGATCACCGCCGATGAGGCGCGCGATATCCTGCGCGAGGCCCCTGGCTGCCAGGTCTTGGATAAGCGCGAGGACGGCGGCTACATCACGCCGCTGGAATCGGCCGGCGAGGACGCCACCTTCATCTCGCGCATCCGCGAGGATTCGACCATCGACAACGGCCTGTCGATGTGGATCGTCTCCGACAACCTGCGCAAGGGTGCGGCCCTCAACGCGGTGCAGATCGCCGAGCTTTTGGTCGAGCGCGGCCTGATCCAGCCGAAAAAGAAGGCGGCTTAGTTTTCGCTCACGGGCTCGGCCTGCGGCCGACCTGATTTTCGCTCACGGGCCGCACCGCCGCTAGCGCGGCTGGCCCTCCGCGAGGGCGCCGGATCACCGGCGGTCCGCGGTCGCGGGCTCGGCCTTCGGCCGGGAGCCAATCTCCCCCCTTGTGGGGGAGATGTCCGGCAGGACAGAGGGGGGCGCTGTCCCGCTGTCCTCTCAATTGATCTCAGTTGCACTCGCAGACCCATTTTACTGGCCGTAGATGAGCGAAGTTGGCGTTCCTTGACGCCCCCCTCTGCCCTGCCGGGCATCTCCCCCACGAAGGGGGAGATCGGCAGCTTCGCCGATGCGCTACGCTCTGTTCTTCTCGGCCAACTCCATCAACAGCTCCAGCGCTTCCTCCGCCCGGTCGGCGGGGACGAACAGATGGTCGTGGTAGAAAGCCGAGACCGGATTGACGCCCATGCCGGCGGCGGCGAGCCGCGTGGTGATGGCGGCGAGGAAGCCGACGGCTTCCAGCGACGAATGGATGTTCAGCGTCACCATCCGGCAGCGGAAGGAAGCTGTCAGTGCAGCTGCGCTGGCCGCCTCCTCGGTCACGATCAGCGTCACGCCCTCGCGCTCACGAAACACCATCACCGGTTCGAGGCCGTCCGGCTGAGCGACGCCACGCGCCAGCGTGGCGAAGACATAGGTGCCGGCGAGCAGTTGCGGCGTCATCGATGCCAGCAGTGTCTTCAGATCGGTTTCGCCGGTCATTCGTCTTCTCTCGGCCGCAGAAACGGGCCGCAGCCCACATGCTCCTCAATATCCGCGACCGGCGCGTGCCGATAGTCCGCGCGCTGTACCCACGACATGGCGATGTCCCTGGCGGCTGGACTTGCCGGCTTGTCGCACCACACACCAGCGAGGCTGAGGATCTGCGCCCGTCCGCGATACCATGGACATTCAAACGCTCCAGCCAGTGCCCCCTGCTGGGACCTCAATCCCTTTGCCGGCAATGTCTTTGGGATCAAATCGCCGAGTTGCGAGTTAGAGATTCGCTTGGCGGCGGAGGCGTTTCCCTATCGGAGAGGAACGACAATGAAGAGAACGATGCTTTTGATGGCCCTGCTGGTGCCCCTCGCCGCTTGTTCACAAACGGAAAAAGGCGCTGCTGTCGGCGGACTGGGCGGGGCGGCGGTCGGCGCTGCCGTCGCCGGCGATCCGGTTGAGGGTGCCGTCGTTGGCGGCGCTGTCGGCGCTGTTGCTGGTGCGCTGATCGGCCGGGCGAGCGAGAGTGGCGAATGCCGCTACCGTGATCGCCGTGGCCGCGTCTACATCGACCGCTGCCCGAGCGGCTATTGATCGGGCCGCATTCGAGAATGAAGTCCACATAGCAAAACGGCGGGCCTGGGGCCCGCCGTTTTCCTGGATGTGATAGAGCAATATCTATTCGGCGGTAGCGGCTTCGGCCTCGGCCGGTGCTGCTGCGGCAGCGGCAACAGCGGCTGCGGCGTCTTCCTGCGCCTTCTTCAGAAGGGCAGCGCGTTCCTGCGCCTTCTTGCCCGGCTCGGCCTTCTTCGGGTTGGAGCGGGCGTCGCGCTTGACGAGGCCGGCCTCGTCAAGGAAGCGCAGCACGCGGTCGGTCGGCTGGGCGCCATGCGCCAGCCAATGCTTGACGCGGTCGGCATCGACCTTGACGCGTTCGCCATCCTTGGGCAGCAGCGGGTTCCACGAGCCGATCGACTCGATGAACCGGCCGTCGCGCGGCGAACGGGCGTCGGCGATGACGACGTGGTAGTATGGACGCTTCTTCGAGCCCGCACGGGCCAGTCGGATCTTCAAGGGCATTTCTTTTCTCCTAAGAACTCTAAGTTCGTTGATTGGGTTTCAGTTGGTTTTCGTCACGCCGTTGGAAGCGGCGATCTGTTCGTGGTGGCGGATCACTTCGCGGACGACGAAGTTGAGGAATTTTTCAGCGAAATCCGGGTCGAGATGGGCATCCTTCGCCAGCTGGCGAAGCCGGGCGATCTGCTGCTGCTCGCGTGCCGGGTCGGCCGGCGGCAGGCCATGCGTCGCCTTCAGCACGCCAACCGCCTTGGTGCAGCGGAAGCGCTCGGCCAGCATATGGATGAGGGCTGCGTCGATGTTGTCGATCGAGGCGCGGTAGTCGGCCAGTATGATGCGTGCGTCGGCCATGTCCTTTTCTTCGTTCATCCGTGTCCTCACTTCTTCTTGCCAAGGCCGGGCAGTCCGCCACCGCCGAGGCCGGGAAGCCCCGGAAGTTTCATGCCGCCGGGCAGGCCGGGCAGGCCACCGCCGCCGGGAAGGCCTTTCATGCCACCGCCGAGGCCGGCTGCCTGGGCCTGTTTCTGCAACGCTTCGAGCTGCTTGGGGTCCATCTTCGACAGGTCAGGCATGCCGCCGCCCATCATGCCGCCCATGCCGCCAGGCATCATGCCGCCGAGGCCCATCTTGGAGGCGAGGCCGCCCATCATGCCGCGCATGAGGCCGCCGCCTTTGCCCTTGCCGCCCATCGCCTTCATCATGTCGGCCATGCCGCGATGCATCTTGAGCAGCTTGTTGATTTCGGCCGCATCGGTGCCGGAACCGGCGGCGATGCGCTTCTTGCGCGAATGCTTCAGCAAATCCGGGTTGGCGCGCTCGGCCTTGGTCATCGACGAGATGATGGCGAGCTGGCGGCCGAACATCTTGTCGTCGAGACCGGCGGCGGCCATCTGGTCCTTCATCTTGCCCATGCCGGGCATCATGCCCATGATGCCGCCCATGCCGCCCATCTTCGACATCTGCTGAAGCTGGCTGGCGAGGTCGTTCAGGTCGAACTTGCCCGACTGCATCTTCTTGGCCATCGCCGCCGCCTGTTCGGCGTCGATGTTTTCTGCAGCCTTTTCGACGAGCGAGACAATGTCGCCCATGCCAAGGATGCGGTCGGCGATGCGCTTGGGATGGAATTCCTCCAGCCCGTCCATCTTCTCGCCGGTGCCGATCAGCTTGATCGGCTTGCCGGTGACGGCGCGCATCGAAAGCGCGGCACCACCGCGGCCGTCGCCGTCCATGCGGGTCAGAACGAGACCGGTGATGCCGACGCGCTCGTCGAAGCTCTTGGCCAGGTTGACGGCGTCCTGGCCGGTCAGCGAATCGGCGACCAGCAGGATTTCGTGTGGGCTCGATACCTTCTTGATGTCGGCCATCTCGACCATCAGCGGCTCGTCGATATGGGTACGGCCGGCGGTGTCGAGGATGACGACGTCGTGGCCGCCGAGCTTGGCCGCCTGCACGGCGCGGCGCGCGATGTCGACCGGCGACTGGCCGTCGACGATCGGCAGCGTGGCGACCTTGACCTGTTCGCCGAGCTGGCGCAGCTGCTCCTGCGCGGCCGGGCGGCGCGTGTCGAGCGAGGCCATCAGAACCTTCTTGTTCTGACGCTCGGAAAGGCGCTTGGCGATCTTGGCCGAAGTGGTCGTCTTGCCGGAGCCCTGCAGGCCGACCATCATGATGACGACCGGGGCCGGGGCATTGAGATCGATGGCGACGCCTTCGGCGCCGAGCATCTCGACCAGTTCGTCATGGACGATCTTGACGACCATCTGGCCGGGCTTGATCGACTTGACCACGGCGGCGCCGACGGCCTTCTCGCGCACCTTGTCGGTGAACGAGCGCACCACTTCCAGCGCTACGTCTGCCTCGAGCAGCGCACGGCGCACCTCGCGCAGCGCCGCCGAGACATCAGCCTCGGACAGGGCACCGCGGCCGGTCAGGCCGTTCAGGATGGAGCCAAGGCGCTCCTGAAGCGATTCAAACATCGATCTTCCTTCAATCTCGGTTCATTCGACCCGAGAGGTAATGCGTTCGCGCCAAGTGTCCAAGCAAAAGCCCAAAACCAGAACGCACCCGGGGGCGCTCAGCGCTGCCGGGTGTTGGCCTCCAGGATCGATTTACAGCACTCCACCTCAAAGAGGTTTCGGCGTCCTGGTCGGCTTGCTCGGAGGGATACTCGTCGCGGAATTCGGGGCGTGTAGACAGGAAATCGGCCGCAGAGTCAAGACGAGGCCCATGTTGGGCCGTCTCCAGGCTGCATTCAGCCCGTGCTCGACTGGTCGGGCAACTCGGCGGCAACCCTGAGCGGCGAACGCGGATGCAAAAGCAGCACGATCGTCAGCAAGCTGCAGGCGATGCCGATAAAGGCGATGAGAACGGCATCATATGTCGTCCAGCCCGGCCCTTCGAGCGGCCTGGCGGTGAACAGAGCGAAGGAATTGTAGCTTTGCTGATGCGAGATCAGGAGAAACCCGGTCAGATTGTTGCCGAGATGAGCACCCAGGGCGGCGCCAAGATTGCCGGTGGCATAGACCACAAGCGTCAGCAGCAGCGCAAAAGCGGCGATCGAGGCGAGCACGCAGGCGTTGATGGCGGGCGCCGCGCTTGCACTCCAATGCAGCGAGGTGAACAACAGGGCCGGCAACAGCGCCCAGATGAACGGGCTCCTGAACCGGTTGGCCAGGCCGCGCAGCAGATAGCCGCGAAACAGCACCTCTTCCGACGAGGTCTGCAACAAAGTGAGCGCGGCGATCGGGATCAGGAACAGCAGCCAGGACGACAGGCTGATCGGGCCGCGCGCGATCTGTGGCTGCAAGAGATAGAGCAGGATCTCGGATATGAGCGAGGTGATCAGCACCGCGATCAGCCCCTTGAGGAAGTCCGACCGCGAAATACGACGGCTGTTGCCGATCAGCGCCGACAGCTTCTCGCCATGCACCCAGCGCATCGCGACCCACAGGCCGATCCAGATACCGGCAAAAGAGACGAGCGCGGTGAGGATGCCGATGGGCGAAGCTAGGAAGCCCTGCATCACTCCCTCGGGCGGCGGACCCGCTGGTGCCTGCCAGGCGAAGAAGACATAGGTGCCGCCGAACAGCACGGCCGCGGTCGTGGCGGCCCAGAACAGGACCACGATCGCCGTTCCGAGGAAAAGGCGCGGCAAGGTCGTCCTGGCGTTCGGTGACTGCCGGTAGCGCTCGAATGCGGCCGAATCGATCGTCACGCTGGCCCCTTTGCCGAATCCTTCAGCTGTTGATCTAGCCGATGGTCCGGAAAATCGGAATCGATTTTCACAAAGGATTCATGCCCACGCCCAGGATGCGCGGTGCCGCAGGACCGACCGCCTGCCAAGTCACCAGGCGGTCGCTGCTCTCGCGGCGGCCGCCTGTGCTAAATTTACGTTAGCGCACGACGTACATGATGCGCCGCGTCTGCGGATCGATCAGCGCCGGCTGGCCGTTCACATAGACATAGCGGTAGTTGTAGTCCGGAATTTCGCTCAGCTCGACGGTGTCGGGCAGGGTCGCGCCGGTCACCACCTCGCCGTCGAGATAGACGGGGTCGAGGCGATGCGTGTCGACATAGGTTCTGATTTCGGGCGGCGGTGGCGGAAAGGCGTCCTCCATCGGCTCGCCGGCAACGATCGCGCCGGTATAGTCGGTTGAGTAGTTAGCGATGTCCTCCGGCGGCGAGACGACCGCGATGCTGGAACCGTGCGGCCGCTGCGTCAGCACCACCCGGGTGCCGCTGAAATCAGCCGTCACATAATCGGAATAGACCCAACCCTGGCCGCCGGCCTCGGCGATGGTGCACCATTTGCTGTTTTCGATGCAGCCATTGAGCGTCGCCGACTGGCCGGCGGCAAGCACGCCGATGACAGGATATTGTGGGCCCGGCCCGGCGCGGACGTTGAGATCGGTGACGGCGGAGACGGCGGTGTCGGCAAACGCGGCGCCCGACATCACGGTCAGCATTCCGGCGACCGCCGGAAACAATAGGGATTTCATGGTTTCTCTCCGTTTTCTTGGTCCCTCGCCAGCGAAAACGGGTCAGTAACGTATGCGTTCCCGCTAAAACGCCCGCGCCAACTCACGATTTGTTCCCCGTTCTTTCGGCAAACCGGTCAGAAGTTCGTGAACGAAGGCCAATTTCCGCGCGGTGACGTCCGAAATGACAAAGGGGTAGAGGTCGGGCAGGCCCATGCAGCGGTTGATCGAATTGGAGGCTTCAGACAGCACCAGCCAGCGGGCAACGATCGTTTCGAAAGGCTCGGGCGCGGTCGCCGGCTCCGAGGGTGCGGCCTGCGCCCCGCCGCCGGTGTCGCCCCGCGGCAAGTCGTTGGCCTCCACCGTCTCCAGCCGGCCGAGCGGAAAGTTCAACGCGTGGACCATTTCCAGCGTGTCGGTGATGTGCAGGTGGTGCGCCCAGGTCTCGGCCCAGTCCTCCCACGGATGCGCGGTGGCATAGGCCGAGATGTGGCCTTGCTGCCAGTCGGGCGCGGCACCATTGGCGTAATAGGTCTTCAGCGCCTGCTCGTAGTCGGCGCGATCGTCGCCGAATAGCGCGCGGAAAGCCTCCAGCCTTCGCGGATCGTCACGGATCAGGCGGTCCCAGTAGTAATGGCCGAGCTCATGGCGGAAATGGCCGAGCAAGGTGCGATAGTTCTCGCCCATCTCGACGCGCCGCTTCTCGCGCTCCGCCGAGTCGGCCTCGGCGACGTTGAGCGTGATCAGGCCATTGTCGTGGCCGGTCAGGATGCGCTCGCCGCCGGGGCCGCCGCCGATCGGATCGGCGAGGAAGTCGAAGGCCAGGCCGATCTCGTCGGCAGGGCTCTGCTTGGGCGCCACCGGCAGCCCGAAGGCGAGCAGCGAATAGATGGCCCGCTTCTTCGCCGCCTCGACGCGGATCCAGCGGCGGCGGTTGCCGTCGACGGAGAGGTCAGGAATCAGCTGGTTCAGCACGCAGGCGCGGCAAAAAACCTGCCCCGGCTCGGCCATCCAGTTGCAGGCGCATTCGTCGGCATTGGTGCACTGGAAGATGCCGTCGGCGCCCGCCAGCGCAAAGCGGGCGTGCTCGGGATCGTAGAGCACGAGGCTCCTGCAGTTCAGGCACTGGGCGTTCTCGAAATAGATGCGGTGGCTGCAATGCGGGCAGTCGAAGAGTTTCATGTCGGTCTCTAACCTTCAGAGCCAGCATATGTGGGGCGGCACGTGCCCAACGCCAACCGCCCACCGCGTTTGCGCATTTCTCGAAGCTATTTCGCCGCCAGCTGGGCGACGACCTGTCTCGCCACCGCTTCGCCGGACAGTCGCGCGCCGCCGCAGGTCTGGATCAGTGGGCCGGCCAGGTGCTCGCCAGCAAAGAAGATCTTGTCGGCCACAGGCTGCATCAGGGCCGCACGCGCCTGCGAACGGCCGGGGCGGGCGGCCGCATAGGCGCCGCGCACGAAGCGCTCGCCGCCCCAGTTGGTCATCATGGCGCGCCCGACATGCTTGCGCGTATCGCCGCCGAAGATGCCGCACAGCCGATCGACGACGAAGTCGATGCCGGCCGCCTCGCCGGCCGCCGACATCTCCCAGGCGAAATCGCCGCCGACGAAACCAACCATCAGGTCGAGGTCGAATGGGAAACAGAGGAAATAGATGTCGTGCCGGGCCATCCGCTCGATCAGCAGATCGTCGAAGGGCTGCAACCCAAGCCTTGTGCCGGATATTTCGACCGGCAGTTTGGTCAGCATGCCCATCGGCAGGTCGAAGAACGCGCCGAAATGCGTGTCCGGCAGGACCGGCGAAAACGCGATCTCCTCGAAGGCGAGCACCGCCGGCGAAGCGGTGACGATCACCGCTCTGGCGCGGATGGTGCCGCGATCGGTGACGCACGCCACGCCTGGCACGTCCCAAAGGATCTTGCGCACCGGCGTCGACAGTTCGACCGGCACCCCGGCGCCGAAACGCGCGACCAGGGTGCCAAAGCCCTCCTTGCTGAAATAATTCGGGTCGAGATCGGCCGCGGCCTGAAAGTCGCGGATCGAAATCTCGTCCTCGTCGGCGCCGAAATCCATCGGGCCGGCGAAGGTGGCCGCCGCACGTGGCGCGTGGCCCTTGGCGAGCAGCGCCGACAGGCGATCATCACCACCGTCCTTCACCTCATGCCTGGCGAGCAGTTCGAACAACCGCGCGTCGGCGGCCTTCATCTCGGCTTCTTCCGCTTCGCTCGCCTTGCGCTCGCGATAATAGAGATGGTCGACATTCATGTCGTGATGATGCAGCGCCCAGCCAGCCGCCTGAGCTTCAGGAAAATACGGGTTGCGGTCGGAGGCATGCAGCCAGGCGCAGCCGATGTCGAAGGGCACGCCGAAATGCTGGTCGCTGGTCCAGGCACGGCCGCCGATGCGGTCCATCGCTTCGAGCAGGGTGAAGGAGAGGCCCGCCGCCTGCAAGGTCCTGGCCGCAGCGAGACCGGCCGAGCCGGCGCCGATGATGACGACGTCAACGTCTTGCATGGAGTCCCCTGCCACAATAATCACTTGATCGTAGGCAAATTCCACGGCATTCGCCAGCATTGCAGCAGCGACAGTGACAAGTGCGCGTTTCGCTGGCAAGTTCGTAATTGGGACGTGATTCAGGCAACCAGGAGAAAGACATGGCATTTCTTGCCAAGGGAAAGATGTTTGCAGCGACCGTGGTGGCGGTGCTTGCGCTGGTGACGGGCGCGCAGGCGGCGGCCAGCTGCGGCAAGACCGGCGCCGGCTTCGAGGCCTGGAAGCAGGATTTTGCCGCGCAGGCCCAGTCTGAAGGTGTAGGCCCCAAGGGTCTGGCCGCTCTGGCTGGGGCGAACTACGCGACAAAGACGATCTCCGTCGACCGCGGCATTCACAAGGCCTTCAGCGGCTCGGTGGATGATTTCATGAAGCGCCGTGGCGGGGCCGCGATCATTTCCAAGGGCCGGTCGCTGAAGAAGTCGAACGCGGCACTGTTCGCCAAGATCGAAGCGAACTACGGCGTGTCGCCGGGTGTGTTGCTCGCCATCTGGGGCATGGAAACCGGCTTCGGTTCCGCCATGGGCAACCAGAATACGGTCTCAGCCATTCTGACGCTTGCCTATGATTGCCGCCGCCCGGGATTCTTTTACCCGCATGCCATTGCAGCCCTGAAGCTGGTCGACCGCGGGGCGTTGACAGCCTCGTCGGTCGGGGCCGCGCATGGCGAGATTGGCCACACGCAGTTCCTGCCCGGAAATGTCTTGAAATATGGCGTCGGCGGCGGAAACCTGCGCGACAAGGGCACTGCGTTGGCTTCCACCGCCAACTTCCTCAAGGGGCATGGCTGGCGTGCGGGTGCGAGCGCCAGCGCGAATATGGGCGCAATTGCCGGCTGGAATTCCGCGAGCGTCTATCAGCAGGCCATCGCCCGCATCGCCACCGCGATCGACGGCGACTGATAGAAATCTCCAGACTATTCGACGGGAAGCCCGGCCATGCGCCGGGCTTTTTGTTGATGTCCTGAAAGCGGCGCGGATGCAGGGTTTTGGTTTTAGATGAGCAAGACTTGCCTCGCGCCAAGCTGTGCGAGGCCCCGTCTCAATTTACGGTCACATTGAGTGCATAGGAGCAGCCGGCCACCGTCTTGCCCGGATGTAAATCAACAGTTGTGACGTTGAGCGCTATGCGCGTTTCGATCTTAATGCCGTTGGCGTCCTCGGTGCTTTCGACGACGGCTTTCTCGCCCAGGAATTTCTCCGCAGTCGACACCGTTGGAACTATTCCCAATTCATGCCCCAGATCCGGTGCCGAAATCCCGTCAAGGACCGCCATCGGCCCGGTCGCGGTAAAGACGATCGAGCTTGCTTCGCGCCCGAAGGTACGAACCGGCTCCGGCAAGTCGTACTGCTTGAGAAAGAGGTTGCCGGACGTGGCTTCCTTCCAACCGAGCTTTTCCAGCGCAACCGGGCCGTCGCTGATCAAGAAGGCAAAATTATTGGTAGGCGGAGACGCTTGCCTTGCACTCGATCAGCGCGGCAAGGTCGAGAGAGGCGGGGTCGAACTCCTGGCCGGCCGTAGGCGTCGCCAGAAGAACCAGCGGCGCCAGGCAGCGACCGAGACCGCGCATCCGCGTTACTTGTTGCGGTTGCGCGCGGCCAGTGTCCTCAGCCTCAGCGCGTTGAGGCGGATGAAGCCGGCGGCGTCCTTCTGGTCGTAGGCGCCACGGTCGTCCTCGAAGGTGACCAGCGCGTCGGAATAGAGCGTCTTCTTCGACTTGCGGCCGGTGACGATGACGTTGCCCTTGTAGAGCTTCAGCCGCACCGTGCCCTCGACGTCTTCCTGGCTCTTGTCGATCATCGCCTGCAGCATCAGGCGCTCGGGCGCGAACCAGAAGCCGTTGTAGATCAGCTCGGCGTAGCGCGGCATGAACTCGTCCTTGAGGTGGGCGGCACCGCGGTCGAGCGTGATCGATTCGATCGCGCGGTGCGCGGCGATCAGGATGGTGCCGCCGGGCGTCTCGTAGACGCCGCGCGATTTCATGCCGACGAAGCGGTTCTCGACCAGGTCGAGCCGGCCGATGCCATTGTCGCGGCCGAGATCGTTGAGTGCCGCCAGCATGGTTGCCGGCGACAGTCTCTTGCCGTTGAGCGCGATCGGATCGCCCTTGAGGAAATCGATCTCGATCTCGGTGACGGTATCAGGCGCATCCATCGGCGAAACGGTGCGCTGGTGGACGAATTCCGGCGGCTCGCTCCACGGGTCTTCCAGCACCTTGCCCTCGGAGGACGAATGCAGAAGGTTGGCATCGACCGAGAACGGCGCGTCGCCCTTCTTGTCCTTCGGCACCGGGATCTGGTGCTGCTCGGCGAAATTGATCAGGTCGGTACGCGACTTGAACGACCAGTCGCGCCACGGCGCGATGACCTTGATGTCGGGGTTCAGCGCGTAAGCCGAAAGCTCGAAGCGAACCTGGTCGTTGCCCTTGCCGGTGGCGCCATGCGCAATCGCGTCGGCGCCCGTCTCCTTGGCGATCTCGACCAGATGCTTGGAGATCAGCGGCCGCGCGATCGAGGTGCCGAGCAGATAGGTGCCTTCATAGACGGCATTGGCACGGAACATCGGGAAGACGAAGTCGGAAACGAATTCCTCGCGCACGTCAACGACGCGGATGTCCTTGATGCCCATCATCTCCGCCTTGCGGCGCGCCGGCTCGAGTTCGCCGCCCTGGCCGAGATCGGCGGTGAAGGTCACGACTTCGGCGCCGAGCTCGGTCTGCAGCCATTTCAGGATGATGGATGTGTCGAGGCCGCCGGAATAGGCGAGCACGACTTTCTTGACGTCTTTGGCCTTGGACATTTCTGCTCCGTCGATGGCGGACGCCCCAGCCGAGGCGTCACGGATTGTCGGAGGGCCTTTTAGCAGGAACAGCAAAGCGAGCAAGCACGCGCGCGTGCAAGGCTTCTGGTCCAGCGCATGGCGAGCGGCGATTGCGGCGGTGGCCGCCCGCTGACGCCCTGGTTTGCGTGCCTGCTGGATCGACCATCGGATCGCTCCTGCGTCTGGCACCGTCGCGACGCATCCTGTATAGGCGCCTGCAATCCGCCGGGGCCGCCCATGTCGTTCATTCCAGACACCACCACGCTGATCCAGTTCGCCATCGCCACAATTATCCTGGCGATCACGCCCGGGCCGGACATGACCTTGTTCGTCTCGCGCACGCTGAGCCAGGGCCGCGCCACCGGCTTTGCCTCGATGGCCGGCGCGCTGTGCGGCACGCTGATCCACACCACGCTGGTGGTGGTCGGTGTCTCGGCGCTGATCGTCGCTTCGCCGATGGCCTTCTTCGTGCTGAAGATCTTTGGCGCCGGCTATCTCGTCTTCCTGGCCTGGCAGGCGATCGCCAGGGGCTCGGCCTTTTCGCCGGAGAAGAAAACCGGCCCCGAAATTTCGCTGTTGCGCAGCTGGGCGGCGGGGCTCGGCGTCAATCTGCTCAACCCGAAGATCATCCTGTTCTTCATGACCTTCCTGCCGCAGTTCGTGTCCGCGCATGATCCGAGCGCACCGGGAAAGCTGTTTTTCCTTGGGCTCATGTTCATCGTGCTGTCGATTCCAGTGACCGTGCCGATGGTGCTGGCGGCGGAAAAGTTCTCTGCGGCGATGAAGGCCAGCCCACGCGTCACGCGGGTGGTCGACTATCTCTTTGCCGGCGTGTTCTCCGCCTTCGCGCTCAAGATCCTGACCGCGCAGGCGAAGTAGGGGCGTCATCCTGTTCGGCCATCATCTTCGGATCCTGGCTCGCCCTGCCACCAGCTTCCGGCCCAGCGCCCGGCGCTGAGCCAGTAGAAGATGCCGCCGACCATGCCGCCGCCGATCACCGCCATGATGGCGCTGGTGTCCCTGACCGCGAAGGTCGTGTCACCATTGTGGTCGACAAGGCCGAGGAAGACGGCCGCAACCACCGCGCCTGCCAGCGCATAGAACAGCCAGTCGCGCCGGCCGAGGATTTCGGCAAGCAGGATGACGACGGAAGCCGGCATCAGGGCGAAATAAGCGACGAACAGGGCGACGAAGGGAATTGAGAAATACAGGGAAGCCGTCGCTGTCGGATGCGCGTGCTCCGGCGCGTAGCCAAGTGACGCCAGGAACAGGACGTTGAGGAAGGCGCTCGCCGCCAGCGAGGCGACGGCATAGCCGAACAGGATAACAGTGAAACGGACGAGGTAGCCGACGAGACGGGTCATCCCAAATCCCGGCCCAAATCCCGGCGCATGCCAGACCTGCGCCCTGCCAGAAGCCAGTAGACCGAACCGGCGGCAATGCCGGCCGTGGCCAGAAAACCGAGAAAGCCCGGGTTGAAAACAAAGCTGCCTGCCGAGCGCGGCATGGATACGCCAAAGGCGATAGACGTGATCGCACCCGTGGCGGCAAAGTAGAACCATCCCCGAAGCAAAAACCGTTCGGCGACAAAGAGTGCGGGGCCGACGATCAACAGCGCGCCGACCATCACGGTCAACACGGCGAGCGGGAAAGAACCCAGCCAGTCGAAGGCGAAAATGATGGACCAGTTGCCGTCTTCCAGACCTTCCAGAAGAGCGATCAGCAGCACGGGGACCAGGATCGAGGTCAGCACGGCGGCGACATAGCCTACTGCCATCATGGCGAGGCGCTTCAGCCAGGCGACGAGGCGGCTCACGCCTCGCCGTGCCCCGCAATCATCATCGCTTCAAGGGCCAGCCTGTCGACCTTGCGCATGCGCTCGGAATCCGACTTGAGCTGGCCGCAGGCGGCCAGGATGTCGCGGCCGCGCGGCGTGCGGATCGGCGAGGCATAGCCGGCATTGTTGATGTAGTCGGCGAATTTCTCGATCGTCTCCCAGTCCGAGCACTGGTAGTTGGTGCCTGGCCATGGGTTGAACGGGATCAGGTTGATCTTCGCCGGAATGCCCTTGAGCAGCTTGATCAGCCCCTTGGCGTCCTCGATGGAATCGTTGACGTCCTTCAGCATCACATATTCGAAGGTGATGCGCTTGGCGTTCGACAGGCCGGGATAGGCGCGGCAGGCGGCGATCAGCTCCTTGAGCGGATACTTCTTGTTGATCGGCACCAGCAAGTCGCGCAGATCGTCATTGGTTGCATGCAGCGAGATCGCCAGCATGACGCCGATCTCCTCGCCGGTGCGGAAGATCTCCGGCACGACGCCGGAGGTCGACAGCGTGATGCGCCGCTTCGACAAGGAAAGACCATCGCCGTCGGAGGCGATCAGCAGCGCCTTCTTCACGGCCTCGAAATTGTAGAGCGGCTCGCCCATGCCCATCATGACGATGTTGGAGACCTTGCGGCCTTCGGCTGGCACGATGGCGCCGTCGGGCGTGTCGCGGTCTGGGAAATCGCCGAGCCGGTCGCGGGCGGTGAGCAACTGGGCGAGGATTTCCTCGGCCGTCAGGTTGCGGACCAGCTTCTGCGTGCCGGTGTGGCAGAACGAGCAGGTCAGCGTGCAGCCGACCTGCGAGGAGATGCACAGCGTGCCGCGGCCTTCCTCGGGAATGTAGACGGTTTCGATCTCGACGGGCCGGCCGGCGCCGCGCGGCGGAAAACGGAACAGCCATTTGCGCGTGCCGTCGGAGGAGATCTGCTCCTCTACGATCTCCGGCCTGGCGACGGTGAAATGCTTGTCGAGTTCGGCGCGCAGGTCCTTGGAGATGTTGAACATGCCGGCGAAGTCGGAGACGCCGCGCACATACATCCAGTGCCAGAGTTGCTGGGCGCGCATCTTGGCCTGGCGCTCGGGTACGGTGCCTGATGCAACCAGAGCCTCGGCGAGTTCGACCCGCGTCAGGCCGATCAGCGACGGCTTTTCGGGCTGTGCCGCGCGGGCGCGCAACGCGTCACGGGCGCCGTCAATGGTGAGGTCGAATGAAAGGGTCATGGTTGCACTGATATAAGCGGTTTGCGGCTGATTTCACGCATCGTGCCGGAAAGGAAGCGCGGCGCATAGCACAGGTTGAGGGCAGAGTCATGCGGAGTGCGGTGACGCAGCCTCGTCAGAGATCCAACAACAGACCCAAAAACAGAAGGCCGGGCTTTGCGGCCCGGCCTGTTCCTCAAAACGAAGCTTCGCCTATTTGCACTTGGCGATCGATGTCAGCGCCGCCGAGATGCCCTTCAGCGAGAAGACATAGCTGGTCGGGTTGCCGCGACCGGACTTCGCCGTCACCTTCATGTCGGTGCCGGTCTTCATGGCGGCGATCAGCACCGGCTCCTCGGCGGCGTTCTCGACCCAGGCGGACTTGCCGCGCGTGAACATCGAGAAGGTCTTCTTGTCGATGGTGACAGTGGCCTTCGAGCCTTCCTGGAAATTGTAGCCGGCGATGAATTGCGGCTCATAGGACACTTGCTGGCCGGGCCGCTGGCTGACGAAGAAGAACATGTCGCCATGGTCGAGCGTCGGCGGCTGCTTGTCGGTCGGCACGGTCAGGACATAGCAGACCTTGCCGCCCGATGCCTGGTAGCTGTAGGTGCCCCAGGCATTGTGCTGGCCGATCTTGGTCGCCGACTGCGCCAGTGCCGGCGCTGCCACGGCCACCAGGACCAGGCTCGAAACTAGTGCAATCAATCCGCGCATCGCTTTTCCCGTATTCCAACTGGTGCGGAGGCAGGCCGGCTCGGCGTCCTGCCCGTCGCTTCATTTTGATTTAATCTGGGTTACCAAACGGTGAACTTCCTTTGAGAAAAGGACCCTCACCCGAGGAAACCGCCGCCATTCCCGCGCCGCCGCCTCTCAGCGGGCGGCGCGACGTCCCTTCGGCGACTTGGAGGCCACGAAAGCGGCAAGAGTTTGACTTTTTGCGCTGCCGCCGAAAGCCGGCTTGAACGGCGTTTCGCGTGCGTGTTCAGCCCTTGTCGGCGATGGCGTCCTTGGCGGCCTGCCGGTGCGCCGGGGTGATGTGGGCGCTGACGGCGGTGATCGCGGCGGTGAGCACGGCGATGTCGTCGGTGAAGCCAAGCCCGAGGACGAAGTCGGGGATGACATCCACAGGCAGCACGAAATAGCCGAGCGCGGCCAGCAGAATGCCCTTGGCGCGCAACGGCGTGTTCTTGTCCATGGCGCAGTAATAGGCGGCCACGACCTCTTCCATGAAGGGGATCTGCCGCGCGGCCTTCTTGGCCGTGCGCCAGAATTTCTCGCGCACTTCGTTCTCGTCGCCGAGCTTGCCGCCAAGGCCGAAGAAATCAAAACCGGATTGTCGCGCCATCAGTCTCTCCTTGCAGGGTTCATGCGTATCCCGGCGCGTGCCCGCGAGCGAAAATGTGGTGAAACCCGACCCCGGCTACAAGATGCCGGCGCCGATTTGGGTTTGCCGCCGTATCGTGGACGTTGCGATACCTGGGGCGACACCGACATCAGCCGCTAACGAAGCGGTTCATCTTCTTCGCCAGATCGATATCAAGCGCGGTGACGCCGCCGGCATCGTGGGTGTTGAGCGTCACGTCGACGGTCTTGTAGACATTCGACCAGTCGGGATGGTGGTCCATCTTCTCGGCTGCGAGTGCGACGCGGGTCATGAAGGCGAAAGCCTCGGAGAAATTCGCGAAGATGAAGGTGCGCTTGATGGAGGCACCGTCCGCCGCCGGTGCCCAGCCTTCGAGCCCGACCAGCGCGGCGGCGATTGCGTCCTTGCCCAGTTTCTCTCTCGTCATGTCAGCCTCCCGTGCTATTTCCAAAATGACTCTCACCATAGTGCATGTCGCCCAAAAGTGCGTTGTGGTTTTGGGACAACGATATGCACAAGAACAAATCCGGATCGATGAGCGCGAAGCCCATAAATTCCATTCTCTTCGTCTGCCTCGGCAACATCTGCCGGTCGCCGCTGGCGGAAGGCGTCTTTCGCGCCGTTTGGGCGGAGCGCGCGTCGGGCCGGAATATGCTGCTCGATTCAGCGGCAACCAGTGGCTGGGAGGTCGGCTCCGCCCCCGATCCACGCTCGATCGCTGTGGCGGTGCGCCACGGCGTCGACATCTCCAGGCAGAAGGCGCGCAAGATCACGCCGCTGGATTTTCACCGCTTCGACCTCATCCTCGGCATGGACCGGTCGAATGTCGCCGACCTGAAAGCGCTGGCGCCGGCAGCCATGCGCGAGCGGGTGCAACTGTTCCTGGAGTTCGCGCATGGCAAGACAGGCGACGTGCCGGACCCCTATTATGACGGGGCGGAAGCCTTCGCTTCGGTCTACCGCATGATCCGCGAGGCGTCGGAGGCGCTGGCGACAAGGCTGGAGGCACGGGCGTCCGTGCCTGACAGCGGCCAGGCTTCCTCGACGATGTAGGGGCCGCCGCCGACCGAATCGCGCGACGACATCAGCACGAAACGGCCGATGCGGAACGGCAGCGTCGAGAAATTGCCGCGTGCCGACAGATATTGGGCGACGTCCAGCGGGGTCGAATTGCGTAGCCTTGCAAGTGTGATATGCGGCATGAACTTGCGCGGGTCGGCGGGGATGCCGAGCCGCTGGCAGATGCGGTCGATTTCGCCCTGAAGGGCGGCAAGATCGGGCGAGGCGGAAGCGCCGGCCCACACCGCATGCGGCTTCTTCTGGCCGAAAGCACCGACGCCGGACAGCGCCAGCGAGAAAGAGGGGCGATGGACACGGTCGAGCGCGTTGGCGATCTCGTCGGCGACATGGCCTGGAACATCGCCGATGAAGCGCAGCGTCAGATGGTAGTTCTCGACGTCGATCCAGCGGGCTCCTGGCAGGCCGCCCCGCAGCAGGGACAGCGAAAGGGCGGCGTCACGCGGTATTTCGAGGGCGGTGAAAAGACGCGGCATGAAGAGCCTCCCTTCCTCGAATCGAACTGTACCCATAGCGAATCATCGATAGTCAAACGGGGCAAGATGTTTGTTGGTCACAGTCTTTGTTAAAAAGCTTCCCCAGCGGAAACAGCCGCAGTCCCGCCTCACGAACCGCCCGACACCGCCGCGATGGCCTTCTCGACGGTGGGCAGGATGCGTTCGACCATCTGGCTGACGCCCTGCGCGTTCGGATGCAGGCCGTCCTCGAGCTGCATGCCGGGCTGGCCGGCGACGCCGTCGAGAAAGAACGGGTAGAGCGCAACGCCATATTTCTTGGCAAGGTCCGGAAAGATGGCGTCGAAGGCGTTCTGATAATCGGGGCCGAGATTGGGTGCGGCGCGCATGCCGGCCAAAAGCACGGCAATCTTGCGCTCTTTCAGCTTGCCCAGCATCTCGTCGAGGTTCTTTTTGGTGATGTCGGGCGAGACGCCGCGCAGCATGTCGTTGGCGCCGAGTTCGAGGATGACCAGTTGCGTGCCGTCCGGCACCGACCAGTCGAGCCGCGCCAGGCCGCCGCTCGTCGTATCGCCGGAGACGCCGGCATTGGCGACGGTCACATCCCGGCCCTTGGCGCCAAGCGCTGCCTGCAACCTGTCGGTAAAGCCCTGGTCCGGCCCAAGGCCGAAGCCCGCCATCAGACTGTCACCGAAGCCGACGATCTTGAACGGCTCGGCACGCGCCGACGACATGGCGCCGCAAATGGCGAGGAAAACCATGAGGCCTGCGGCGATCAGGCGTTTGAAAGACATGCGGCAGGCCCCATATGAACAAGGAATTCTTCCGGCGACGGCTTCCAGACTAGCAGAGCCTTCATCCCTTGATATAGGACGCTTTCATTTTGACAGAAGCCGTCATCGCGCTGAAAGACGTTTCCCTGACCCTCGGCGAGAGGGCTTCATCGGTCCATGTGCTGAAGGGCGTCAGCCTCGACGTGGCGGCTGGCGAAGCGACCGGCATCGTGGGCCCCTCGGGCTCCGGCAAGTCGACATTGCTGATGGTTCTGGCAGGCCTGGAAAGGGTCGATTCGGGTACGGTTCGAATCGCCGGCGAGTTGCTCAACGGCAAGAGCGAGGATCAGACTGCTTCGTTTCGTGGCCGAAACATTGGCATCGTGTTCCAGTCCTTCCATCTCATTCCCAACATGACGGCGCTCGAAAATGTCGCGGTGCCGCTGGAACTGGCCGGCCATGCCGATCCGTTTTCGGTGGCGGCGCGCGAGCTGGCGGCGGTTGGCCTCAGCGACCGTGTCACCCACTATCCCGGCGAATTGTCGGGCGGCGAGCAGCAGCGCGTGGCGATCGCCCGGGCGCTGGCGCCGTCGCCGCGCATTTTGATCGCCGACGAGCCGACCGGCAATCTCGACCAGGCGACCGGGCGGCAGGTCGCCGACCTCCTGTTCGCCAAGGCGGCCGAGCGCGGCATGACGCTGGTGCTGGTCACCCATGATCCGGCCCTTGCGGCACGCTGTTCGCGCCAGGTTTCGATGCGGTCCGGCCGGATCGAAGCGCCGGCGCCCGTCAAGGTGACGGCCTGATGCCATTGTCGCAGACGCTGAAGCTCGCGGTTCGCTTTTCGCTGCGCGAGATGCGCGGCGGCCTGTCCGGCTTCCTGATCTTCCTCGCCTGTATCGCGCTCGGCGTCGCGGCCATTGGCGGCGTCAACTCGGTGGCGCGTTCGATCACCGCCGGTGTCGCCAATCAGGGCCAGACGCTGCTTGGCGGCGATCTTCGCTTCCAAATCAGCCAGCGTGACGCCAGCCAGACTGAACGCGCCTTCCTTGACGGGCTCGGCACAGTTTCGCGGACCGCCAGCATGCGCTCGATGGCGCGTCTGGCCGACGGAACCGACCAGGCGCTGGTCGAGGCAAAGGCGGTCGACCATGCCTACCCGCTCTATGGCACGCTGGAAACCGAGCCGGCGCTGTCGAAGCATGAACTGTTCGGCGAAGAGTTCGGTGTTTTCGGCGCCGCGGCCCCCGATCTGCTGTTCGAGCGGCTGCATCTTAAGCTCGGCGACCGGCTGAAGCTCGGTACCGCCACCTTCGAACTGCGCGCCAGGCTGGTCACCGAACCGGACGCTGTGTCCGACGGTTTCGGCTTCGCGCCAAGGCTGATGATTTCGACAGAAGGGCTGGCGGCCACCGGACTGATCCAGCCGGGCAGCCTGGTCGAGAATGCTTACAAGATCCGGCTGCCAGCAGACGCCGACGAGGCAAAGCTGAAGGCCATCCAGTATCAGGCGGCCAGGGATTTTCCCGAGGCCGGCTGGTCGATCCGTACGCGCAGCAATGCCGCCCCGGCGCTGTCGTCCAACATCGAACGTTTCTCGCAATTCCTGACCCTGGTCGGGCTGACGGCGCTGGTGGTCGGCGGCGTCGGCGTCGCCAATGCGGTGCGTGCCTATCTCGACGGCAAGCGCGGCGTCATCGCCACCTTCAAGAGTCTGGGCGCTTCGGGCGGCTTCGTCTTTGCCGTCTACCTCGTGCAGATCCTGATCATCGCAGCGCTCGGCATCGTCCTGGGGCTGGTGCTGGGCGCACTGATGCCGTTCGCGGCGAGTGCCGCACTTCAGTCCGTTATTCCGGTGCCGGCGGAAGGCGGCTTCTATCCCGGTGCACTCGGCATGGCGGCGCTGTTCGGCCTGCTGGTGACGCTGGCCTTCGCGCTGCTGCCGCTCGGCCGCGCCCGCGACGTGCCGGCCACCGCGCTGTTTCGCGAGATGGGGCTGGAAGGCCGCGGTTTCCCGCGTCCGGTCTATGTCGCGACGGCTGTCGGCATTGCGCTGTTGCTGGCGGCGCTGGCAATTCTGTTCTCGGGCGACCAGCGCATCGCCTCGATCTTCGTCGGCGCCACCATCTTCGCTTTCCTGGTGCTGCGCCTGGTTGGCGCGCTGGTGCAATGGGCGGCCAGGAAGAGCCCGCGTGTGCGCTTCGTGGCGCTGCGGCTCGCCGTCGGCAACATCCATCGGCCCGGCGCACTGACGCCGTCGGTGGTGCTGTCGCTGGGGCTCGGCCTGACGCTGCTGGTGACGCTGGCGCTGATCGACGGCAATCTCAGGCGCCAGATCTCCGGCAGCCTGCCGGAGCGGGCGCCGAACTTCTTCTTCGTCGACATCCAGAGCAGCGATGTCGATTCCTTCTCCGCGCTGATCGGCAAGGAGGCACCTCGGGGAACGCTGGCCAAGGTGCCGATGCTGCGCGGCCGGGTGATGGCGCTGAACGGCGTCGATGCCGACAAGGTGAAGGTACCGGCGGAAGGCGCCTGGGTCCTGAAGGGTGATCGTGGGCTGACCTATGACGCCAAGCAGCCGGAAAACACGACGCTGACGGAGGGCAGCTGGTGGCCAGATAAGTATAGCGGCGAGCCGCTGGTCTCGTTTTCGGCGCAAGAAGGCAAGGAGATCGGCCTGAAGCTCGGCGACACCATCACCGTCAATGTGCTCGGCCGCAATGTCACGGCCAGGATCGCCAATTTCCGCCAGGTCGAATGGGAGACGATGGGCATCAATTTCGTCATGGTGTTCTCGCCCAACACATTCGCCGGCGCCCCGCATGGCTGGATGGCGACGCTGACCGAAAAGAATGCCTCGACGGCGGACGATGCCCGCATCCTTAATGCCGTCACCCGAGCCTTCCCGGCGGTGACGTCGGTCCGGGTCAAAGATGCGCTCGATGTCGTCAACCGGCTGGTCGGGCAGCTCGGCACGGCTATCCGGGCGGCGGCCGGCGTGGCGCTGATCGCTTCGGTGCTGGTGCTGGCCGGTGCGCTTGCCGCCGGCAACCGGGCGCGCATCCATGACGCGGTGGTGCTGAAGACGCTGGGTGCGACGCGCAGGACGTTGATCACGGCCTTCTCGCTCGAATACATGCTGATCGGGCTCGCCACCGCGATCTTCGCGCTGGCGGCAGGCGGTGCAGCTGCCTGGTTCGTCGTTGCCCGCATCATGACATTGCCGTCGCATTTCATGCCCGAAGTGGCGGTGGCGACCATTCTGTTCTCGCTGGTGATCACGGTCGGCATCGGTCTCGCCGGCACCTGGCGGGTGCTTGGCCAGAAGGCAGCACCGGTGCTGCGCAACCTGTGATCTCAGGCCCGCAACGGCCATCCCGGATCTTGGCCTGGATTAAATCTTGGTAAGAATGCCGTCCGGAAAGCCGAGGAATCGGCATTTCGTTGTCTCACGAACCGTTACATCCGGTTACGGTCTTGTTCTTGACGCGAATAACCATCATATTTCGCCACAGGCATGCTGGAGCCCTGCCAGCGGCGCCTGGGTCCGGAAGGACCTGACACCGGACGGGGCAGAAGCAATAGAGGACTACAATGGCTGATCCCATTCGCAACTACCAGGCGCGCGCCGTGCCCGGCGTCAGCGTCGGTGCTGACATCGATCAGGGCCTGCGCGCCTACATGATCAAGGTTTACAATCTGATGGGGCTTGGCCTCCTCATCACCGGTCTTGCCGCTGTCGGTACGATCATGCTGGCCACCACCACCGATCCGGCTTCGGCTGTCGCGACGCTGCCAAGCGGCGAGATGCTGACCTCGTTCGGCTACGCGATCTTCGGCTCGCCGTTGCGCTGGGTGGTGATCTTTGCCCCGCTGGCCGCGGTGCTGTTCCTGTCGTTCCGTGTTCAGTCGATGAGTGTTGCGGCGGCGCAGACAACGTTCTGGGTCTATGCCGGCCTGGTCGGCCTGTCCCTGTCGTCGATCTTCCTGGTCTACACGACGGCCAGCATTTCGCAGACCTTCTTCGCCACCGCGGCGGCCTTCGGCGCTCTGTCGCTCTATGGCTACACGACCAAGCGCGACCTGACCGCGATGGGCTCGTTCCTGATCATGGGCGTATTCGGTCTGATCATCGCAATGGTGATCAACATCTTCCTGCAGTCATCGGCCCTGTCCTTCGCAGTTTCGGCGATCGGCGTGCTGATCTTCTCGGGGCTAACCGCCTATGACACGCAGAAGATCAAGGAGATGTATTTCGATGGCGACGCTTCGGATGTCGCCGGCCGCAAGGCGATCATGGGCGCCCTGAGGCTCTACCTCGACTTCATCAACCTGTTCATGTTCCTGCTGCAGTTCATGGGCGACCGTCGCTAATCTGGCAGCGTGGACCATCGAGTACCAGAAGGGCGGCCCAACGGCCGCCCTTTCCTTTTGCGCCGGGCTTTGCTGTTATCAGAGGCAGACAAAGGGCCTGCGTAAAGAATGAGCACTGTTACGATTCGACCCGCGACTGCGGCCGACCTCGACCGGATCACGAACATCTATGCCGACGCGGTGACGCAAGGCACGGCGAGCTATGAGCTGGAGCCGCCCAGCCGCGCCGAGATGGGCACTCGATTCGACAGTTTGATGGCCGGCGGATTTCCTTACCTGGTGGCGCAGAAGGATGGCGCCGTTCTCGGCTACGCCTATGCCGGCGCCTTCCGGCCGCGCCCGGCCTACCGCTTCATCGTCGAGGATTCGGTCTATGTTGCGCCCGAAGCGAAGGGCCAGGGCGTCGGGCTCAAACTGATGCAGAGACTGATCGAGACGGTGCGGACGGCGGGCTTTCGCCAGGTCATCGCGGTGATCGGCGATGGCCGTCCCGACAGCGCCTCGGTGCGGCTGCACGAAAAGCTCGGCTTTCGCCATTCAGGCCGCCTGGAAGGCTCCGGTTACAAGCACGGGCGCTGGCTGGACACGGTGTTCATGCAGCTGTCGCTGAATGGCGGGGCATCGGCGCCGCCCGATCCCGAATCGCTGCCGGAGCGGAAGTTCCGCGAGGGCCTTAGAGGGAACTGAATTGAGGAATTGGAGAATTGATGAACTGAAGAATAAAAGAAACAGCGGCTAAATTTGACGCTGAGGGCCTTTTCTTCAACCCATCAATTCTCCAGTTCTTCAATTCCCCTGCTCAAATTCCCAGCTCAGGCCTCGACCAGCTTCAATTTGCTGTCGAATATCCCAAGCACGCGGCCTAGCTCCTGACCGCGCTTCAAGATGCGGCCGCCGGCGGCAATGACGGCAAAGGCGCCCTGCTTGCGGGCCAGTTTCGGATCCTTGACGATCTGGAACAGCGGCACTTCGCTGGTGCGGCGGAACACGGAAAACACAGCGCGGTCCGTGAGATGATCGATGGCGTAGTCGCGCCATTCATTGGCGGCGACCATGCGTCCGTAGAGCCTTAGGATCTGATCCAGCTCGCGCCGGTCGAATCGCACCGGCTGATCAAGGCGCTCGCGTCGCGCCTCGTGCAGCGGGATCAATATTGCGGATGCGTCCCCATCCCCCGTCCCGCCGCTGTCATCGATCATGCCTCGATCCTTCAAATGAATCTTTGCCAACCAAAGTTGGCGTGTTCGCGGCTGAATTGCAAGACCCGGCGAAGCACGGCGGTGCCGCGCTGTTTCCGCCACGTCCAGTCACTTTTATGAAACGCCGTGTTGGAATTGGTGATGCTTTGCCACATTTCCGCCTTTTTTTATCCGCGCTCATGCCCCAATGTCCGACGAATTTACCGGCGTTGCCTGAGACGGTTCGGTCCGGCACCGGCTCGTAAACCCCAAGCCCCCCGCCCACGGGTCTGCGTCGGATCGAACCAACCTCGGCTCTTCCTCGGAAGAACCGGGTGCGACGATCCCAAAACCTAAATGACCGACGTCAGAAGCAAGCTGACGTCGGTTTTTTCATGTTTGGAGATTGGGTGGTTAGCGCGGTGCTTGCCTTCTCCCTCAGGGGGAAAAGGCAAGAGGGGCATTACGGCTTGCGAATGAAGGCAGCGCCAAGAATGGGACCGGGCATGCCGTCCTTGCCGACCGACTGCAACAGCACGGCGCAGCCGCCCTTCTTGGCAATCTCGCTCATCGGCAGTTCGTAGCGCTGCGCCTTGCCATGCCACATGCCGGCGGTCTGGATGCCGGTGACCGCATTCCAGTAGGTCATCTTGCGGCCGGTGTTCTCGCCCTCGCCGATCTTGACCGTCTGCGGCGGATCGAAATAGACGATGACGACATGGGCGTCGCTGGGGCCGTTACCGGCATCGCCGGCGTCGATCATCACCCGGTCGCTGGTGCGGCTGACCTTGATGGCGACGCGCATGCCTTCGCCGCTCTTGGCCATGCGGGCGAGCGCGCCATCGACCTCGCCGCGGCTGGCGCCGTTGACGTGGACGCGGCCGTTGATGACGGCCTGCGGCGTATAGACGGAGCGGCTGCCGAAGGCGCGCATATAGTCATATTGCCGCTCGGTGTTCTCCTTGCGGCTCAGCGTGTCCTGCCAGCCGAGATAGTCCCAGTAGTCGACATGGTAGGCGAGCGCGACGATGTCTTCCTTGGCGGCGAGTTCGGCGAACAACGCATCGGCCGGCGGACAGGAATTGCAGCCCTGGCTGGTGAACAGCTCGACCACGCCCAATGGTTTTTCGAGTTGTGGCTTGTCGGACTCGCCGGCATGGCCCGTGCCGGCAAACGCCGAGAAGGCCAGCACACAGGCTGCCAGCCACAATGATTTTCGCGAGGCCATGGCCATTCCGATTCCCGCCGGTGATGCCGGCTTTATCTTGATTGCTAAAATATGTGGCAGAAGCGGAAGTCAACGGGAAGTCACGTTGCGGTGAAATTGTGCCATTGCAGCCGACCGCAACGGCGCAATAGGAGGAGGGTCCGCGCTTCAGGATAGAAACCGATTCGGGCGGCAATCACGATGTGGCAAACTCTTTTGGCGCCGGTCGACCTCTATTGCGAGCGGACCGGGCCGGAATTCTGGTCCGAGCCGGTCAATGCCCTGACGAACCTCGCCTTCATCGCCGCCGGCCTGTGGGGCGTGCGCGAGGTGCGAAGGCTGGGCACCGGGACGTTCGCCGAGGTGCTGGCCTGGTGGGTGGTGGCGATCGGCATCGGCTCGACGATCTTCCACACCTTTGCCACCAAGGGTACGGTCTGGGCCGACGTGCTGCCGATCGCCGGCTTCACGCTGGCCTACACGCTGTTCAACCTGCGCCGCTTCCTCGGCCTGCGATGGGGCAAGACCATCGCCATCTTCCTTGTCTTCTATGTGATTGTGGGGACGCTAACCCTGGCCGTGCCGGACTGGCTGCGCCAGGCCTCGAACGGCACGACGGGCTACCTGCCGCCGTTCCTGGCGCTTGCCTTCTTTGGTGCGCTGGTAATGGCCAGCGGCAATCGCGCCGGCTGGTACAATCTGGCGGGTTCGGTGATCTTCATCATCTCCGTCATCTGCCGGATGATCGATCCGCTGGTCTGCGGCAGCTTCCCGCTCGGCACGCACTTCCTCTGGCACATCTTCAACGGCCTGATGCTCGGCGTGCTTCTGGCGGCGGCGGCGCGCTTTGGGGCGCCGAAGACAGGGCAGTAGGCGGTAGGCAGTAGGCAGTAGGCAGTAGGAGTATCTATTCCCTACTGCCTAGTCCCTATTCCCTTACTATGCTGCCAGATCGCGCAGCACGTATTGCAGGATGCCGCCGTTCTTGAAGTAGTCGAGCTCGTCCAGCGTATCGATGCGGCAGATGATCGGCACGTTCTTCACCGTGCCGTCGCCATAGGTGACCTTGGCGATCATCGTCTGGCGCGGCTTGATCGTGCTCAGTCCGTCGATCTCGACCAGCTCATCGCCCTTGAGATTGAGCGTGGCCCATGACGTGCCGTCCTCGAAGACGAAGGGGATGACGCCCATGCCGACCAGGTTCGAGCGGTGGATGCGCTCGAAGGACTGGGCGATGACCGCGCGGACGCCAAGGAGATTCGTTCCCTTGGCCGCCCAGTCGCGCGACGAGCCGTTGCCGTATTCGACGCCGGCGAAGATCACCAGCGGCACGCCTTCCTTCTTGTATTCCATCGCCGCGTCGTAGATCGATTCCTCTTCCTTCGACGGGTAGTGGATGGTGTAGCCACCCTCGCGGCCGTTCTCGCCCAGCATGTGGTTGCGGATGCGGATATTGGCGAAGGTGCCGCGCATCATCACCTCGTGATTGCCGCGCCGCGTGCCGTACTGGTTGAAGTCGGCGACGCCGACGCCGTGGTCGGTGAGGTATTGACCAGCCGGCGAGGCCGCCTTGATCGATCCGGCCGGCGAGATGTGGTCGGTGGTGATCTTGTCGCCGAACAGGCCGAGCACGCGGGCGCCCTTGATATCGCCGATCTTGCCGAAACCAGCGGTCATGCCGGCGAAATAGGGCGGGTTCTGCACATAGGTCGAATTGTCGTCCCAGGCATAGGTCTGGCCTTCCGGCGCCTGGACCTTCTGCCAGTGTTCGTCACCCTTGAAGACGTCGGCATATTTGCGGGCGAACAGCTCGCGGGTGACGTTCTTCTCGATGAACTCCTGGATCTCGGCCGAGCTTGGCCAGATATCCTTGAGGTAGACCGGATTGCCGTTCTTGTCCTCGCCGAGCGGCTCTGTCGTGAGGTCCTTGGTGACGGTGCCAGCCAGCGCGTGCGCGACGACCAGCGGCGGCGACGCCAGGTAGTTCGCCTGCACGTCTGGCGAGACACGGCCTTCGAAGTTGCGGTTGCCGGAGAGCACTGCGGCGGCAATCAAGCCCTTGTCGTTGATGGTCTTGGAGATCGGCGCCGGCAGCGGCCCGGAATTGCCGATGCAGGTGGTGCAGCCGAAGCCGACCAGGTTGAAGCCGATCTGATCGAGTTCTTTCTGCAGGCCGGATTTCTCCAGATATTCGGCCACCACCTGGCTGCCCGGTGCCAGCGAGGTCTTCACCCATGGCTTCTGCTTGAGGCCGAGGCGGTTGGCGTTGCGCGCCAGGAGGCCGGCGCCGATCAGCACGCTCGGGTTCGAGGTGTTGGTGCAGGAGGTGATGGCGGCAATGACGACATCGCCGTGACCGAGATCATGGTCGGTGCCTTCGACGGCGTAGCGCTGGTGAATTTCGGCGGCCTTCTTGTATTCGGTCTCCATCGCCTTGGCGAAGCCTTCCGGAATGCCTTCTAGGGCGACGCGGCCTTCGGGCCGTTTGGGGCCGGCCATCGAAGGCACGACGGAGCCCAGTTCCAGCTCGAGCAGATCGGTGAAGACAGGGTCGGCCGAGCCGGTGTCGCGCCACATGCCTTGCGCCTTGGCATAGGCCTCGACCAGCGCAATGCGGTCCTCGCTGCGACCGGACATTGTGAGGTAGCGGATGGTTTCCGAGTCGACCGGGAAGAAGCCGCAGGTGGCACCATATTCAGGCGCCATGTTGCCGATGGTGGCGCGATCGGCCAGCGTCATGTTGGAGAGGCCGGGTCCAAAGAACTCGACGAACTTGCCGACGACACCCTTCTTGCGCAGCATCTGGGTGACGGTGAGCACGAGGTCGGTGGCGGTGACTCCTTCCTTGAGCTTGCCGGTCAGGCGGAAGCCGATGACTTCCGGCAAAAGCATGGAGACGGGCTGGCCGAGCATGGCCGCCTCGGCCTCGATGCCGCCGACGCCCCAGCCGAGCACGCCAAGGCCGTTGATCATAGTGGTGTGCGAATCGGTGCCGACGCAGGTGTCGGGATAGGCGGTGGTTTCGCCGTCCTCGGTGTTGGTCCACACCACCTGGCCGAGATATTCGAGGTTGACCTGGTGGCAGATGCCGGTGCCGGGCGGCACGACGCGGAAGTTGCGGAACGCCTGCTGGCCCCATTTCAGGAATTTGTAGCGTTCCTCGTTGCGCTCGTATTCGAGTTCGACATTGCGGGCGAAGGCCATCGGCGTGCCGAATTCATCGACGATGACGGAATGGTCGATGACGAGGTCGACGGGCACCAGCGGGTTGATCTTCTGCGGGTCGCCGCCGAGCGAGGCCATGGCGTCGCGCATGGCGGCAAGGTCGACCACGGCAGGAACGCCGGTAAAATCCTGCATCAGCACGCGGGCCGGGCGATAGGCGATCTCGACGCCCGCGGTGCCCTTGTCGGTCAGCCAGCCGGCCACCGCCTGAATCGATTCCTTGGTGACGGAGCGGCCGTCCTCGTTGCGCAGCAGGTTCTCCAGGAGCACCTTCATCGAATAGGGCAGCTGGGCGATGCCGGTAAGGCCGTTCTTCTCGGCCTCGATGAGGTCGAAATAGGCATACTCGGTGCCGCTTGCGGTCAGCGTGCGGCGGCAATTGAAACTGTCGAGGGATTTTGACACGTGCGATCCTTGTCTGTTCAGCCTGAAAGGGAACGGACGCCGATGGCATGCAATCACGCGCAAAGGTGCGGGTACGGCCATTTCCGCTGTCCGTTCCCAAGCAACCCGAGCCGTTCTAGGCGGCGCGTGCGCTGGTTCGGCGCTAATTATGTTCCCGTGCCGACCGCTGGCACGGATGCACCGCATATAGAGAATTTTCTGGAATAGTTCTAGACAGTTGCAAAGCAATTTTGTGCGATGCGGCAGCTGCCGCGACACATGGTTTTCAGGGCAGGCGAGGGATGCGGCTGATCGCCGAAAATCTGGGCGGCGAACGCGGCGGCGACACGGTGTTTTCCGACATCGGCTTTGCCTTGGAGGAGGGTCAGGCGCTCGTCGTCACCGGGCCGAACGGATCAGGCAAGTCGACCTTGCTGCGGGTCATCGCCGGGCTGCTTCCGGTGGCGGAAGGCAGCGTGAAGATCGAAGGCGGCGGTGAAGCGTTTCCGTCGGTCGCGTCGGCCTGTCACTATCTCGGCCACCAGAACGCGATGAAGCCAGCGCTCAGCGTCGCGGAGAACCTGCGCTTCTGGCGAGACTTCAACGGTGATGGACAGCTCGGCGTCGAAGAGGGACTTGAAACGGTCGGGCTTGGCGGCATTGGCCACCTGCCGTTCGGCTATCTGTCGACCGGGCAGCGACGCCGCGCGGCGATCGCCAAGCTTCTGGTCAGCCACCGGCCATTATGGCTGGTCGACGAGCCGACGGCGGGGCTGGACAAGGCTTCGGTAGGGCGGTTCGCGGGGTTGATGGCGAGACATTGCGCGGAAGGCGGGATGATTGTCGCGGCGACGCATCTGCCGCTTGGGTTGGATGGGGCGAAGGGGTTGGTGATGGGGGAACTCCTGCCTCAACAAGGGACCGCATCCTAATGTGGGCCCTCTTCCTGCGCGACATCCGCCTCAACATCCGTGCCGGCGGCGGGGCGCTGACCGGCGTGATTTTCTTCCTCGCGGTCATTGCCACCATCCCGTTCGGTGTCGGGCCGGACCTGAAGCTGCTGGCTCGCATCGGGCCGGCAATCCTGTGGATCGGCGCGCTGCTGTCTTGTCTGCTTGGGCTCGACCGGCTGTTCCAGGCCGACCGCGAGGACGGCTCGCTCGACCTGCTGGTGCTCGGCAATGACCGCCATATGCTGGCGCTGACGGTGCTGACGAAATGCCTGGCGCATTGGGCGGGCAGCGTGCTGCCGCTGGTCATCGCGGCTCCCTTGCTCGGCCTGCTCATGAACATGGAGCCGCTCGGCATCGGCGCCACGGCGCTGACCCTTCTGGTCGGCACGCCGGCAATCACCTTCATCGGCGCCGCCGGTGCCGCGGTGGCGGTGGCCCTGCCGCGTGGCGGGCTGCTGATCTCGGTGCTGGTGCTGCCGCTGACCATCCCGGTGCTGATCTTCGGCGTTTCGGCGAGCTATGGCGCCACTGCCAATCCCGATCCGTTTCTGCAGCCCTTCCTCATTCTTGCCGCGCTGACCTTGTTTCTTGCCGTGCTGGGTCCGGTCTCGGCGGCGCTGGCGTTGCGTCATGGCACGGATTGAAGCGGCGGCATCAGCGCGAAGGCCGCGGCGCGGCGACCGATTGCGAAGCCGACGAGGCGAGGCTAAGGGAAGGCATGTTTAGACGGGGTGAAACGATCGGTTTGGAAGGCCGCACCTTGGCGGGGCCTGTCGCATGAGCGCGCACGCACTTTACGTGACCGCCGCCTATGGCATCACCGCCGTGGTGCTGATCGGGCTGATCGGCTGGATTCTGCTCGACCAGCGGGCGCGCAAGCGCGAACTCGCCGAACTGGAAGCGGCTGGCGTGCGACGACGCTCCGACAAGGCGGCCAAGCCATGAATGCCGAAACGGAAACGCCGACGCCACCCTCGCGTCGCCTGTTCGTGCTTTTGCCGCTGTTGATCTTCCTCGGCCTGGCCGGACTGTTCCTGTCGCAGCTGTTGTCGGGGCGCGATGTTTCGGAAGTGCCGTCGGCTCTGATCGGCCTGCCGGCGCCGCAAACCAACCTGCCGGCGCTGGAAGGCTCAAATCTGCCGGGACTCGATTCGAAATCCTTCGCCGGCAAGGTCACATTGGTCAACGTCTTCGCGTCGTGGTGCGCGCCCTGCCGCGAAGAGCACCCGGTGCTGCTGGCGCTGTCGCAGGACAAGCGTTTCTCCATGGCGGCGTTGAATTACAAGGACCGGCCGGAAAACGCCCGCCGATTCCTCGGCGATCTCGGCAATCCGTTCCAGGCGATAGGCGTCGACGAAGCCGGCCGCACGGCGATTGACTGGGGTGTTTATGGCGTGCCGGAAACCTTCGTCATCGGCAAGGACGGCAAGATCGCCTACAAGCATGTCGGTCCTCTGACGCCCGAGACGGCGAGAGATCTCTTGCTGCCACAGATCGATAAGGCACTGGCGGCACGTTGATATTCAGATGATGCCGAGCCTGCGAACGGCGGCTTCCTGCGCCACCGTTCTCGACTCGGCCTGACCTGAATCTCAACGCACCTTGGCGGCGCGTGTCACGAGATTTGAGATCAGCCGTAGATCTGCTTGTGGACCTGGTAGAGCATTTCCGAGCGGTCGGCGCGCATGTCGGCCAGATCGCGGCTGGAAAAGCTGTCGATTTCGGCGACAAGGCGGTTGTAGTGCTTGCGCTTGGCAATGCTGTTGCGAGCGCGGGTCATGAGACTGTCGAGGATCATAGCAAGGTTCCTTTTGACGCCGCATTTCGGCGGCCGTTTCTTCCTCCCTTGATCGATACGAAGCATGACATAGTAATGATGCGTCGCAAAAGAAGATGTTGCAATGCACCATTGCGCTGGACGCATAGCCGGTTAATGCGGCGCTGACATCATGCGCGGCGCCGGCAAGCGATCTGTCTTTGTTGTGCTTTTTGTATGACACTGTGCGGACCCACATTGCCTTCTGCCTCGCCGGCTGGCTTGATCCGGTGTCATTGATGCCGGGAGGAAAAGCATGGCAGCTGCAGACTACTATGAAATTCTCGATCCACGCTTCGCGCGCCTTTTCAACGGCAATGCGCAGGTCGAGAAGCTGTTCACCGGATGCCAGTGGGCGGAAGGCCCGGCCTGGTTCGCCGCCGGCCGCTATGTCGTCTGGTCTGATATCCCCAACAACCGCATGCTGCGCTACGACGAGACCGACGGCAATGTCAGCGTCTTCCGTCAGCCATCCGGCAACTCCAACGGCAACACTGTCGACCGCCAGGGCCGGCTGGTCACCTGCGAGCATTCCGGCCGCCGCGTCAGCCGCACCGAGTTCGACGGCTCGGTCACCACCATCGCCGCCAAATGGAAGGGCAAACGGCTGAATTCGCCCAACGACGCGGTGGTGAAGTCGGACGGCTCGATCTGGTTCACCGATCCGAGCTACGGCATCGATACCGACTATGAAGGCGACAAGGCCGAGAGCGAAATCGGCGCCTGCCATGTCTACCGGGTCGATCCCGGCACCGGCGAGGTCGAAGCCGTCATCACCGACATGGTCAGGCCCAACGGGCTCGCCTTCTCGCTCGACGAGAGCAAGCTCTATGTCGTCGACACCGGCCGCACGCATGGGGCGCAGAATCCGGCGCATATGCGGGTGTTCAATGTCGGCAAGGGCGGCAAGAAGGTCTCTGGCGAAAAAATCTTCGCCGACTGCATGGCGGGCCTGTTCGACGGCTTCCGGCTCGACGAGGACGGACGCATCTGGACCAGTGCGGCCGACGGCATCCATTGCTACGATCCGGACGGCACGCTGATCGGCAAGGTCAAGGTGCCGGAAGTGACCGCCAATTGCGTGTTCGGCGGCAACAAGCTGAATTGCCTCTACATCGCCGGCACCACGTCGCTCTACATGGTGCGGCTGATGGTCAACGGTGCCAAGACATACTGAGACCAGAGCACTGGCGACCGTTCGACAGCTTCGTCGAAGCGGGTCGCGAACGAATATATCCGGGAGGACATGATGCCATTCGTCAACATCCGCATCGTCAAGGAAGTGATCGCCGCCGATCCTGCGGGCAAGAAGGCGGATATCGCCAAAAAGGTCACGGCGGCCATCATGGACGCCACCGGCCTCGGCAATGACGATGTCTGGGTGGTTTTCGAGGAGGTCAATGCCCGCGACTGGTATGTCGGCAAGACCGATGTGGAGACGCTGAGAAAGGGGTAGGCGCTTCTTCCTTCTCCCACAAGCAAGGGAGAAAAGCAGAACGCCGATGCCCAGCCTCAGCGCGAGTGGATAAACCCGGCGAAGGCGGCCAGCGCATCATGCAGTGCCAGCCGGTTTTCCGGCTCGGCCAGGATGGCCTCCACATCAGGCGGCTTCTTGCCGAGCAGGGCGATCTCCAGCACATCGTCGCAAAGCGAGAACGACATGGTGCGCATGATCTCGGTCAGTGCGGCGCGGGCAAGCAGCGAGCGCGGCGAGGCGTGCACCAGCATGGCGGGCTTGGCGACAGCGGCGTCGCGCGAGACCAGCCAGTCGAGCCCGTTCTTCAGCCCGCCCGGCACGCCATGGGCATATTCCGGACAGGAGATGATCACGCCGTCGGCTTGGGTGACGGCATCGATCAGCGCGGAGGCTTCGAGCGGCGTCCGCTCGCCTTCATCGTCGGGATTGAAGATCGGCAGACGCCCGAGCCCGTCATAGACAGTGACGCGGCAGCCGGGCGGCGCGTTGCGCGCCAGTGCGGCGATCAGCGCCGAATTGGTGGAGGCCGCCCGCAGGCTACCGGAGATGGCAAGGATGTTCAGCAAGGTATGGAACCGGTCAGGACGAATCGACGCCCCGAAAGCCTACCACATCGTCTTCCTGTATTCGTCGTCGAGCCAGCGGTCGGTCGACTCGGCGGAATCGGCAACAACCAGCTGGTCACGCAGGATCTGGCCGAGCGTCGGCAGCGTCGCGCGGTCGCACCAGGTTTCCGGCTTCCACAGATCGGAACGCATGAAGGCCTTGGCGCAATGCATGTAGGCGGCCTTGACGCCGACCACGATAACGCTTTGCGGTTCCTTGCCGTCGACGGCGAGCCGCTCGCGTAAATTTGCATCGACGGTTATGCGGGCCTCGCCGTTGACACGCAGCGTCTCGTTCATGCCGGGAATGAGGAAGAGCAGCCCGATCGAGGGATTGACGAGGATATTTTCCAGCGTGTCGAGCCGGTTGTTGCCGGGCCGGTCTGGGATGGCGATGGTGGTGTCGTCGAGCACGGCGGCAAAGCCCGGTTTGTCGCCCTTCGGCGTCACGTCGGCATTGCCGGCGCCGTCGGACGAGCCGATCAGCACGAACGGGCTTTTGCCGATGAAGGAACGGCAATGGCCGTCGAGCGCCTTCAATTCCTTGCGGATCGAGCCGTCGGTCGGCCGCGGCGTCTTGTAGATCGTCCTCAGCTGATCGTGCGTGGTGACGAATTCCATGGCCCCCTCCCTACTTGCCTATTTCCCGGCCTTCTCTTCTTTCCCTGTCTTGTCGTCGAGCGAGTGGCGCAGGATCAGCGGCATCTGGCTGAAGGTGAACAGGAGCGTGATCGGCATGATGCCCCAGACCTTGAAGGTAACCCAGGCGTCGGTGGAAAAATTCCGCCACACCACTTCATTGGCAAGGGCCAAGAACAGGAAGAACAGGCCCCAGCGGAACGTCAGCTTGCGCCAGCCTTCGGCGTCGAGGCTGAAGGCCGAATCGAAGACATAGCCAAGCAGCGACTTGCCGAAGTAGAGGCCACCGAGCAGGACGCCGCCGAACAGCGTGTTGACGATGGTCGGCTTCATCTTGATGAAGATGTCGTCCTGCAGATAGAGCGTCAGCGCACCGAAGATGAAGACGACGACGCCCGACACCATCGGCATGATCGGCAAGGTGCGCATCAAAAGCCATGAAGCGATCAGCGCGATGGCCGTGGCGGCCATGAACAGGCCGGTGGCGACGAAGATCGGACCGCCGAATTCGGCCAGGGCGGGGAATTTCTGCACCAGCCATCCACCGCGCGCATTGGCGAAGAAGAACACCATCAACGGCCCCAGTTCCAGCACCAGCTTGAGCAGCGGATTGACGCCTTCCTTCTTCTGTTTTTGCGGGTCCGACGGATCGCGTTCGAGAATGGGTGGGTTCATGGAATCTCTTTCTTACGCATGATCCGATCCAAAAAGTCTGCAACTTTTTGGGACATGCTTGCTACGCCACTCCAGCGATCGCCCTGGCGAATTCGCTTGCTGAGAACGGTTCGAGGTCGTCGACCTGTTCGCCGACGCCGATGAAATAGACCGGCAGTTTGTGCTTTGCCGCGATCGCCACCAGAATACCGCCGCGCGCCGTGCCGTCCAGCTTGGTCATCACCAGGCCGTTGACGCCGGCAATATTGCGGAAGATCTCGACCTGGTTGAGCGCGTTCTGGCCGGTGGTGGCGTCGACCGTCTGCAGCACGGTGTGCGGTGCTTCCGGATCGAGCTTGCCGAGCACGCGAACGATCTTTTCGAGTTCGGCCATCAGTTCGGTCTTGTTTTGCAGGCGGCCGGCAGTGTCGATGATCAGCACGTCGGAGCCGGCTTCCCTGGCCTTCTCGAAGGCGTCATAGGCCAGCCCTGCGGCATCGGCGCCGATCTTGGAGGCGATCACAGGCGATTTCGTCCGCTCGCCCCAGATCTTCAGCTGCTCGATCGCGGCAGCGCGGAACGTATCGCCGGCGGCGAGCATCACCGACAGGCCGCCATCGGTGAGCTTGGCTGCCAGCTTGCCGATGGTGGTGGTCTTGCCGGTGCCGTTGACGCCGACCACCAGGATGACATGCGGCTTGTGCGAGAGATCGAGCTCCAGCGGCATGGCGACGTGGGTCAGCACCTTTTCCACCTCGGCCGCCATGATGGCGCGAACCTCGGTGTCCGAGACATCCTTGCCGTAGCGGCTGGCGGCCAGCGCATCGGTGACGCGCAAGGCGGTTTCCATGCCGAGATCGGCGCGGATCAGCACATCCTCGAGGTCCTGCAGCGTCTCCTCGTCCAACTTGCGCTTGGTGAAGACGCCGGCAATGTTGCCGGTGAGTTCCTTGGACGAACGGGCAAGCCCGTCCTTCATGCGCTGGAACCATGAACGCCTCGGCGCCGGTTCCGGCGCCTTCTGCGGCTCGGCTTTCTGCTCGACCTTCTTGGTGACGGTCACCTTACCGGGAGCGGGTTTCGGCGGAGGTTGAGGAACGGCCTGCGGTTCGGGCGCGATCTCGGCAATGACCGGCTGTGCTTCAACAGGCGACGGCTGGCGAATGGGCGCGAGGACTTCGGCTGGCGGGGCTTCGGGCCGCGTGGGCTCTACCTCCCCCTCGATGGGGGCGGTCTCGAGCGCAACTCGGCGGTGGGGGCGACTGGCGTCGGCGCTGTCACCCCACCCCGCCGCTTCGCGTCGACCCTCCCCATCGAGGGGATGATGGGGCGTCGGCGTGGCATGCGGTTCAGGCGCGATCTCGGCGAGGATCGGCTGCGGTTCTACCGGTGGAGGCTGGCGAATGGGAGCTGGGATTTCCGCCGGTGGAATCTCGGGTTCCGGCTTTGCCGGTGGAGCCTCGACCGGCGGCGCCGGCACTTCGACAGGCGCAGGTTCTGGCTGCTTTTCCGGGCGTGACGGGACGATCTCCGGCTCCGTCGGCGCAGGTGGCGGTACTTCTTGCGGCTGCGGTTCCGGAGCAGGCTCCGGAACAGCGGGTGGTATTGGTATCTCCTCGGGCGCCGGCGGCTCGGCAGGCGTCTCGGGTGCCGGCTCCTCTTTCGGCGTGGGCTCCGGCAGCGGTTCCGACGGAACAGCCGGCTCCGGTGCTGGCGGTATGGTCGGTGCCGGCTCTGGCGCTGGTTCCTCGACGGGCGCCGGTTCCGGCGCAGGAATTACCTCCGGCTCGACCACCGGCGTCGGCGTCGTTTCCGCCTCGGGCCGCGGCTCGTCGCGCTTCAAGAACTCCGGAACGACCTGCTCGGCCGCAGGCTTCAGCGCATCGAGCGCTTCCCATTTGATCGGCGGCAGCGGGGCGGTCTCGTCGATTCGCTCCTCGACCACCTCTTTCTTGCCGAACGAAAATATCTTCTTGAAAAAACCAGCCATGCTTTGCGTTCTCAGGCGGCGCGGGCGGCAAGGGGCGCCGCGATCAGCCTGCTGCCATCATGGCCGGATATATCAGCCTCGATGATCTCACCCGGTGCGCCCGTGCCGAGTGCGGCAAGCGTAAAACCCTCGGTGCGGCCAAGGCCGTCGCGTTCGATCAGGATCGACTGACGCGTACCGGTGAGCGACGACAGATGCCTGGTATACGCAGCCTCACCGGCGACGCGCAGCCGGGCGGCGCGCTGCTTGACCACCTCGCGGCGGAGCTGCGGCATGCGCGCGGCGGGCGTGCCTTCGCGTGGGCTGAACGGGAAGACGTGGAGATGGGTCAGGCCACACTCCTCGACGATTTTTTCCGAGTTCTCGAACATCTCGTCGGTTTCGGTCGGGAAGCCGGCGATGATGTCGGCGCCGAAGACGATGCCGGGGCGCAGCTTGCGAACATCCTCGCAGAAGCGGATCGACTGATCGCGCAGATGGCGGCGCTTCATCCGCTTCAGGATTATGTCGTCGCCCGATTGCAGCGACAGATGCAGATGCGGCATCAGCCGCGGCTCGGTGGCAATCGTGTCGAGCAGATCGTCGTCGGCCTCGATCGAATCGATGGAAGACAGCCGCAGGCGCTTCACATCGGGCACCTGCTTCAGGATCGTCTTTACCAGCCTGCCAAGCTTCGGCGTGCCGGGAAGGTCGGCCCCAAAACTGGTCATGTCGACGCCGGTCAGCACGATCTCGGCATAGCCGTTTCCGGCGAGCCGCTTGACCTGCTCGACCACGGCGCCCATCGGCACCGAACGCGAATTGCCGCGGCCATAGGGAATGATGCAGAAGGTGCAGCGGTGGTCGCAGCCGTTTTGCACCTGGACGAAGGCGCGTGCCCGGCCCTCGATGGCGTCGACCATATGGCCCGCCGTCTCACGCACGGAAAAGATGTCGTTGACGCGTGCCTTCTCGGTGTCGTTGACGCCGAAATCCGGCAGTGCGCGATAGGAGTTGGCCTTCAGCTTCTCCTCATTGCCAAGCACGAGATCGACCTCGTCCATGGCGGCGAATTCTTCAGGCTCGGTCTGCGCGGCGCAGCCGGTGACGATGATGCGCGCCCGCGGGTTGTCGCGGCGCGCCTTGCGGATCGCCTGTTTGGCCTGGCGCACCGCCTCGCCGGTGACGGCGCAGGTGTTGAAGATCACGGCGCCGCCTTCCAGCGCGCCGAGACCGGCGGTTTCAGCCTCGCGACGCATCACCTGCGATTCATAGGTGTTCAGCCGGCAGCCGAAGGTCACCACATCGATGCCCCCGGAGATTGGGCCCTTGGAGAGAGCGGACATCAGGCCGCGCTTTCGGTGTCGCGGGCCCATGTTCCGGTCGACGGATCGAATCTGCCGGAAAATTCCCATTCGGCGGCGCCGGTGAGGATGACGTGGTCATCGTCGCGCCATTCGACATGCAGCGTGCCGCCGCCGGGGGTCAACAGGCTGACGCTGCGGCCGGTCCGGTTGGTGCGAGCCGCGGCAACCACGGCGGCACAGGAGGCTGAGCCACAGGCCTTGGTCAGGCCGGCGCCACGCTCCCAGGTGCGGATGACCATGGTCTCGGGCGAGGTGACCTGAGCGATGGTTATGTTGGCGCGCTCGGGGAACATCGGGTGGTTCTCGAGCAGCGGGCCGAAGCGGTCGAGCTCATAGGACCAGACGTCGTTGTCGACCCAGAAGATGGCGTGCGGATTGCCCATCGAGACGACAGAGGGCGAATGCAGCACCGGCGCGTCGATCGGGCCTATCTGCAGTTCGATCATGCGGGTGTCGCGGAATTCCTCGGCCAGCGGAATGTCCCGCCAGCCGAAACGCGGCGTGCCCATGTCGATCGAGATCGACCCGTCGGCATGTTCGCGTGCGTTGAGGATGCCGGCAACGGTCTCGAAGGTGAAGGTCTTCTGGCCGGTCTCGGCGGCAAGCGCCTGGACGACGCAGCGCATGCCGTTGCCGCACGCTTGCGCGCCGGTTCCGTCGGAATTCAAGATGTCGATGAAAAAGGCGGTGCCCGGCGTCCTGGCATCGTGGATCGCCATGATCTGGTCGAAGCTGGTGGCGGCATCGGCGTTCAGCGCGATCGCCGCCGCCGCGGTCACCCGATCGGCACGGCTACGCATGTCGGCAACGATGATCTCATTGCCGATGCCGTTCATCTTGGCGAAAGGGGCAGTGCTGGCCATTGCTCCGAAAATTCCGTGTCCGTTTGGCGCTATATGGCGGAAACGGGCAGGAATTACCAGTGCGCAGCCGCGTAGTCACGGCGAAGGCGCCGGACTTACGTGACGGCGAAGATGCCCAGCACCACCAGCAGGAAGATGACCAGAACGATGCCGATGAGGATGCGCGCGCCGGTGGCGGCAGCGCCTGCCAGCGCCGGCATGCCGAGCAGGCTCGCCGCCGCGGCGACGATGAGGAGAATGATGATCCATTTGAGCATGGGAATGCCTCGCAAGCCGACTGATTCTGAAACCGCTTGAAAACGCGGCTGCCGCGCTTGGGTTCCCGTCGGGCTGCGAGGCCGATAGCGGGCATACCTAGCCGGCGATCTCGATGTCGGTGGTGAAGGGCGCCGTCTTGCTCGAATTCTCGTCATGCATGAGGAAGTCGCAGCGGTATTTGCCGGCCGGCAGGCCGTCGAGGGAGAGATCCAGCTTGAAGAACAGTTCGCGGTTGTGCGAGCGGGACGCGACCTGGACGCGTCCGACCTTCTCACTCGTACCGAGCGTCTCGCCGGCCGCGGAAACCACCGTGATGTCGACGGAAAGCGCGATCATGCTGTTACCGAGGCCGTCCGAGCCGTAGCCATAGCCAATGGGCTCCATGTACAGCACGATCTTCTCGCCGGGCTTGTAGATGTGATTGGCACGCTCGCTGTAGATGCCGAAACCGCTTGCGGAATCGACTTGTTTGACGTTCTGGACGGCCAGCGGCATCGCTTGCCAAAAGGCTTCCTCGGCGCCGCGGAATTTGTCCAGCGCGCCGGCGCCGTTGCCCGATTGCAGCAGCTTTTCGGCTTCCGCGGCGCGATCGCTGATTTCGCCTGCGAAAGCGCACGGCGTCGAGATCGCCAACGCCGTCAGAACTGCCATGATTGATTTCATCTGTATTCCCCTTTGCCTGCTGGGGGCGGACCATCTGCGAAAATGACCGGGCCGTAAATGGCCAATCAGACGTCAGCCGCGTCCGATCTCAGGCACGGTCCAGACCTCGCCGGGCCGCAAGGCGCGAAAGCGTTCGCGCGGGACACCTTGATCCTCGAGCGCCTCGGTCAATTTCCGCGCCGGCTCGTCGATCGGTTCGTCGGTGAGCTGGAAGGTGCCCCAGTGGCAGCCGGCGGCGAAAGCGGCGTTGCACAGCGTCATGCCTTGCACCGCTTCCTTCGGGTTTTGGTGCTGCGGCGCCATGAACCAGCGCGGTTCATAGGCGCCGATCGGCAGGATGGCGAAGCGGAAACCGCCATGTTTCTCAGCCATCAGCCGGTAGTTGATGCCATTGTGGAAGCCGGTGTCACCGGCGAAATAAAGCTTGCTATCACGCGTTTCGATGACGAAACCGGCCCACAGCGCCATGCGCCGGTCGCGGGTGCCACGCGCCGACCAGTGATGCACCGGTTCGACATGGACGGCGACTCCATTGCCCACCTCGATCCTGTCGCCCCAGTCATGTGCCGACAGCCGCATGCCGGGAACCGCATTGCCGATCAGGGCATCGTTGCCGAGCGGGGTGAGCACCAGCGGGTCGTGGCCGGCCTTCAGCCGCTTCAGCGTGGCGAGGTCGAGATGGTCGTAATGATTGTGGCTGACCAGCACGAGGTCGATCGGCGGCAGGTCGGCAAAGGCGATGCCTGGCGGATTGATGCGTTTTGGCCCAGTGAAGGAAAGCGGCGACGCGCGCAGCGACCACACTGGGTCGGTGAGAATGTTCAGACCGGCCGTCTGGATCAGCAAGGTGGAATGGCCGACCATCGTCACATCCAGCGCCGCGCCCTCGATCTTCGCGGCCGGTTTTGCCTGCGGAAAGGGGCTTGGATTGGTCGCCGGCCATTTCGAGCGCTTGCCATTCAACTGCCATTTCAGCAGGTCGGCGAAACGGCCTGGCGGCTGGCCGTCGGGATTGAAGAACAAGGTGCCGTCGAAATGGCCGCTGGGCGGGCCGCTGTAGTAGCGATTGGCGGCTTTCTTTCTCGCGGCCAATTTTGCGGCTCCAGGAGGGTTTCGTCTCCCTGACATAGGGGCTGTGCCGACGCACGCAAGCTTCTGACTGCGGGAATGCCAGGGCAGCACCGTGCCGACTGGGATCGGAGGGCGACGCGCGACGGGCGGCCCATGCCATCGCGATTGCGATAAATTTGCAACAAATCTTGCCGCAAACCGTATTTTAACCATATCGGGTTGAAATTTCGCCACCTTCTCCATCTTGGTGGAGGTGAGATTGTGCGGACGGCTTCCCCCCAGCCGGATCCGACGGAGGTTGGAATGACTTTTTCGAAAACCGGTCTGGTGGCCGTATCGCTGGCCGCGCTCGTTGCGAGCGGCTGTTCAACCTCACGTTTCTCGTCGATGGATGATCAGCAGCCTGCACCGCTGGAGGCCGCCCCCGCCGGCAAGGTGACCGCGAACCAGTTGCCGCCGCCGGCATCGCCCGGCACCACCGATCCGTCGCAATTCCCCACCGCGCCGGCGAACACGCAGGTCGCCTCGCTGCCGCCGGACGGCGCGGCGCCGGCCGGCGCTTCGGACGTGACCGCCGCCAGCGTCGCCGGTGTCTGGAACGTCAGCGTTTCCGGCCAGAGCTGCAAGGTGGCGACACCGCAGACCAAATTCGGCGCCGGCTTCCGTGCCGGGCCGCTGCATTGCCCGGCACCGATCGACGGCATCAAGTCATGGAACGTCGCCGGCAAGCAGTTGACGCTCTATGACGAGAGTGGCGGTGCGCTGGCGCGACTCTATTCCTCGGGCGGCTCGAAATTCGACGGCCAGACTTCCAACGGCCAGCCGATTTCGCTTACAAGGTAGGCCAGTCCTTCCGAATGCATGTCGCCTAGAAGAAGTGGCCCCGGTTGTGGGACAGCGACATGCATAAAAACAAATGACGTGACCGATGCATCTGCGTGACGGCCTCCAGACCCATGCGACCGTCAGGCAGCGCTACAACCATCTGGTGGAAACCGGCGCGATCGAACGCGATCCGGCGCAGGAGCGGATCGCGGCTGCGCTCGATCGGCTGATCGATGAGATCTCGGCCAAGCGGCTGGCGCACAAGTCGAGTGCGCTGGGCTGGCTGTTTGCCCGCAAGCGCGAGACGCATGAGGGCGTCAAGGGCCTTTACATCCATGGCGGCGTCGGCCGTGGCAAGACTATGCTGATGGACATGTTCTTCGACTTGCTGCCGGTGCGGCGCAAGCGCCGCGTCCACTTCAACGACTTCATGGCCGACGTGCAGGACCGTATCCAGAAGCACCGGCAGGCGCGCAAGAATGGCGACGTGAAGGAAGACGATCCGATTCCGCCGGTGGCCAAGGCGCTTGCCGAGGAGGCCTGGGTGCTGTGCTTCGACGAGTTCTCGGTCACCGACATTGCCGACGCGATGATCCTGTCGCGATTGTTTTCGGCGCTGTTTGCCGGCGGCGTGGTGCTGGTCGCCACCTCGAACGTGGCGCCGGAAAATCTTTACGGCGATGGGCTGAACCGCCAGCTTTTCCGGCCGTTCATTGGCATTCTGGAGCGGCATGCACAGGTGTTGGCGCTCGATGCCGACAAGGACTACCGGCTGGAGAAGCTCGCCCGCACGCCGGTCTATGTCACGCCGGCCGATGCGGCGGCCGACCAGGTGCTCGACGAGGCCTGGCAAGCCATGACGCGCGGGGCGCCAGAGGCGCAGACGTCGCTGGCGCTCAAAGGCCGGCACGTGATCGTGCCGCAAGCGGCCGGTGACGCGGCGCGGTTCTCCTTCGCCGATCTCTGCGAAAAGCCGCTCGGAGCCCGCGATTTCCTGGCGATCGCCGGGCGCTTTTCGACTGTCTTCATCGACCATATCCCGGTGCTCGGCGAAGGCAAGCGCAACGAGGCCAAGCGTTTCATCCTTCTGATCGACACGCTCTACGACCATCACGTTCGGCTGGTGGTGAGTGCCGAAGCGCCGCCACCGCAGCTTTATGTGGCCAAGCGCGGCGTCGAGGTCTTCGAATTCGAGCGCACGGCATCACGGCTGATCGAGATGCAGAGCCGCGACTGGCTGGAGGATTGGGCCGAGCGGCAGAAGGTGAAGGCGGCGCCAGAAGCGCAGCAGGCGCAGGCTTAGGCTCAGAGAGCACTCCGCTCCCACTTGCAACGTCAGCGATTGGCGAAAGCCGAGATGACGGCCGATCTCCCCCCTCGTGGGGAAGATGTCCGGCAGGACAGAGCGGGGCGCGAAGGGGGGGCGCTGTCCCGCTGACGTCTTCAACTCACATCCTCGGCCACCCACATCACAAGGACGTCATCGCCCGCTTCCAGCCTTACGATTTCCATCTTCATTGTGTAAATTCTCTCAATTCAACTTACGAACTTTGACGTTTACGTAAATCCCAATCACTCTAACCGATTGAAAATGCTGGCTTCGAAATAATCGTTTGAATTTATCCTGCACCAACGCTATTGGGTGCGGCGAAAATTCGCGGTTTCCCGCAGCATTCCGGCCTCTTCCTCGACGCCGTATGGCGCCGTTACCGACAAAGGGAAAACATCCTCACATGGCACGCAACAAGATAGCGCTCATCGGCTCTGGCATGATTGGCGGCACGCTCGCCCACATGATCGGCCTCAAGGACCTCGGCGACGTGGTGCTGTTCGATATTGCCGAGGGTACCCCGCAGGGCAAGGGGCTCGATATAGCGCAGTCGTCGCCGGTCGATGGCTTCGACAGCCGCCTCACCGGCGTCAACGACTATGCCGGCATCGAGGGTGCCGATGTCTGCATCGTCACCGCCGGCGTGCCGCGCAAGCCGGGCATGAGCCGCGACGACCTTTTGGGCATCAACCTCAAGGTCATGGAACAGGTAGGCGCCGGCCTGAAGAAATACGCGCCGAAGGCCTTCGTCATCTGCATCACCAATCCGCTCGACGCCATGGTTTGGGCGCTGCAGAAGTTTTCCGGCCTGCCCAAGAGCCATGTCGTCGGCATGGCCGGCGTGCTCGACAGCGCGCGCTTCCGCTATTTCCTGGCCGAGGAATTCAAGGTCTCGGTCGAGGATGTCACCGCCTTCGTGCTCGGCGGCCACGGCGATTCCATGGTGCCGATGATCCGTTATTCGACGGTTTCCGGCATTCCGCTGCCCGACCTCATCAAGATGGGCTGGACCTCGAAGGAAAAGCTCGACCAGATCGTGCAGCGCACCCGTGATGGCGGCGCCGAGATCGTCGGCCTGCTCAAGACCGGCTCGGCCTACTATGCGCCGGCCGCCTCGGCGATCCAGATGGCTGAAGCCTATCTCAAGGACAAGAAGCGCGTGCTGCCGTGCGCCGCGTATCTCTCCGGCCAGTATGGCGTCAAGAACACCTATGTCGGCGTTCCCGTGGTGATCGGCGCCGGCGGCGTCGAACGCATCATCGAGATCGACCTCAACAAGAGCGAGCAGAAGATGTTCGACAGTTCGGTGGCGACGGTGCAGGGCCTGACCGAGGCCTGCGTCAAGATCGCGCCGCAGCTGGCCTCGAAGTGAACCGGAGCAAATCCAGATGAACATCCATGAGTATCAGGGCAAGGCGCTGCTGAAGTCTTTCGGCGCGCCGGTGGCCGAAGGCGTGCCGGTGTTCAAGGCGAGCGAGGCGGAAGCCGCGGCACAAGCGCTGCCCGGCCCGCTCTATGTTGTGAAGAGCCAGATCCATGCCGGTGGCCGCGGCAAGGGCAAATTCAAGGAGCTTGGCCCGGACGCCAAGGGCGGTGTGCGGCTGGCCAAGTCGGTGGCCGATGTTGTCGCCAACGCCAACGAGATGCTTGGCAACACGCTGGTGACCAAGCAGACCGGCCCGGCCGGCAAGCAGGTCAACCGCCTCTACATCGAGGACGGTGCCGACATCGAACGCGAGCTCTATCTGTCGATCCTGGTCGATCGCTCGGTCGGCCGAGTTGCTTTCGTCGTCTCGACCGAGGGCGGTATGGATATCGAGGCGGTCGCTCATGACACGCCAGAAAAGATCATCACCGTCGCCATTGATCCGGAAAAGGGCGTCACCGCAGCCGATCTGAAGGCGCTCAACGGCGCTCTGAAGCTCGACGGCAATGCCGCCAAGGACGGCGATGTGCTGATCCCGATCCTCTACAAGGCGTTCGTCGAGAAGGACATGAGCCTGCTCGAGGTCAACCCGCTAATCGTCATGAAGAACGGCCGGCTGCGCGTGCTCGACGCAAAAGTGTCGTTCGATAACAACGCGCTGTTCCGCCACCCCGACGTGCTCGAACTGCGCGACACCACCGAAGAGGACGAGAAGGAGATTGAGGCGTCGAAATACGACCTCGCCTATGTCGCACTCGACGGCAATATCGGCTGCATGGTCAACGGCGCCGGCCTTGCCATGGCGACGATGGACATCATCAAGCTCTACGGCGCCGAGCCGGCCAACTTCCTCGACGTCGGCGGTGGTGCGTCCAAGGAGAAGGTGACGGCGGCATTCAAGATCATCACCAAGGATCCTGCGGTCAAGGGCATATTGATCAACATTTTTGGCGGCATCATGAAGTGCGACATCATTGCCGAGGGCGTCATTGCCGCGGTCAAGGAAGTCGGTCTGAAAGTGCCGCTGGTGGTGCGCCTGGAAGGCACCAATGCCGAGCTCGGCAGGAAGATCATCAACGATAGCGGCCTCAACGTGGTGTCGGCCGATGATCTCGACGACGCGGCCAAGAAGATCGTGGCGGCGGTGAAGGGCTGATCTGGTGCCTCCGCACAAGATAAACCTGGTCGAGGCGGCGGATCAGAAGATCAAGAAGGTCTTCGATCCGCATATCGCCGGCGACGTCAACGAGTCTCAGGTCAAGATCGCCAAGTTCGGCGACGTCTTCGACTGGCATGCGCATGACAATGAGGACGAAGCCTTCCTCGTGCTGCGCGGGCGCATCGCCATCGATTTTCGCGACGGCACGGTGGAACTCTCGAGCGGCGAGTTCATCGTCGTGCCGCGCGCCGTCGAGCATCGGCCGCGCTCGCTCAGCGAAGAGCCTGTCGTGCTGATGTTCGAGCCGGCGACGACGCTGAACACCGGCAACGCCAAGAGCGACCTCACCGTCGCCGATCTGAAGCGGCTCTGACCATGACCGCACAGCCTTCCTCGATCAACGGCTTTTAGAAAAGGGCTCACATGTCCATCCTCGTCGACAAGAACACCAAGGTGCTGGTGCAGGGCCTGACCGGCAAGACCGGCACGTTCCACACCGAACAGGCGCTGGCTTATCACGGCACGAAAATGGTCGGCGGCATCCACCCGAAGAAGGGTGGCGAGACGTGGACCGGCTCGAAGGGCGAGAGCCTGCCGATTTTCGCCACCGTCGCCGAGGGCAAGAAAAGGACCGGTGCCAACGCGTCCGTCGTCTACGTGCCGCCGGCGGGTGCCGCCGAAGCCATCCTCGAAGCGATCGAGGCCGAGATCCCGCTAATCATCTGCATCACCGAAGGCATACCGGTGATGGACATGATCAAGGTCAAGGCGCGGCTCGACCGCTCGACCTCGCGGCTGATCGGCCCTAACTGCCCGGGCGTGCTCACCCCCAATGAATGCAAGATCGGCATCATGCCCGGAAACATCTTCCGCAAGGGTTCGGTCGGCGTTGTTTCGCGCTCGGGAACACTTACCTATGAGGCCGTGTTCCAGACCACCAATGTCGGCCTCGGCCAGACCACCGCCGTCGGAATTGGCGGCGACCCCGTCAAAGGCACCGAGTTCATCGACGTGCTCGAGATGTTCCTCGCCGATGACGAGACCAAGTCGATCATCATGATCGGCGAGATCGGCGGTTCGGCCGAGGAAGACGCCGCGCAGTTCCTCAAGGACGAAGCCAAGCGTGGCCGCAAGAAGCCGATGGCCGGCTTCATCGCCGGGCGCACAGCGCCGGCCGGCCGTACCATGGGTCATGCGGGCGCGGTGATTTCGGGCGGCAAGGGCGGCGCGGAAGACAAGATCGCGGCGATGGAATCGGCTGGAATCAAGGTATCGCCCTCGCCGGCAAGGCTGGGCACGACCTTGGTCGAGGCGATCAAGGGTTAAAGTGAGTAGCGAGTAATGAATAGCGAATAGGGAAAAAAGAGTAGCGGCGCGACCACAGGGAAAATTCCTATTCGCTACTCACTATTCGCTCTGACAAGGAGACGGAGCCAGGCTCCGCGGACAAAAATGGCAAGACAAGATCAGGCCAACGACCAGTTTTCGCTCACCTCTTTCCTTTATGGCGGCAACGCCGATTACATCGATGCGCTCTACGCCGCCTATGAGGACGATCCAGCCTCGGTCAATCCCGAATGGCAGGAGTTCTTCGCCGGGCTGAAGGACGACGCCGGCGATGTGCGCAAGAACGCCAAGGGCGCCTCCTGGGCGAAGCCCTCCTGGCCGCTGCAGGCCAATGGCGAACTGGTGTCGGCGCTCGACGGCAATTGGGGCATCGTCGAGAAGCATCTGGAAAAGAAGGTCAAGGACAAGGCGGTCACCAACGGCATCGTCCTCTCCGATGCCGACGTGCACCAGGCGACGCGCGATTCCGTGCGCGCCATCATGATGATCCGCGCCTACCGCATGCGCGGCCATCTGCACGCCAATCTCGACCCGCTCGGCATCGCCAAGCCGCTCGAGGACTACAACGAGCTATCGCCGGAAAACTACGGCTTCACCGAAGCCGATTACGATCGGCCGATCTTCCTCGACAATGTGCTCGGGCTCGAATTCGGCAGCATCCGGCAGATGCTGGAAATCCTGACGCGCACCTATTGCTCGACGCTCGGCGTCGAGTTCATGCATATTTCCGATCCCGAGGAAAAGGCCTGGATCCAGGCGCGCATCGAGGGCGCCGACAAGGAGATCACCTTCACCGCCACCGGCAAGAAGGCGATCCTGCAGAAGCTGGTCGAGGCCGAAGGCTTCGAGCAGTTCATCGACGTCAAGTACAAGGGCACCAAGCGCTTCGGCCTCGATGGCAGTGAAGCGCTGATCCCGGCGCTGGAGCAGATCGTCAAGCGCGGCGGCCAGCTCGGCATGAAGGAGATCGTGCTCGGCATGGCGCATCGCGGCCGGCTGAACGTGCTCTCCCAGGTGATGGCCAAGCCGCACCGCGCCATCTTCCACGAGTTCAAGGGCGGCTCGGCTGCTCCGGACGAGGTCGAGGGCTCGGGCGACGTCAAGTACCATCTCGGCGCCTCGTCGGACCGCGAATTCGACGGCAACAAGGTGCATCTGTCCTTGACCGCAAATCCCTCGCATCTGGAAATCGTCGATCCGGTGGTGATGGGCAAGGCGCGCGCCAAGCAGGATTACCTGTTCGGCCGCAGCCGCGAGGAAATCGTGCCGCTGGAAGAGCGCGCCAAGGTGCTGCCGCTGCTGTTGCACGGCGACGCCGCCTTCGCCGGCCAGGGCGTGATTGCCGAGATCCTCGGCCTGTCCGGCCTGCGCGGCCACCGCGTCGCCGGCACGCTGCATTTCATCATCAACAACCAGATCGGCTTCACCACCAATCCGCGCTTCTCGCGCTCGTCGCCATATCCGTCCGACGTCGCCAAGATGATCGAGGCGCCGATCTTCCACGTCAATGGCGACGATCCGGAAGCCGTGGTGCACGCCACCAAGGTGGCGATCGAATTCCGCATGAAGTTCCACAAGCCTGTTGTGGTCGACATGTTCTGCTACCGCCGCTTCGGCCACAATGAGGGCGACGAACCAGCCTTCACCCAGCCGATCATGTATCGCAACATCCGCACCCACAAGACGACGGTGCAGATCTATGCCGACCGCCTGATTGCCGAAGGCCACATCACCCAGGCCGAGTTCGACCAGATGAAGGCCGACTGGCGCGCGCATCTCGAATCCGAATGGGAAGTCGGCCAGCACTACAAGCCCAACAAGGCCGACTGGCTCGACGGCGCCTGGTCGGGCCTGCGCACGGCCGACAATCAGGACGAACAGCGACGCGGCAAGACCGCCGTGCCGGTCAAGACGCTGAAGGAAATCGGCAAGAAGCTGACCGAGGTGCCGAAGGATTTCGAGGCGCACAAGACGATCATCCGCTTCCTCGAGAACCGCCGCCAGGCGATCGAGTCGGGCGAAGGCATCGACTGGTCGACGGCCGAGGCGCTGGCCTTCGGCGCCATCCTGCTCGACGGCAATCCGATCCGCCTGTCGGGGCAGGATTCCGAACGCGGCACCTTCTCGCAGCGCCATTCCGTGCTCTACGACCAGCGCGACGAGACCCGCTACATCCCGCTCAACAATCTCTCGGCCGCTCAGGCCGGCTATGAAGTCATCAACTCGATGCTGTCGGAAGAGGCGGTGCTCGGCTTCGAGTATGGCTACAGCCTGGCCGAGCCGAAGGCACTGACACTGTGGGAAGCGCAGTTCGGCGACTTCGCCAACGGCGCCCAGGTGGTGTTCGACCAGTTCATCTCCAGCGGAGAACGCAAGTGGCTCAGAATGTCGGGCCTCGTCTGTCTCTTGCCGCATGGCTATGAAGGCCAGGGTCCGGAACATTCCTCGGCCCGGCTCGAACGCTTCCTGCAGCTTTGCGCCGAAGACAACATGCAAGTGGCCAACTGCACGACGCCGGCCAACTACTTCCACATCCTGCGCCGGCAGCTGAAGCGAGACTTCCGCAAGCCGCTGATCCTGATGACGCCGAAGTCGTTGCTGCGCCACAAGCGGGCGGTGTCGACGCTGCCGGAAATTTCGGGCGAAAGCTCGTTCCACCGTCTGCTGTGGGACGACGCCCAGCTGCTCCCCAACCAGGCGATCAAGCTCACCAAGGATTCGAAGATCCGCCGCGTCGTGCTGTGCTCGGGCAAGGTCTATTACGACCTTTACGAGGAGCGCGAGAAGCGCGGCATCAACGACATCTATCTGCTGCGCGTCGAACAGCTCTATCCGTTCCCGGCCAAGGCGCTGATCACCGAACTGTCGCGCTTCCGCAATGCCGAGATGGTCTGGTGCCAGGAGGAGCCCAAGAACATGGGCGCCTGGTCGTTCATCGACCCCTATCTGGAATGGGTGCTGGCGCATATCGACGCCAAGCATCAGCGGGTGCGCTACACTGGCCGTCCGGCGGCCGCCTCGCCGGCGACCGGACTGATGTCGAAGCATCTCGCCCAACTCGCCGCCTTGCTTGAAGACGCGCTTGGTGAATAGAACAGAACTCGGCTGACAAAACAGAACCGACAAGAAACGGACAGGCACAATGGCTACCGAAATCCGCGTTCCCACTCTCGGCGAATCCGTCACCGAAGCGACCATCGGCAAATGGTTCAAGAAGGTTGGCGACGCGATCGCCGCTGACGAGCCACTGGTCGAACTCGAGACCGACAAGGTGACGGTTGAAGTGCCCGCCGCCGCCGCCGGCATCCTTTCGGAGATCGCGGTCAAGGAAGGCGAGACTGTCGGCGTCGGCGCTTTGCTGGGGTCGATTTCGGCAGGTGGCGCGGCCGCCGCTCCCGCGACCAAGCCGCAAGCGGTATCGCAGGCCTCGTCGCCGGATGCGGCATCGACGGGCAAGCAGGCCGCGGCCGAGACCGCCAAGATTGCCGGCGACGCCGGCGCGGTCGAGCCGCGCAGCATGCCGCCGGCGCCAGCCGCGGCCAAGCTGATCGCCGAAAGCAATCTCTCGGTCGACCAGGTTTCCGGTTCCGGCAAGCGCGGCCAGGTGCTGAAGGGCGACGTGCTCGACGCCATCTCCAAGGGCGCGCCGTCGCAGCCGGCCGAGACGCCCAAAGCCGCGCCGGCACCTGCACCGGTTGCCGTCCGCGCACCGTCCTCGGGCGACGATGCGTCGCGCGAGGAGCGTGTGCGCATGACCAAATTGCGCCAGACCATCGCGCGTCGCCTCAAGGAAGCGCAGTCGACCGCCGCCATGCTGACCACCTTCAACGAGGTCGACATGTCAGCGGTGATGGCGCTGCGCACCAAGTACAAGGACGTGTTCGAGAAGAAGCACGGCGTGAAGCTCGGCTTCATGGGCTTCTTCACCAAGGCCGTGACCCACGCGCTGAAGGAAATCCCCTCGGTCAATGCCGAGATCGACGGCACCGACATCATCTTCAAGAACTACGCCCATATCGGCGTCGCCGTCGGTACCGAAAAGGGCCTCGTCGTGCCGGTCGTGCGCGATGCCGACCAGATGTCGATCGCCGAGATCGAGAAGGACATCGGCCGGCTGGGCATCGCCGCGCGTGACGGCAAGCTGTCGGTCGCCGACATGCAGGGCGGGACGTTCACGATTTCCAACGGCGGCGTTTACGGCTCGCTGATGTCGACGCCGATCCTCAATGCGCCGCAGTCGGGCATTCTGGGCATGCACAAGATCCAGGACCGGCCTGTGGTGGTCGGCGGGCAGATCGTGATCCGGCCGATGATGTATCTGGCGCTCAGCTACGATCACCGCATCGTCGACGGCAAGGAAGCGGTGACCTTCCTGGTCCGCGTCAAGGAAAGCCTGGAGGATCCGGAGCGGCTGGTGCTCGATCTCTAAGGTTGGTGCTGATCCGGCTGTTGGAATGCGTGCCGGAAGAAGGGATCTGTGCGGCAGGATGACGACCCGTTCCCTTGGCTTTTCCAGGCTGCTTTCGACGGCATCGATCGTTGTTGGCGCGATGCTGGCCGCGACCGGCGCCTTTGCTGCCTGCCCGATCGAGCTTGCCGTCTATGGCGACGCCCAGAGCGGCAGCGAGATCGATTTCACGCCGACCGGCACCTCGGCGACCGTCACCAACACCTTCCGCATGATCCTCGACAACAATGTGGTGCTCAACGGCATCGTCATGTGGAACGAGGGCGTGTCGCGGCCGAACGGCGCGCTGATGTCCAAATGCCCCGAGGGCGACGTCACCGGCGAGGAGCTTGCCGCCTGTACGCCCTGGCACGGCGTCATCTACACGTCGGATGACAAGGGCAACATCGGGCTGCTGCCGGCCGAAGGCGTCGAGGCGCCGAAGATGCTGATCCTGCCGGACCTCGGCCCGTCGCTGCGGCAGTCCAGCGCCTATGGCGGCAGTGGATTTTCGAAAGTGCCGTGGGATGTCTTTGCCTTGAAGGGATGCCAGGAATGAGCGGGACGCAAAAGGTGTTGCTGGTCACCGGCGGCAGCCGCGGCATCGGCGCCGCGATCTGCCGGTTCGGGTCGAAGGCAGGCTATCGCGTCGCGGTAAACTACGCTTCGAACCAGGACGCCGCCAATGCACTGGTCGCCGAGATCAAGGCCGCCGGGGGCGAGGCCTTTGCCGTCAAGGGCGATGTCGGCGCTGAGTCCGATGTCGTGGCCATGTTCGAGGCTGTCGACAGCGCCTATGGCCGGCTCGACGCCTTCGTCAACAATGCCGGCATCGTCGACGTCAAGGCGCGCGTCGACGAAATGGATGTCGCGCGGCTGGAGCGCATGATGCGCATCAATGTGGTCGGCTCGTTCCTCTGCGCCCGTGAGGCGGTGAAGCGCATGTCGACCCGTCATGGCGGGTCGGGCGGATCGATCGTCAACATCTCGTCGGCGGCAGCGACATTGGGCTCGCCGGGCGAGTATGTCGACTATGCCGCCTCCAAGGGCGCCATCGATACGTTCACCATCGGGCTCGCCCGCGAGGTGGCGCTGGAAGGCATCCGCGTCAATGCGGTGCGGCCGGGCATCATCGACACGGACATCCACGCTTCCGGCGGGCAGCCGGACCGGGTAGAGCGGTTTCGCGACCTGCTGCCGATGAAAAGAGCGGGCAAGGCTGATGAAGTTGCGGGCGCGGTTCTCTATCTTCTCTCCGACGCCGCGTCCTATACGACGGGCGCAATCCTGAATGTAAGCGGCGGCCGCTGAGCGCTCTCAAGCAGATCGAGCATGATGTTATCCGAAAACCGCGTCACACTTTTCGGCACCATGCTCAAACAGAAGGACAGTATCATGGCTTACGACGTCGTTATCATCGGATCGGGACCGGGCGGCTATGTCTGCGCCATCAAGGCGGCGCAGCTCGGGCTGAAGGTTGCGGTGGTCGAGAAGAACGCGACCTTCGGCGGCACCTGCCTCAACATCGGCTGTATTCCGTCCAAGGCACTGCTCTATGCCTCCGAAATGTTCGCCGAGGCCGGCCATTCCTTCGATACGCTCGGCGTCGAGATATCTGCGCCGAAGCTGAACTTGAAGAAGATGATGGCGCACAAGGACGCGACGGTGTCGTCGAACGTCAACGGCGTCGCCTTCCTGTTCAAGAAGAATAAGATCGATAGTTTCCGCGGCACCGGCAAGGTGATCGCGGCCGGCAAGGTCTCGGTGACCGGCGATGACGGCAAGGTCGAGGAGATCGAGACCAAGAACATCGTCATCGCCACCGGCTCGCATGTCGGCGGCATTCCCGGCGTCAAGGTCGATATCGACGAGAAGGTGATCGTGTCGTCGACCGGCGCATTGTCGCTGGACAAGGTGCCTGGCCACCTGGTGGTGGTCGGCGGCGGTGTCATCGGGCTTGAACTCGGCTCGGTGTGGGCGCGGCTCGGCGCCAAGGTCACCGTGGTCGAGTTCCTCGACACCATCCTGGGCGGCATGGACGGCGAGGTCTCCAAGCAGTTCCAGCGGCTTTTGGGCAAACAGGGTTTCGAGTTCAAGCTCGGTGCCAAGGTCACCGGCGTCGCCAAGGCCAAGAAAGGTGCCGCCGTCACCTTCGAACCGGTCAAGGGCGGTGCCGCCGAAACGATCGAGGCCGATGCCGTGCTGATCGCGACCGGCCGCCGCGCCTATGCGGACAGTCTTGGCCTGAAGGAAGCCGGCGTCGAGGTCGACGAGCGCGGCCGGGTGAAGACCGACGGTCATCTCAGAACCAACGTCCCCGGCATCTTTGCCATCGGCGATGTCATCGCCGGGCCGATGCTGGCGCACAAGGCCGAGGATGAGGGCGTGGCGGTGGCGGAAACCATTGCCGGCCAGGCCGGCCATGTGAACTATGACGTCATTCCCAGCGTCGTCTACACCAGCCCGGAAATCGCCTCGGTGGGCAAGACCGAGGAAGAGCTGAAGAAGGCCGGCATCGACTACAAGGCGGGAAAGTTCCCGTTCAGCGCCAATGGCCGGGCGCGCGCCATGCTGCACACCGACGGCTTTGTGAAGATCCTCGCCGACAAGACGAGCGACCGCGTGCTCGGCGTGCATATCGTCGGCTTCGGTGCCGGCGAGATGATCCACGAGGCGGCGGTGCTGATGGAGTTCGGCGGTTCGTCCGAGGATCTCGCCCGCACCTGCCACGCGCATCCGACGATGTCGGAAGCGGTGAAGGAGGCGGCGCTGGCGACGTTCTTCAAGCCAATCCACATCTAAAGCCCTTTCATAAACTCCGGCGGCCATCTGGCGAGGTTTTGCCCGCTTTCACAGCGCCGCGCGTCCCTCTTGGACGCGCGGCGCTGTGACACTTTTTGATTGGCGCATGATCCTTTCCGAAAATCGGACTGATTTTCGGGGTCATGCGCTGCTCACGGACCCAAATTTCCGCTGCGCTCCGGTTCTCGAAAACCACACCAGCTGACTCACCGGAGCGAGTTTCTGGAAGGCCTTTCAGGGGACATTGCCCAAAACAAAACGGCCCGCTTTTCGGCGGGCCGTTCGTATTTGATATCGAGCCGATCAGTTAGCCGGTGCGGGTGCCGGCGCAGGGGCCGGTGCGGGCGCAGGTGCAGGGGCCGGTGCGGGCGCAGGTGCAGGGGCCGGTGCGGGCGCCGGTTCTGCAGGTGCAGGTTCGGCGGGCTTCATCGGTTCTGCCGGTGCGGGCGCGGGGGCCGGTGTGCTGGCCGCCGGCGGCTCGGCAGGTGCCGGATGCTCACCACTTCTTCCAAAAACATAATACGCGACAACCGCCAGAATAACGACGACCAGTGCAATCAGCCAGCCACTACCGCCGCCGCCACTCTGCTTGATGGTGGTGTTGGTGGTGTTGGGATTGAACGGATCGTTTGGATTCGGTGCGTTCGCCATAAAAGTGTCCTCCGTGGATGAAAAATATCAATCAACACCATTCAACGCGCAATCATTGAACTGGTTTCACGCTAGGGTTGGAAAACGCCAAAAACAAGGAAAATCCTGCCTTTCCGTAGCCGGAATGGCGTCGTTTCGCCATGCAGCGCGCCAGATGCGCGCCTGCTATGCCGATTCAGAGGATTTTGCCGTTATGAACTCCACAGCGCAGATTGTCCCCAACCCTCACGACGCTCTTGCCGGCGCCCAGTTCGCCGACAGCTATGTGCTGGTCACCGAAGGTCTTTCGTTGACCGCACTCGGCGCGGCAGAACGGGCTTTGGGGCGAACGCCGCGCTGGGTCGGCAGGCTCGTGGCGCTGCCAACCTTGCCGTCAGGCCATTCCGGCTGAAGACGGGCCTGGAACCTGCGGTGTTGCCGGCTGGACGGTTCGGGATATTTCCGCTCATCAGCCAGTTTCCCGGCAAGGTCGTGCTTGGCCTCGATGACCGGCATCTCGATTTCCGGGTCTTGGTCGAAGTCAGGGATCTCGGCATGGGCCGGCAGGAAGTGGCCGCGTCGACGATCGTAAAAACGCACAATTGGCTCGGACGCGCCTATCTCGCGATCGTCATACCGTTTCACCGGATCGTCGTTCCGGCGATGCTGGCTCAGATCCTGGCGAAGTAAGCTGAAGTAGCTAAAGCCCAACAGGCGTGACGGTGTAACCTGCCTTGCGAAAATCCTCGACCAGGCCTTCGGGGCCGGGAAGGTGGAGGGCGCCGACCGCCATGAAGGCATTGCCCCTGGCAAGGATCGGCCCGGCATGCTCAACCATCACCTTGTTGCGGCTGGTGATCATGGTTTCCTCGAACGCCGCATAGCCCGCGGGGTCGTCCTGCCCTTCCGGCATAGCCGCACGAAACAGCGGCCAGAACATGCCGGTGTCGCCGCGCTGGTAGAGTACGATCATGGTTTCGTTGATGTCGTTGACCTTGTCGCCGAGCTTCAGCGTGTCGACGAGGCCCTTCATGTGAAAGGCCAGCGGCAGCGAGGCCATCGCGCGCAGCTGGCTTTCGGCCGTCTCCAATCCTTCCACCGGCTTGCCGGCAGCCTTTGCACCCTCCGCCAGCTTGACGTCGAGCACCGGTGCGCCACCGGACTGACGGGCCAGTTCGCAGGCCGGCAGTGCCATCATGGCCGACAGCATCCACGGCTTCATCTTGGCAACGGTCGCCGGCGGGATGCCGCGCGCGTCGAGCGCTGTGTTCATGGCCGCCGCATCGTCGGGCGACAGCAACGACGCCAGCGTCGTGCTATCGGTGAACATCATCAGGTCCGGCTCCTTGAGCATCGCGACCATCATCTTCTGCTTGTCGAGCACGTCGGTGGTTTCGATGACAATGGTGCCGGCAGCGTCATAGGCCTTCTGCGCGTCCGGCGGCAGCGTGGTGACGCGCGGGTCGGTCATGTGCATGGTGCCGAACAGGAAGGATGGCTTTTCGCCTGGCTTTTCCAGCTTCCACAACAGGCCCTTGCCGTTCGGTGTTGCGGCCGCTTCCGTCTCGATCTTGCGGTAGGCCGCCGGGTCGTCCTTCTGCAAGGCTGACAGCATGTCGGCGCCGGTGCAGGTCGGCATTTCGGCATGCGCCCTGCCGGCCGCGAACAGCAAGACGGCGAGGAACGACAGGAAAAACAGGACGTTGAGCGCAACAAGCAGCTTCAGCGATACGGACGCTGCGCGGTCGGCGATGGCAATGATGCGCTTCATGACCCTTTCTTAGGACCGAAAAGCGGCAAAACGGTTAACCGGCACTGCGAAATTGAAGGCTTCATGCCCGCGGATGGGCGGATTCGTAGATTTCGAGCAGCCTCGCGGTGTCGACGCCGGTGTAGATCTGGGTCGTCGACAGGCTGGCATGGCCGAGCAGCTCCTGGATGGTGCGCAAATCGCCGCCGCGGCCGAGCAGATGCGTGGCGAAGGAATGGCGCAACGCATGCGGCGTCGCGGTATTGGGCAGGTTGAGCGCCGAGCGCAGCTTGGCCATGTCGCGCTGGACGATGGCCGGGTTGAGCGGGCCGCCGCGCGCGCCACGAAACAACAGGCCCTTCGGCTCGAGATGATAGGGGCAGAGCCGGCGGTATTCGGCAATTGCCCGCAGCGCCACTGGCAGCACCGGCACCAGCCGCGTCTTGCCGCCCTTGCCGGTGACGCGTAGCACGGTATCGGCCGCCGATGCCAGATCGGCGCCGGCCAGACCAAGTGCTTCGGAAATGCGCAGGCCCGATCCGTAGAGCAGCGTCAGCACGGCGGCGTTGCGGGCCGCGATCCAGGGTTCTTCCGCCAGTTGGCCCTCGATCGAAACGACATGTTTTGCATCGCTCGCCGTCAGCGGCTTGGGCAGCGATTTGGGCTGGCGCGGCGCGCGAAGGGCTGCCGCACCCGCCGCATTGGCAAGGCCGCGCCGCTCGAGGAAACGCAGCAGCGAGCGGATGCCGGCCAGGCCGCGGCCGAGCGTGCGGGCGCCGGCACCGGCGTTGCGCCGCGCCGCGAGGAAGCCGCGCAGGTCGGCCGGGCGCAGATTGGCGATGTCCGAAATGCCGGGCGAGCCGCCGCAATGGCCGGTGAGGAAATGCAGGAACTGGCGCGTGTCCCGCTCGTAGGCCTCGACGGTTTCCGGCGACAGCCGGCGCTCGCGGGCGAGCATCTTCAGCCAGCTTTCGCGTGCCGCCTGCAGATCGGGTTTGGCCGGGATGAGGAATTCCTGCATGGCGTGCCTCCGATCTTCGTTTCCTGCATGCCCGGCCATTTTCCGGCAGCCGGGTTAGGAAGCGGTGAAGAGCGCGTCATTGAAATGACAATCGGGGAGCGTTAGAGCAAAGCCAAAGGATGTCCCGCCATGAGCAAGCCCCAGAACCCTGTCCAGATGGCCGTGATCGGCGCCGCCCATGGCATCAAGGGCGAATTGCGGGTGAAGACCTTCACCGGTGAGCCGCTGGCGCTGGCCGATTACGGCCCGCTCTACGCCAGGGACGGCCGCGCCTTCCAGATCATCGACATCAGGCCGGCCAACACCGTCGTCGTGGTCCGCTTCAAGGGCGTTGCCGACCGCAACGCCGCCGAGGCGCTGGCCGGCACGGAGCTGTTCGTCGACCGTTCGATGCTGCCGGACGACGGCGAGGAGGATGAATTCTATCATGCCGACCTCGTCGGTCTCGAAGTCCGGGACGACACGGGTGCTGCGCTCGGCAAGGTCGTCGCGGTGCACAATTTCGGCGGCGGCGACATTCTCGACGTGACATTGGGTGGGCGCAAGGGCGTGCTGATCCCGTTCACACAGGCCGCGGTGCCACAAGTGTCGATCGCCGAAGGCTTCGTACGTGTCGACCCGGCGGCGGCCGGGCTGGTCGAGGACGAGGACGGCGATGGCCCGCGCGAGGAAGACTTCGACCCGAAGGGCAGGCCGCGCGGACCGAGCGATGCCGGGGGCAACCGGTGACGTTCAAGGCCTCGGTGCTGACGCTTTACCCGGAAATGTTTCCCGGCGCGCTCGGCCTGTCGTTGGCCGGGCGGGCGCTCGAGGCCGGCACGTGGTCGCTGGAGGCGATCCAGATCCGTGACTTCGCCACTGACCGCCATCGCACCGTCGACGACACGCCGGCCGGCGGCGGCGCCGGTATGGTGATGCGCGCCGATGTTCTGGCGAAAGCCATAGACCATGCTTCGCCGGAGGGCGATGTGAGGCCTCGGCTGCTGATGAGCCCGCGCGGCAAACCGCTGACCCAGGCGCGTGTGCGGGAACTGGCCGCCGGGCCGGGCGCCGTCATCCTGTGCGGCCGCTTCGAAGGCGTCGACCAGCGGGTGATCGAGGCGCGGGGATTGGAGGAAGTCTCCATCGGCGATTTCGTCCTCTCAGGTGGTGAGCCGGCGGCGCTTGTGCTGCTCGACGCGGTGGTGCGGCTGTTGCCCGGCGTGATGGGCAACGCGGTGTCGGGCGAGGAAGAGAGTTTCGAAAACGGCCTGCTCGAACATCCGCACTATACGCGGCCGCAGGAATTCGAGGGGCGCGAGATTCCCGAGGTGCTGATTTCCGGCAATCACAAGAAGATCGCTGCATGGCGGCGGGCGGAGTCAGAAAGACTGACAGCCGAGAGGCGTCCGGACCTGCTAGCCGCTGCTCAGCCCTTGGCAAAATAGTAGAAGGCGAGGAACAGGCCGACGGCAACGACAAAGCCGCGCACCGCGTTTTGCGGCACGCGCTTGGCGATCCAGACGCCGGCATAGCCGCCCAGCGCGCCGCCCGGGATCATGATGATCGCCTGTGGCCAGGCGACGACGCCACCCGAGACGAAGACGACGATCGCGACAGCGGCGATGACCATGGCCAGCATGTTCTTCAAAGCGTTCAGCCGGTGGTAGTCGCCGGCTTGCGTGAGGCCGAGCGTCGCCAGCATCATCACCCCCATGCCGGCACCGAAGAAGCCGCCATAGATGGCGGTGACGAACTGCGCGAGCGAACCGGCGAGTGAGCCGACGGAAGCTTCGTGTCCCGGTTTTGGCGCCGGCTTCAGCCAGGGGCCGGCGGCAAACAGCGCTGTCGCGGCCAGCAACAGCCACGGCACCAGGGCGCGAAACGACGGATTGTCGAGCGCCAGCAGGATCAGCGCACCGGCCAGCGCGCCTGCCGCCGAGATCAGGCACAGCAGCAGCGCGCCGCGCCAGAAATGCCTGATGTCGGCCGAGTAGGCGAGCGTCGAGGTTATGTAGCCTGGAAATTGCGTCACCGAGGAGGTGGCGTTGGCGACGATCGGCGGCAGGCCGACCAGCGTCATGGCGCCGAAGGTGATGAAGGTACCGCCACCGGCGACCGCATTGGCGGCGCCTGACAGAAAGCCCGCCAGAAACAGCAGGATGGCATCGAAGACAGACATGGGATGTGGCCGCTCAAAACTGTGTTATATAAGGCTTAGGAAGCCTGCAGGACCGACGCAACCCGGCACGGCAGGATTACGATGGTGCCATGCAAGCAGAAAATGCGCGGCCAAGGCGTGACAAAGCGGCGAAATAGCTGTATGTGCCCGCCCGTACCGGCCAGAAAGAATCTGCCGGACCCGTCAACAATGACGGTGTAGTCGCCCCTGCCCGATGTTTCAAAGACAAATGTCTCAGAGACAAAGGGCATAGTCGAGCGGTCATTGGAACTGCAAGGCGAGTGTCGGACGCTCTGACTGTCGGAAGAACAAGAAGTGGATTTTTGAGATGGATATCCTCCGTCAGCTCGAGGCCGAACAGGCCGCCAAGATCGAAGCCAAGCGCAAGCTTCCTGAATTCCAGCCCGGCGACACCGTGCGCGTCATGGTCCGCGTGACCGAAGGCACCCGCACCCGCGTCCAGGCTTATGAGGGCGTCGTCATCGCCCGCGCCGGCGCCGGCTTCCAGGAGAACTTCACCGTTCGCAAGATTTCCTACGGCGAAGGCGTCGAGCGCGTGTTCCCGGTCTATTCGCCGATGGTCGAAGGCGTCGAGATCGTTCGCCGCGGCAAGGTGCGCCGCGCCAAGCTCTACTATCTGCGCGATCGTCGCGGCAAGTCGGCCCGTATTTCGGAAAACACCGGCGTGCGCGCCCGCAAGCTGAACGACGAGGAGCGCGATGCGCTGAACGCCGAGAAGGCCCGCATCGAGGCCGAGAAGGTGGCAGCCGCCGAGGCTCTGGCCGCCGAGAAGGCCGCCCAGGACGCCGCCGAGAAGAAGGCCGCCGCCGAGGCAGCCGAAGCCGCCAAGGCAGCGGAAGCAGCCACCGCCGAATAAGGTTTTCGACCAGCATGTTCAAAAAGGCGGCTTCGGCCGCCTTTTTTCGTTTCCGGAAAAGGCTTGGGAAGGAAATCTGAATTGACTCGATTTGCATCGTGTACTAAAAAATCGTGAACGATTTAAATGGAGAAGCGAGATGCCTGCATTGTATTCCACCCAAGCCCGCGCCGTCGGCGGCCGCGCCGGCCATGTCCAGAGTGATGATGGCCTGCTCAGCCTCGACCTTGCCATGCCGAAGGAACTGGGCGGCAAGGGTGGCGCCACCAATCCCGAGCAGCTGTTCGCCGCCGGTTATGCCGCCTGTTTCGAAAGCGCCATGCGTTTCATCGCCGGCAAGCAGAAACTGCCGCTGCAGGATGCTTCGGTGACGGCCAATGTCAGCCTGCACAGCATTGCGCAGGGCGGATTTGTGCTTGGCGTTTCCCTGGCGGCAGAAACGAAAGGTCTTGATCAGGCGGCGACGGAAGCGCTTTTATCGGCGGCGCACCAGATTTGCCCCTATTCCAACGCCATCAAGGGCAACATCGAAGTGACGCTATCGGCCAGGGCACTTCCGGCAAAGGCAGCATGACCACGAAGCAGACAAGCGATGTCATCGACGTCCCGGCGGGTTTCGCCGGGATACCGAAGCTCGACCAGCATCTGTGCTTCGCGCTCTATTCGGCAAGCGGGCTGATGACACGGCTCTATCGACCGCTGCTCGAGCCGCTCGGCCTGACCTATCCGCAATATCTGACCATGCTGGCGCTGTGGGAGCATGCGCCGCGCACCGTCGGCGAACTCGGCGATGCGCTGGGGCTCGATTCGGCAACGCTGACGCCATTGCTGAAGCGCCTGGAAGGCAATGGCCTGGTGACGCGCCGGCGTGACGCCGCCGACGAACGCCGGGTGCTGGTCGAACCGACACAGCAGGGCCGGGCGCTACGCGAGGGCGCCAAGGCGGTGTCGGCCGCGATGCGCTGCCACTCGTCGCTCGATGGCGACGAGTTGAAATCCCTGCATCACACCTTGACCCGACTGATCGATGGCTTGCGTGAAGCCAGCGCCGCGGCGCCGGACCGAGATTGACGGCGGATCGCAAGGATCGTCCTGGAATCCCGGAATTGGCGGCACAGGAATCCGTTTTCGCATGCGCTGACGCAGCGGACCGTCTTGCATGACGCTTGCGGAAAGCTAAAGTCGGCGCCGGATTTTCCTGCAAGCCCGGCCATGCCCGGGTCCTTCAATCTTCCGGGGAGTGTGTCATGACCAAATCGAAACTGCTTCTGGCAGGCCTGCTTGCCCTCGTCTTGGCACCCGTTGCCGCCTTCGCGCAGGCTTTGCCCGACCTCGGCGGCAAGAAGGTGGTGGTGGTGACCGAAAACGCCTATCCGCCGCTGCAGTTCATCGACGCCAAGACCGGCAAGCAGATCGGCTGGGAATATGATGCGATGAATGAGATCGCCAAGCGGCTGAATTTCACCGTCGAGTACCAGAACACCTCCTGGGACGCGATGATCCAGGCGGTTTCTGACAACCAGTACAACATCGGCATGACCGGCATCACCATCAAGGACGACCGCAAGGAGAAGGTCGATTTCTCCGACCCCTATATGCGCTCGGAACAGTTCATGCTGGTGCGTGGCGATGAAAGCCGCTTCACCGATGCCAAGACCTTCGGCGCCTTCAAGGACGGACTGATCGGCGCGCAGGCCGGCACCACGCCATTCTATACCGCCGTCTACAGCGTGCTCGACGGCAATGAGCAGAACCCGCGCATCAAACTCTTCGAGACCTTCGGCGCGACGGTGCAGGCGCTGAAATCCGGCGACGTCGATGTCGTGCTGACCGACGGCACCGCCGGCAAGGGCTATGTCGACGCCTCCGAGGGCAAGCTGAAGCTGATCGGCGGACCGCTCGGCACAGAGGATTTTGGCTTCATCTTCCCGAAGGGTTCGGACCTGGTGAAGCCGGTCAACGCGGCGGTCGCCGCGCTCAAGGCGGATGGAACGCTCGATGCGCTCAACAAGAAGTGGTTTCTTGACTACAAGATGGGGCAGTAGTTCGTCTTGTCGCGAGGGTTGCGTGACGGACAGGAATTTGCGCTGACCCTGCGCTCGCACACCCCCCTCTGTCCCGCCGCCTTGGAACGCTCCGACATCTGCTTGGCCGGCCTCGCCTGATGGCAACGCCTGCCTCTTCCTCCAAGGCCGACTTCCCCTGGTGGCTTGTCGTTGCCGTAACCATCGCGATTGCGGTGGCCGTCTTCGTGGCCACCAGCAACCTCTATGCCCAGGTGTTCGCCACCGTCGCCAAGGGCATCGGTATCACCATCTTCGTCACCGTGATCGCCTTTGTGCTGGCGTCGGCCATCGGGCTCGGCATCGCGCTGATGGGAATGTCCGGTTCGCGCTTCATGCGCCAGATCGCGCGCTTCTATGTCGAGATCATCCGCGGCGTGCCGATCCTTGTGCTGCTGTTCTGGATCGCCTTTGCCGGGGCACCGGCCTTCGTCGCGGCCTGGAACGCGCTGACCGCGCCGCTGCAAAGCGCCGGCCTGTTCGGCGAGCTGCTGGTGCGCGACGTGTCGCTGTTGTGGCGCGCCATCATGGCGCTGACCATCGGCTATTCAGCCTTCATTTCGGAGGTGTTTCGAGCCGGCATCCAGGCGGTGGAGAAAGGCCAGATCGAAGCGGCGAAGGCGCTCGGGCTCAGCCGAGCACAGCGCTTCCGGCTGATCGTGTTCCCGCAAGCGATCCGTACCATCCTGCCGCCGCTCGGCAACGATTTCGTCGCTTTGGTCAAGGATTCCTCGCTGGTCTCGGTGCTCGGCGTCGCCGACATCACCCAGATGGGCAAGGTCTATGCCGCCGGCTCGTTCCGCTTCTTCGAGACCTATTCGATCGTCGCCTATGTCTATCTGATCCTGACGGTAGGCCTGTCCCTGGCCTTGCGGGCGCTGGAACGGCGGCTGCGCCGTCAGCACGAGGAATAGTTTTTCGGCGAAGACAGCGCTACGATCCTCGGTATTCTCGTGAAGGAGGTCCCATGATCGTCGACAAAGCCAATGCAGCGCTGGATTCCGTCTATACGGCCGACACGCCGGAAGCGCTTGAAGAGGCCTATGCGGCATGGGCCGCGACCTACGACAGCGAGACCGCCTCGCTCGGTTATCTCCTGCCGTTCCTGATCACCGCCTGGGTAGCGCGCCATGTGCCGGCGGGCGATGGCCCCTTGCTCGATGCCGGCTGCGGCACCGGCCTGTCGGGTCCGTCGCTGAAGGCGCTCGGTTACCGCGACATTGCCGGGCTCGATCTCTCGGACGACATGCTGAAGATCGCCGGCAGCCGCAATGCCTATAGCGAGTTGAAACAGGCGATGCTCGGCAGGAATCTGCCATGGTCGGATGGTCATTTCCGCGCTTTCTTCTCGACCGGCGTGTTCACCATCAGCCATGCGCCGGCCTCCGGCCTGCACGAACTGGTGCGCATAACCCGCAAGGGCGGCCATGCCATCTTTACCGTGCGGGACCAGGTGTTCGAAAGCGGCGGCTTTCAGGCCGTGTTCGACGATCTGGCGCAAGCGGAGAGATGGCGACCGGTCGAGGAGAGTCCCTGGTTCCGCTGCTATGCGATCGCGGAGCCAGATGCGCTGGTGAAGACGTTTGTGTTTGAAGTGATCTGAGTAGAGAGGCTTGGATTCTGCTAAGACACGCCGCAATTGCCGGCAAGCCAAAACATTGGTATGAGCCACGCCATGGAAGAGCTTTTTGGCGATCCGGCCTACAAGGGGTTCGTGCTGCAGGACAGGAAACGCCTGCCGTCGCGCTTCTCCGCGCGCGTGTCCGGCGCGTTGACCAGCCGACTATCCTAGGCCGACCTGTCCAGGTCGTTTCGCCGGGCCGAAAGTCAGGCGTCTGCTCTTTCCCATTCTCATATCGACGGATTTACGCACATGAGCGCACCGCGCACCCTCTACGACAAGATTTTCGACGACCATGTCGTCGACCGCCAGGACGACGGCACCTGCCTGCTCTACATCGACCGTCACCTCGTCCATGAAGTGACCAGCCCGCAGGCCTTCGAAGGCCTGCGCATGACCGGCCGCAAGGTCCGGCATCCGGAAAAGACGCTGGCCGTGGTCGATCACAATGTTTCGACCTCGCCCGAGCGCAAGTTCGGCATCAAGAACGAGGAAAGCCGCATCCAGGTCGAGGCGTTGGCCAAGAACGCCAAGGATTTCGGCGTCGAATATTATTCCGAGAACGATATCCGCCAGGGCATCGTTCATATCATCGGTCCGGAGCAGGGCTTTACCCTGCCCGGCATGACCATCGTCTGCGGCGACAGCCACACCTCGACCCATGGCGCTTTCGGCGCACTGGCGCATGGCATCGGCACGTCCGAGGTCGAGCATGTGCTGGCGACGCAGACGCTGATCCAGCGCAAGGCCAAGAACATGCTGGTGCGTGTCGACGGCCAGTTGCCGGAAGGCGTTACCGCCAAGGACATCATCCTGGCCATCATCGGCGAGATCGGCACCGCCGGCGGTACCGGCTATGTCATCGAATATGCCGGCGAGGCGATCCGTGCGCTGTCGATGGAAGGCCGCATGACGATCTGCAACATGTCGATCGAGGGCGGCGCGCGTGCCGGGCTGATCGCCGCGGACGAGACGACATTCGCCTATGTCAAGGACAAGCCGCGCGCCCCGAAGGGTGCGGCCTGGGATGCGGCACTCGAATACTGGAAGACGCTGCAGTCCGACGAGGGCGCGCATTTCGACAAGGTGATCGTGCTCGATGCGGCCAAGCTGCCGCCGATCGTCTCCTGGGGTTCCTCGCCCGAGGACGTCGTGTCGGTGCAAGGCATCGTGCCGAACCCGGAAGACATCACTGACGAAAACAAGCGTACCTCCAAGCAGCGCGCGCTCGACTATATGGGGCTGACGCCAGGCACCAAGATCACCGACATCACGCTCGACCGCGTCTTCATCGGTTCCTGCACCAATGGCCGTATCGAGGATCTGCGCGCCGTCGCCAAGGTGGTCGAAGGCAAGACGGTCAGCCCGCATGTCGATGCGATGATCGTGCCGGGCTCCGGCCTGGTCAAGGAACAGGCCGAAGCCGAAGGCCTCGACAAGATCTTTGTCGCCGCCGGCTTCGACTGGCGCGAGCCGGGCTGTTCGATGTGCCTGGCCATGAACGATGACCGGCTGAAGCCACATGAGCGCTGCGCCTCGACCTCGAACCGCAATTTCGAGGGACGCCAAGGTTTCAAGGGCCGCACCCATCTGGTGTCGCCAGCGATGGCGGCGGCCGCGGCGATCGCCGGGCACTTCGTCGACATCCGCGAGTGGAAGTAACTCTGGAGCGCCGAGCTTCGAACACATGCCAGGCCCCGGACCGCTTTGCGGCTCCGGGGCCTTTTTCATCCGGTTCGTCGACATATTCGCTTTCGCTTAACCGCTTGTTTGCGCTTGCGCTCTAGGGTCTTCCCCGACGTAAGCGGGGAAATTACAGTCGTTTGGATACGGGTCTGCTCATAGCGCTGCTCAACCCGACGATCGCGTTGGCGCTCGGCGCCGCGTTCCTCGTGCTATGGTCCTATCAACGCCACCGCCCCTATCTGGCCGTGCTGGCGATCAGCTACAGTCTCTCGGCAATCGGCTTCCTGCTGCAGTATTTCACCTTGCCGATCGGCATGCAGCTGACCAAGCTGGCGTCGAACATCTGCTTCACCATCGCCGGCTGCTGCCTGTCCAGCGCCATCGTCCATCGTTATGGCCGCAAGGTACCCTATGTGGGGATCGGCGTACTGGCTGGCGGCGGTCTGGCGTCGCTGTGCTGGTTCCTGTTCGTCGCGCCGGATCTCACCTGGCGCATCCTGGCGATGAATTTCGCTTTCGGAGGCATCAGCGTTCTGGTCGCCGCCGAATTGCGCCCGGTGCGCAACAACGGTCCGACCGAGAAAATCCTGTTCGTGCTGTCGCTGCTGTCGGGCTTGAATTTCTTCGTACGCACCTTGGTCGTCGTCATCGCGCACGGGCCCTTCACCAGCTATGACGGCTTCTATGGCTCGTCCTACTGGACGACGGCGCTTCTCTCGCAGGCATTGCTGTCGCTGCTCATCGCGCTGTGCCTGTTCTCCGCCGCGGCACTCGACGTGATGAAAGCGCTGAAGACCGAGACCTATACCGACCCGCTATCGGGCCTGCTCAACCGGCGTGGCTTCGAGGAGCGCGGCATGCTGCTGCTGCGGCACTGCGCCTCGGCCCGGTTCCCGGTCGCGCTGGTGCTGGCGGACCTCGATCATTTCAAGGCGCTCAACGATGTGCACGGGCATGCGGCGGGCGATCGCGTGATCGCCGACTTCGCCGCCAAGCTTCGGTCGGCGGCCGGCGCGCGCGGTGTTGCCGGGCGCATCGGCGGCGAGGAGTTCGCCGTGCTGCTGCCGCTCAGCGATCTCGCCGCCGCGCGGCTGTTTGCCGAGGCGGTGCGCACGCTCTATTCGGCCGGCCATGTCGACGGGCTTCCCGCCGGGACGAAGGTGACAGCCAGCTTCGGCGTGGCGGCTCGCAGCGGCGACGAGGCCCTGGAGCCGCTGATGCGCCGTGCCGACGACGCGCTCTACAAAGCCAAGAAGAACGGCCGCGACAGCGTGCGCCTGTCCTATGAGCGGCCGGAAACGGCGTTCGTGCCGGAGCCGCTCAAGACCGGCTGATCCGATCGGGTCGAGACGGCGTTAACGTCTTCTTCGCCCGTCGATGCTTAGCTGTCAGCGTGGGTGCGGGAAGAATATGAGCGGTGCCAACTTCATCCTGTTGATCAATTTGTCGGTCGCCGGCCTGCTGGCGGCATCCTTCATGGCGGTCGCTTTCCACGAAGTCGGCCGCGCGCCGGCGCGCTGGCTGGGATTTGGCTATCTGCTGGGCATGGCCTATTCGGCCATCGAATTCAGCATTCCCGCTTTCACCGACGCGCGGCTCCCGGTCGTTGCCGCCTTCGCGGTCTTCCTTGGCGCCACCATTGCATTCAATGGCGGGCTTGCCCGTAAATACGGCGTGGCACCGCCCTGGAAGCCGATGCTGTTGTTCCTGGTCGTCGCCACTGTCGCTGTGTATTTCGTGCAGGATCTGCCGCGCCAGTCGCTGGTCCGCATGATGGCCTACCAGCTTCCCTATGCCGTCATGCAGTTCGTCGGGCTGGCCATCGTCTGGTCATCTAGGCAAAGGCTCGCCCGTCTTGACCGCATCCTGATGGCAGTGCTGGCGGCCAGCGGCCTGCAGTTTGCCTCCAAGCCGTTCATCGCGCATGCGCTTGGCGGCTGGGGCGCCAATCCGCAGGCCTATCTGCAAAGCAACTACGCGCTGGTGTCGCAGTCGCTCGGCACTGTCTTTGCGCTGGCGCTGGCGCTGCTGATGCTGGCCATCCTGGTTCGCGACGTGCTCGCCGAAGTAACGTCGAAATCGGAGATGGACACGCTTTCGCGCCTGCTCAACCGCGGCGGCTTCACCCGCCATGCCGAGCTGGCGGTGCTTGGCGCGATGCGGCAAGGCGTGCCAGTCGCGCTGGTCATCGCTGACCTCGATCATTTCAAGAGCGTCAACGACAGTTTTGGCCATGCGTCCGGCGACCGGGTGATCGAAACTTTTGCAGGCTTCCTGCGCGAAGCCGCCACCGGGCATCATGTCGCCGGCCGCATCGGCGGCGAGGAGTTCGCCATCATCCTGCCGGGAACCAACCTTGCCGCCGCGCGGCTGTTCGCGGAGGGCACGCGTAGCGCTTTCGGCGCGCTGCCAATCGACGGATTGCCGGCGGGCAACCGCTGCACCGCGAGCTTCGGCGTCGCCGAACTTCATCCGAGCGAAGACTTTGCCGATCTGATGCGGCGCGCCGACCAGGCGCTCTATCAGGCCAAGAATGCCGGGCGCGATTGCGTGCGCGTCTCCGCCGGGCCGGCCGGCAACTGGTCGTCAGCCGGAATGGAAGCTAGCGGCAGGGGCTGAGTTCGGGCATCTCGCCGTCGGAGAGACCGTACATATAGGAGCGGCCCTTCACCAGCACGGGCGGCCGGTAGCAATCGCCGTATCCCGATATCTCGTCGGCCTCGTTCTCGTAGATCACCTTGGGCTGGCCGGCGCTGGTGTAGTCGGACAGTTGCTTGGCCAGCCTGCCTTCGCCGACGAGGATGCGCTTGTAGCCGGCGGCGCTGTCGATGACGAGATTGCCAAAGGAATCGGCGTAGACGCGATCCTGATGCCGCGCGCCGGCGACCGCTGGCGCTGCCAGGCCAACGACCGAAGCCGCCACTATGAGCGCCGCAAGGCGCGATCTGCCCGAATTCGAACGCATGGCGTCCTCCGTGTCTTGAGGAAAGCCTCCTCGAATCGGAAATTAACGTTTTCTTAATCTTTGTTAAGAGGCTGACGTGCTTCGCGGCGATGTCTCGGTAAACATGGTTAATATCCATTAATATCCGACTGGATGGAAAACCCGGTGGCCATCATTCGGCCATGCTTGACCGCACCATCGCGCCGTATCCGTCTCGACGTCGGGATGACCTTGATCTTGGCAAAGCATCGCGGCTGACTTGCCGCGCGGGAGGACAGCATATGGCGCTACGCCGGCCGATTTGGGTGTCCGTTTTCCCGTTGCTCGTTATCGTTGCTGCCTGTGTGCCACAGGGCAGCGCGCCGGAGGCGGCCAATACCGTCGTCTCGCCTGCGCCGGCTCGGCGGTCCATCACAGCCGCGGCGGCGCCGGCAGATGCAACCAAGATCATCACCGACCTTACTGCGCCGCGATTGGGCATAGGCACGGCCACCTACAGATGCGGCAATAACGGTATGATTACCATCCAAAATCTCGGCAGGTCGTTGCGTGTGGTCGGGTCCGACGGCGCGACCGAGGAGTTTGCGGCGTCGCCGGCCAACCAGAGCAGCCGCTACCAGGCGGTCACGCATGACGCAATCGTGATCGACGGACGCGAGGCGCTGGTGATGAAGAAGGGGTCGACGCCGCAGACCTGCAAACGCTAACGCCAATCTCAATACGGCTAAACATGCTGCACTGCAGCGACATCGAGCCGGCTTCGGGCCATGAGTCCCTAATCGATTGAAGCCCGAGCCCGCCTTTTAGTCAGACTAAATTACGTTTTCAAAACGGTTTTCTGGCTTTGACGCGGTGCAAAAAGAGCATTAGAAACCGGCTGTCCGAAGTCGCAACCGGAAGCGGCAATGCCGCATTTCCACCTGAGGCTCCAGAGACGCCGAACTGGGGGAGCCATGAGCAAATCACCAGCCACCCGCGAATTTGCCAGACGTGAACGGCCGCTTTCGCCGCATCTGAGCGTGTACCGGCCGCCGATCACGATGACGATGTCGATCATCCATCGCATCACAGGCGGCGCGCTGTATTTCGGCACGCTGCTGGTCGCTCTGTGGCTGATGGCGGCGGCAAGCTCACAGGCGACCTTCGACTGGGTCAACTGGGCCTTCGGCACCTGGCTCGGCCGGTTGATCCTGTTCGGCTACACCTGGGCGCTGATGCATCACATGCTGGGTGGCGTGCGCCATCTGGTCTGGGATACCGGCGCCGGCCTCGAGAAGCACACGGCCTCGAAGATCGCCTGGGCGACGCTGGTTGGCTCGATCCTGCTCACATTGCTGATCTGGATCGCCGGCTATATGGCGCGGGGGGCCTGATCATGAGCGGCAACAACTCCGACATGCGCACGCCGCTGGCGAAGGTTCGCGGCCTGGGTTCGGCCCGCGAGGGCACCGGACATTTCTGGCGCCAGCGCCTGACCGCGATCGCCAACATCCCGCTGACGCTGTTCTTCGTCGGTTTCCTGATCGCGCTCAACGGCGCCGGTTATGAGCATGTGCGGGCAGCCCTTGCCAATCCGTTCGTTGCGCTGGTGATGGCCCTGGTGCTCGTCTCCGGGCTCACCCATATGCGGCTCGGCATGCAGGTGATCATCGAGGATTACGTGCATGGCGAGGGCATGAAGCTGGCGCTGATAGCGCTCAACACATTTTTCACCATAGCGGTCGGCGTCGCCTCGATCTTCGCCCTGCTCAAGCTGACATTCGGAGGCTGAGTTGGCCAAGGACGCAAAACAAGCCAACACGGCGGGCTATACCTTTGTCGACCACAAGTTCGACGTCGTGGTCGTCGGCGCCGGCGGCGCCGGCCTGCGCGCCACGCTCGGCATGGCCGAACAGGGCCTGCGCACCGCCTGCATCACCAAGGTGTTCCCGACCCGCTCGCACACCGTGGCGGCGCAAGGTGGCATTGCCGCTTCGCTTGCCAATATGGGTCCCGACAATTGGCAATGGCATCTCTTCGATACAGTCAAGGGTTCGGACTGGCTGGGCGACATCGACGCGCAGGAATACATGGTCCAGCAGGCACCCGCCGCGGTTTATGAACTCGAACATTACGGCGTGCCGTTCTCGCGCACCGAAGAGGGCAAGATCTATCAACGGCCGTTCGGCGGCATGATGATGAATTTCGGTGAAGGCCCGCCCGTGCAGCGCACATGCGCCGCCGCCGACCGCACCGGCCATGCCATGCTGCACACGCTCTACGGCCAGTCGCTGAAGCACAATGCGCAGTTCTTCATCGAGTATTTCGCGCTTGACCTGATCATGGAGCCGGACGGCACTTGCACCGGCGTCGTCGCCTGGAATCTCGACGACGGCACCATCCACCGCTTCTCGGCCAAGATGGTGGTGCTGGCGACGGGCGGCTATGGCCGGACCTATTTCTCGGCCACTTCGGCGCATACCTGCACCGGCGACGGCGGCGGCATGGCCGCGCGGGCGGGGTTCCCCCTTCAGGACATGGAGTTCGTGCAGTTCCACCCGACCGGCATCTATGGCGCCGGCTGCCTGATCACCGAGGGCGCGCGCGGCGAGGGCGGCTATCTCGTCAATTCGGAGGGTGAGCGCTTCATGGAGCGCTACGCGCCGTCGGCCAAGGACCTTGCCTCGCGCGACGTCGTTTCGCGTTGCATGACGCTGGAAATCCGCGAGGGCCGCGGCGTCGGCCCGAAGAAGGACCACATCTTCCTGCATCTCGACCACCTCGATCCGGCCGTCCTGCATGAGCGGCTGCCGGGCATTTCGGAATCGGCCAAGATCTTTGCCGGCGTCGACCTGACCAAGGAGCCGATCCCGGTGCTGCCGACGGTGCACTACAATATGGGCGGCGTGCCGACCAATTACTGGGGCGAGGTGCTCAACCCGACGGCGCGAAGCCCGGACAGGGTATCGCCCGGACTGATGGCGGTCGGCGAAGCCGGCTGCGCCTCCGTGCACGGCGCCAACCGGCTCGGCTCGAATTCGCTGATCGATCTGGTGGTGTTCGGCCGCGCGGCGGCGATCCGGGCCGGCCAGGTGATCGACCGCAGTTCGGCGATCCCTTCGCCCAACGAGGCCTCGGTCGAAAAGATCATGGACCGCTTCGACCGGCTGCGCCACGCCAACGGCTCGACGCCGACGGCGGTGCTGCGTGAGAAGATGCAGAAGGCTATGCAGGAAGATGCGGCGGTGTTCCGTACGCAGGAATCGCTGGACAGTGGCTGCAAGCGCATTTCGCAGATCTGGGGCGAGCTCAAGGACATAAAAGTGTTCGACCGCTCGATGATCTGGAACTCCGACCTGGTCGAGACGCTGGAGTTGGAAAACCTGATGGCCAACGCCATCACCACGGTCTATGGCGCGGCGGCGCGCAAGGAGAGCCGTGGCGCGCACGCGCGGGAAGATTTTTCCGCCCGCGACGACGCCAACTGGCGCAAGCACACGCTGGCGCGGCTCAGCGAAGACGGCAAGGTGACGCTCTCCTATCGGCCGGTGCACACCGAGCCGCAGCTGGCGGAAAAGGACGGCGGCATCAGCCTCGCCAAGATCGCGCCGAAGGCCAGGGTGTATTGAGGATCAAACATGGTTGAACTCACGCTCCCCAAGAACTCGCAGATCAAGGCCGGAAAGACCTGGCCAAAGCCGGAAGGCGCCACCAATCTGCGCGAGTATCGCATCTACCGCTGGTCGCCGGACGACGACGAGAACCCGCGCATCGACACCTATTTCGTCGACATGGACGATTGCGGGCCGATGGTGCTCGACGCGCTGCTTTGGATCAAGAACAAGATCGACCCGACGCTGACCTTGCGGCGCTCCTGCCGCGAAGGCATTTGCGGCTCCTGCGCCATGAACATCGACGGTTCCAACACCCTCGCCTGCACCAAGGGCTGCGACGACATTTCCGGCGCCGTCAAGGTCTACCCGCTGCCGCATATGCAGGTGGTCAAGGACCTGGTGCCCGACCTCACCAATTTCTACGCCCAGCATGCCTCGATCCAGCCATGGCTGAAGACGGTGTCGCCGGAGCCGGCCAAGGAATGGCTGCAAAGCCATGAGGACCGCGAGAAGCTCGACGGGCTCTACGAATGCATATTATGCGCCTGCTGCTCGACCTCGTGCCCAAGCTACTGGTGGAACGGCGACCGCTATCTCGGCCCTGCAACGCTGCTGCAGGCCTATCGCTGGCTGATCGATAGCCGCGATGAGGCCAAGGGCGAGCGGCTCGACAATCTCGAAGACCCGTTCCGGCTCTATCGCTGCCACACCATCATGAACTGCACGCAGACCTGCCCCAAGGGCCTCAACCCGGCCAAGGCGATCGCCGAGATCAAGAAGATGATGGTGGAGCGGCGCGTCTGACGGCACTCGTTTTTTCTTTTGCGCCTTCGACGACACGGCTGCCGACATGAAGAAGATGATGGCCCAGCGGCACGTCTAAGTTCGCTGCTTTTGCGCGCTTCAGAACGGGGCTGGCATATCGGCAAGCGCGGATAGTCCAACCTCTGGCGATGTTCCGCCGTAAGCCCGCTACCGAGCCCCTTGCATTTGGCTACCGCGACATACAATATCCATACATCTGGATAGCGGGGGGGGGCGAAGACGATGGACGACAATCAGGCTTCATGGACGCCGGTCATCCGCAAAAGCGACGGACCGGTCTATCTCGCCATTGCCGACGCCCTGTCGGCCGACATCGTCTCGGGCCGGCTGGCCGGAGGGTTCAGGCTGCCGCCGCAGCGCACGCTCGCGGATGCGCTCGGCATCGATTTCACAACGGTCAGCCGCGCCTATGCCGAGGCGCGCAAGCGCGGGCTGATCGATGGACGGGTCGGGCAGGGCACCTATGTCCGAGCACGACGACCGGCCGAAGGACGAAATGTTCCGACCGGCCTTGTCGACATGAGCATGAACCTGCCGCCCCGCTTCGAGGATGCCGTGCTGGTCGCACGGATGTGGGACGGAATTGCCGATCTGCGGGCGGATGACGGGCTGGACCTGCTCCTGCGCTACCAGGAGGCCGGTGGAACCGGGCGCGACCGGGCCGCCGGCGCGCGCTGGCTTTCGCCGAGGCTTGGGGTCATTCCGGCGGAGCGGCTTCTGGTCTGCCCCGGAGCGCAGGGAGCGCTGCTGGCGCTCGCCGGCGTGCTGGCCGGGCCCGGGGAGACGATCTGCACCGAAGCCCTGACCTACCCCGGTTTCCGGTCGCTAGCCGCGCATCTCAGGATCAATCTCGTCGGGGTTCCAATCGACGAGCATGGACTTGTTCCCGAGGGATTCGAATCCGCCTGCAGGGAATACAAGCCAAAAGCGCTCTATTGCACGCCGACCCTGCACAATCCGACGACTGCGACCTTGCCCCTCGACCGTCGCGAGGCCTTGATCGGGATTGCCCGCCGCCATCAGGTGCCGATCATCGAGGACGATGCCTATGGAGCCTTGCCGACCGCCCCGGTGCCGCCGCTGGCCGCCCTCGCGCCGGACCTCGTCTACCATGTCGCGGGGCTGGCGAAATGCCTGTCCCCTGCGTTGCGGATCGCCTATCTCGTGCTTCCGGACGGCCGCTCGGCCGCCAGGGTGGCGGGCGCCATAAGGGCGACCGCTTCCATGGCCTCGCCGCTGACGGCCGCCATCGCGACCCGCTGGATCGAGGACGGAACCGCCGATGCGGTTCTTGCCGCGATCCGCGAGGAGTCGCGCCGCCGGCAGGCCATCGCCACGGCCATCTTGCCACCCGGCTCCTGCCAAGCCGATCCGCAGGGTTTCCATGCCTGGCTGCGGCTGGCCGGACCCTGGACGCGAGGCGAATTCACCGCTCGGCTGCGCTCGGCCGGCATCGGCGCGGTGGCAAGCGATGCCTTCGCCTTCACGTCGCCTCCCGAGGCCGTCCGCCTGGGTCTCGGCGCGGCCGCGAACCGCGACGATCTGCGCGACAGCCTGTGCATCGTCGCGGATCTCCTGTCGCAGTCGCCTTCCGTATCGTCGATGGTGGTTTGATCTTGTAGGGATTGCTCTTGACAATGTATGTATTCATGCCGCATACATTGTGCAATCAATGACGCGCGTGGAGATGAGCAGACTGCGCCATCACACGCAGACAGCCGGGCGCGACCCACGTAGCGTTCCCTGGGCGTCACAGACAAGGACTGGTCAAGATGACTCCGGATCGTGAATGGGCTCCCCTCTCGCCGATTGAAACGGGCATAAGGGGGCGTTGTCCGCGCTGTGGCGAAGGACATCTGTTCGAAGGCTTCCTGAAGCTGCGCAAGGGCTGCGAAGTCTGCGGCCTCGATTATTCCTTCGCCGATCCGGCCGACGGTCCGGCTTTCTTCGTGATCTGCTTTGCATGCGTGCCGAGCGTGGTGCTGGCACTCTGGATCGAGGTGCGCTTCGAAGCGCCCTACTGGATGCATCTCGTCACGACCTTGCCGTTCATGCTGCTGACGTGCATCCCGCCATTGCGGCCGCTGAAGGGATGGCTGGTGGCCAGCCAGTATTTCTACAAGGCGGAGGAAGGCCGGATGGTGACGCCTCTGATCCCGTCGGCATCCGCCGTGACAGCCGGTTTGCCAAGCGACGACAGGCAGTGACGAATGTCGCCGCGGCCGCCAAGATGAGGGTTGAACGGCTGGTCCAGCCACGGCTATAGGCACTGGATGGAATGGCCCCTGCCTGCTGATTTTTCGCCTGAGGCCGTCGCGGCAATCCGGACGCGACTCGATCTGGCGCGGACCCACGGGGTGACGATCCTGTTCGCCATCGAAAGCGGCAGCCGCGCCTGGGGTTTCCCGTCCCCCGACAGCGACTACGACTGCCGCTTTGTCTATGTCAGGCCTGTTGCGGACCATCTCGTGCTGGAGCAGGCGCGCGACGTAATCGAGTTTCCGATCGAAGGCGAGATCGACGCTGGCGGTTGGGATCTACGCAAAGCCCTGCGCCTGGCGCTCGGCGGCAATGCCGTCATCGTGGAATGGGCAAAGTCACCAATCGTCTATGAGGAAGTCGCCGGGTTTCGCGGGCGCCTTCTCGACGTTCTGGCTCAAATCGTCGATCCGGCAAAGGTGACGCATCACTATCTTGGGCTCGCGCGCTCGCATGTCGCCAAGATCGGCAGTTTCTCCGGCGAGGTGAAGCTGAAGAAGCTGTTCTACCTGATCCGCCCGCTGGTGGCACTCGACTGGATGGAGCAGCGCGAGTTCACCGGCCTGCCGCCGATGAACCTTGGCGAATGTCTCGATCAGACCGAGATTCCCGCGCCGGCAAGCACGGAAATCCGTCACCTGATCGAGCAGAAAAGCCGGACGCGGGAGATGGGGTCCGGTCTCATCCCGACCGCAATCGCGCACTATCTCGAGGCGCGCTATGGCCATCACCAGATGAACCTTGCCGGCGTTGTGCGCGATAAGGTTCGCCAGGCGCGCGCCAATGCGCTCGCAACGGAGTTCTACCGCCAGGAGGCTGAGCGTCAATGAGCGATGACCTTCCCATCCTTTCTCCCGTCGAAGCCCGTGTGCTCGGCTGCCTGATCGAGAAGAAGGAGCTGACGCCGGATGTCTATCCGCTGACGCTCAATGCAGCACTGGCCGCCGCCAACCAGAAGACGGCGCGCGAGCCGGTGATGGCGCTGGAACAGGTCGAGGTGCACCGGGGGCTGAAGCTGCTCGAACAAAAGGGGTTGGTGCGGCAGATGTTCGGTTCGCGTGTCGAGCGCTACGAGCACCAGATGGCGCAGCGTTTCTCGCTGACCACGCCGCAGACCGCCTTGCTCGGTCTGCTCCTGTTGCGCGGGCCGCAGACGGCGCATGAGCTTCTGGCACGGGCCGAGCGCATGGCGCGGTTTTCGTCGATCGAAGACCTGCGCGCCGAACTCGATATGCTCATCGGCCGCCGACCACCGCTGATCCAGGAAATTTCGCGCGGCCCGGGCCAGCGCGAGGACCGCTACGTGCACCTCCTCGCCGGAGCGGTCGACGTCGCGGCGCTGTCGGCGCAACGCAGTGCTCCAGCCATGCCTCAATCCGATCTCGAAGCGAGATTGGAGGCGCTGGAGCACGAAGTCGCTGCGCTCCGCGCCCGCCTCGATGCGCTGGGCGCCTGACGCCGCCAGCGATCGTTCGACGCTTTATCGCCCAAGGGTCCCTACAATCGGCAACGAAAACGCCGGCGTTCGGGCCGGCGTTCTTCTCTTTGCTTACCCGTTCAGTTCAGCCAAGCTTGGCGTCGAGCGAAACCTTGATCGCGCCGAGCGCCTTCGAGACCGGGCATTCGGCCTTGGCTTTTTCGGCCAGTTCCTTGAACTTTGCCTCATCGATACCAGGCACCTTGCCAACCAGCGTGATGGCGCTGCCGGTGATGCCGGTGCCGGGAACCAGCGTCACCACCGCCTTGGCGTCGAGCTCGGTTGCGGGCGTGCCGTTTTCGGCCAGGAAATGCGACAGCTGCATGGCATAGCAGCCGGCATGCGCGGCAGCGATCAGTTCTTCGGGATTGGTGCCGGATTTGCCGCTCTCATCCTCGAAGCGCGCCTTGAATGAATAGGGCGTGGCCTTCAAGGTCCCGCTCTGGGTGTCGAGCGTGCCCTTGCCCTCTTTCAGATTGCCTTTCCAGACGGCGTTTGCGGTGCGGTCCATGAATTTCTCCTTGGTTGTCGTGGCTGGGGTTGTGGTGACTTGTTGTCGGGCTGAGCCTGGCTTCCGGTCAACTATAGCGCGCGCGGGCGCGAAGGCCACTGCGCACTTTGAACGGTGTCGGCGATGGGGTTCAAATTTTTTCTGAAAAAATGCCGATGCAAAAATGTCGACTTTAGTTCCCCTCGCCCGTCCTGCGGGCGGCCACGGGTTTGTGGCCGAATGGAGCTTCACATGGACAATCTGTTTTTCGCACTGTGGAAAGGCGCAGGCTGCAAGGCCGGGCGGCGAGAAGACTTCTGGCTGCATCCGCCGGCGTCCGGCTTTGGGCGGCTGCTGGCGGCGGTTGCCATTATCGGCATCGCGACATGCCTTCTCGACCATGCAGCCGCGGTAAAGGACAACGCTGACACCCTCGTCACCGCATCGTATGGGTCGTCGCAGCAAGGGAGCCGGAAATGAAATATGTCTGTCTGGTCTATGGCGAGGAAAAGGATCTTCACGCGCTGACCCCGGCGGGGGCGGCCAAGCTCGACGCCGATTCGCTGGCCTACGACCGATCGCTGGAGGAGAGGGGCCTGCTGATCGTCGCGCAGGCGCTGCAATCGGTGAAGACGGCCAAGACCGTGCGGCGGCGCAAGGGCAAGCGGCTGGTCATCGACGGCCCCTTCGCCGAAACAAAGGAGCAACTGCTTGGATTCGTTATGATCGAGGCAAAGAATCTCGAAGAGGCGCTGGATATTGCCGCCGATATTCCGCTAGCCGAACTCGGCACGATCGAGGTCCGGGCCATCTACGACATACCGGGGTCATAGAGCCTGCCACGCGTTGCGGCCGCTTCGAACCAGGGCGTCTGGCTGAGCCGACGTTCTGGGTTCGGTTTCGTGCGCAACTTTTGCGTGTTGAAGCCTGCCAAGAGTTCTCCTATCGTCGCCGGGATTTTGGGGGATGTCGGCATGCCATTCTTGATTGCTATCCTTGGCGTGTTGGGCGCGGCGGCGTTCTGGTGGTACCGGATGAAGGCGATGAACGACGCGGCTCGCGAGGTTGCGGACGTCGTCGGGCGCGTGCAAGGCAACATCCGCCGCAAGAAGCTGCGCAATCAGGCGGCCCTGTCGCCGCTGACGGCGATCGATGATCCGGTCGTAGCGGCGGCAACGCTGATCACCGCCATCGTCTCCGAGAATGGGCCCATCCTGCCGCAGCGCGAGGCTGTCATTCGCGCTGTGATTTCCGAGATTGCCGACAAGAAGAAAACGGACGAAGCGGTGGTCTATGCCAAATGGGCGGCGTCACAGATCGACGACACCACTGTTGTCATCGACAAGCTGGCGCCGTTCCTGCGCGAACGTCTCGATGTCACCGAGCGAAACGATCTGCTGCAGATGGTCGACCGCGCCGCCCAAGGCGGCGAGAAACGCCTGCAGATATCCGACCAAAGGATATTGCGGCTGCGGCAGAAGCTCGGTTTTGAGGTGAACTGAGCGACAGCGCTCAGATCGCCTCGCCTTTCAGCAGCCTTGGCGTTCCTGCGGACAATCCTGACGCCTGGCGGATAAAAAACTCCTTCAGGCGCGGCATGCGTTCGACCAGCCCGAGGCCGATGTCGCGGACGGTACGCAGCGGGCCGATGTCGTTGGAAAACAGCCGGTTCAGCACATCTGTCGTGACGCCCATCTGCACCGTGTCGAAACGCCGCCACTGCTGGTAGCGTTCGAGCACGTCGAGCGCACCGATGTCCTGGCCGAGCCGGTCGGCCTCGACGATCACCTCGGCAAGGGCCGCAACATCCTTGAAGCCGAGATTGAGGCCCTGGCCGGCGATCGGGTGGATACCGTGGGCGGCATCGCCGGCGAGCGCGATGCGCGGCGCGACGAAGGCACGCGCAATGGTCAGGCCGAGCGGCCAGGCGCGCGGCTTGTCAGCGACGCGGAGCTCGCCAAGCTTCAGGCCAAAGCGCTGTTCGAGTTCGTGTTCGAAGACGAGATCGTCACCGGCCACCAGCTTGTCGGCATCCTGCGTGCGTTCGACCCAAACGATCGACGAGCGATTGGTGCCGTCCTCGCCGGGTTTGAGCGGCAGTGTGGCGAAGGGCCCCGCCGGCAGGAAATGCTCCTCGGCGCGGCCATGGTGCGGGCGTTCATGCGCCACGGTGCAGACGATGCCGGACTGGCCATATTCCCACTTCACCGTCTTGATGCCGGCCATGTCGCGCAGCTTGGAGTTGACGCCGTCGGCGGCGACCAGCAGCCGCGCCTTCAGCGTCGCACCGTCGGCGAGATGCACGGTGATGCCACTGCCGTTGGTCTCGAAGCCCTGCACGGCGACGCCTTCGATGATGTCGATGCCGAGCTTTTCCGCATTGGCCCGCAAGGCGCCGTTCAGCACCCTGTTGGCGACCATATGCGCAAAGGGCTCGCCCGGCGCCACTTCGCCGTCGAAGGTCAAGAACACCGGACGCACCGGATCGGAGGTGCGCGAATCGGTGATGATCATCTCGGTGATCGCCTGCGCCTGCGGTGCGATCTCGCCCCACACGCCGAGCTGGTCGAGCATGCGGCAGGCGGCGGCGGCAATGGCCGACGCGCGGCCATCCCTTTGCCAGACGCCAGCGGGCGCGGCATCAACGAGCGCGATGGCGAGGCCCGGGCGCGCCTGCTTCAGGGACACGGCGGCGGCCAAGCCGACATAGCCGGCGCCGGCAACCAGAACATCGAGCCCAGACCTGGTTTTCGCGCTTGGCCTGGTTTTCGCGTCCGCCTTGCGTTCCATCATCTTCGCTCCTTGCGCGCCGGCCGGGTCTTGCGCCCTTGACTGCCTGTCCGTCCTGTCGGAAACCGCCATACCACTTCTGCGGCGAGGGCGCGAAATATGACGGCAGCCATGGACGAGCTTCTCGGCATTCTCGACCTCGAGAAGCTGGAACACAATCTGTATCGTGGTCGCAGCCCCCAGCTCGACTGGCAGCGCGTCTTCGGCGGCCAGACCATTGCCCAGGCGCTGGTGGCGGCGCAGCGAACCGTCGATCCCGATCGCCGTGTGCATTCGCTGCACGGCTATTTCATGCGGCCCGGTGACACCAAGGTGCCGATCGTCTACGAGGTCGACCGCATCCGCGATGGCGGCTCCTTCACAACGCGACGCGTGGTGGCGATCCAGCACGGCCAAGCGATTTTTTCGCTGGAAGCCTCGTTCCAGCAGGACGAGGTCGGCCTCGAGCACCAGGTGCCGATGCCGCAGGACGTTCCGGGGCCGGACACGTTGCTGTCGCAGCGCGAATTGCTGGGCAAGTTCGGCGAGGCGGTGCCCGAAGGCATCAAACGCTACTGGGTGCGCGACCGGCCGATCGAGATGAAGCCAGTGATGCTGAAGCATTACACGAGCCGCGAGAAGCTGGAGCCGAAACAGAACATCTGGATCCGCACCACCGGTCCGGTGCCGGCGGATCGCGCCATCCAGGCAGCGGTGCTTGCCTATCTTTCCGACATGACACTGCTCGACACATCGACTTTCGCGCATGGCCGCGCCATTTTTGACCGCGATATCCAGGCGGCGAGCCTCGACCACGCCATGTGGTTCCATCGCAGCCATGCGCTCGACGACTGGATGCTCTACACGCAGGACAGCCCGTCGACGCAGGGGTCGCGCGGCTTTACGCGCGGGTCACTGTTTGCCCGCGACGGCAGGCTGATCGCCTCGGTTGCGCAGGAAGGGCTGATCCGGCTCAAGCGATCGCCTCCAGAGTAGGCATTTTCGGAAAATTGCCTAATTTTTAAGCATATGGATCGCCGCAGCTGTGAGCAGGTTGCGTCGGAACGCTCCTCAATCTCTTTGTTTACAACGAGTTAACACCCAGCTTCGGCACTTGGCACGGAGCTTGAATCCTCGTGGGCACTCTCCGGCTCTTTGGGATCGGTGAAGGTGTGCAAACGCGGGGGACCGCAACAGCAAAGGGTGAAACCTTATGAAAATCGTGATGGCAATCATCAAGCCGTTCAAGCTCGACGAGGTACGCGAAGCGCTTACCGCCGTCGGCATCCAGGGCCTGACCGTCACCGAAGTCAAAGGCTACGGGCGTCAGAAAGGGCATACGGAAATCTATCGCGGGGCGGAATACGCGGTCAGCTTCCTGCCGAAGATCAAGATCGAAGTCGCGGTCAGTACCGACATGGTCGACAAGGCCGTCGAAGCCATCACCGCCGCCGCCAAGACAGGCCAGATCGGCGACGGCAAGATCTTCGTTTTCGGCATCGATCAGGCGGTGCGCATCCGCACCGGCGAAACAGACACCGACGCGCTCTGAGCGGCGATCACGTATTCCAATGGAGAGTTCAATGAATATTCCTTCCACCTTGAAGACGACGGGACGGGCCGCCTTTTTGGGTTCGCTCGTTCTCGCAGCATTGGGCACGGTCGCCGCCTTCGCGCAGGAAGCGGCTCCTGCCGCAGCCGCGGCCGCGCCGGCTGCTGCCCCGATCCCGGTGCTCGACACCGGCAACACCGCCTGGATGCTGACCTCGACGGCGCTCGTGCTGATGATGACCATTCCGGGCCTTGCGCTGTTCTACGGCGGCATGGTGCGCAAGAAGAACGTGCTCGCCACCATCATGCAGAGCTTTGCCATCACCTGCCTGGTGACGGTGCTGTGGTTCATGTTCGGCTATTCGCTGGCCTTCTCGGACGGCGGCGGCGTGAACAGCTATATCGGCGGCACCTCGAAATTCTTCCATCACGGCATCACCACTGCCTCGCTGTGGCTGCCGGGCGTCGCGAATATTCCTGAATTCGTCTTCTCGATGTTCCAGATGACCTTCGCCATCATCACCCCGGCACTGATTGCCGGTGCCTTCGCCGAGCGCATGAAGTTCTCGGCGCTGCTGATCTTCATGGCGGTGTGGCTGCTGGTCGTCTACGTGCCGATCGCGCATTGGGTCTGGGGCGGCGGCTTCCTCGGCACGGCTGGCGTGCTCGACTTTGCCGGCGGCACGGTCGTCCACATCAACGCCGGTGTCGCCGGTCTCGTCTGCGCACTGGTTCTCGGCAAGCGCGAAGGCTACGGCACCACCAACATGGCGCCGCACAACCTGGTCTATTCGGTGATCGGCGCTTCGCTGCTGTGGGTCGGCTGGTTCGGCTTCAATGCCGGCTCGGAACTGGCTGCCGACGGCCTTGCCGGCGCTGCCATGCTCAACACCCAGGTTGCCACCGCCGCGGCGGCTCTGGCCTGGATGTTCGCCGAATGGATTGTCGCCAAGAAGCCTTCCGTGCTCGGCATCATCTCGGGCGCCGTCGCCGGCTTGGTCGCGGTGACGCCGGCTTCCGGCTTCGTCAACCCGACCGGCGCCTTCATCGTCGGCATCGTTGCCGGCGTCGTCTGCTACCTCTCGGCGGTCAAGGTCAAGCACATGTTCGGCTATGACGACTCGCTCGATGCCTTCGGCGTGCATGGCGTCGGCGGTATCATCGGCGCCCTGCTCACCGGCGTGCTCGCCGACCCGGCGATCAACAGCCTCGGTGCAGGCGCTTCGCTCGGCAAGCAGATCTACGGCGTTGCCGTCACCATCGTGTGGACGGGCATTGCCACCTTCGTGATCCTCTACATCGTCAAGGCGCTGGTCGGTCTGCGTCCGACGACACAGGAAGAGGTCGAAGGCCTCGACATCTCCCAGCATGGCGAAGTGGTGCCGTAAGGCCAGCTTGGCCACGGGGCCGGCGGAACCCTCCTCCCGCCGGCCCCAAGAATCCCGTCGTGACACTCCCGAAAGGAGTTCACGCATTGAGGCCCGGATCACGTCCGGGCTTCTTTTTTTGGTACAATCACCCTGCCAATGCCGGGATACGGACAATCACGTTCGTGTGATCAAGATTTTTGAGGAAACATCGACCGCTCTGGTTCCGAACTGTGGGGACGATCGTCGTTTTGATGCTCGTGCCAAACAACAGGGAAGGAAACCATCTCATGAACCTCAAGACCATCTGCCTCGGAGCGCTCGCTCTTGCCATGGTCAGCGGCACGGCATTTGCCGGTGCTCTCGATGAGCCCGACAACATGGCGCCGTTCTTCACGGATTCCAGCATGAAAACCATGAAGCCGATGGCGGACTTCAAGACAGCCTTCATGGCCATGCCGATGGAAAAGCAGGAAGCGATGAAGAAGGAATGCAACGACGCGGCGATGAGCAAGCCGCACGCCGAATTCTGCGCGAATGTCCAGGCGCTCGGCGGCGCCAACTGATCTTGCCGTGATCGGGCCGAGGCCCGATCTTTGTTGCCAAACGACCAATGGCGGGCTCGCAGGCTCGCCATTGTTTGGTTCAGCGGCAGCTCTATCCGCCGGCACCGTCGTCCATCATGGTGCCTGTCAGCGCCTCATAGGCACTGCTGCACGTCCGGGACTGGGGGCAATTCCTGACAATCAGCACGGGCGCCACCGTCAGGACTGCGGCGATCAGAATCTGCAGGCCGAGGCCCGGCACTCCAAATCCCTTGCCGAAAAGACCTTTGCACAGAAAATACAGGCCTTGTGCCAGGCAGGCTGTGGCGAGGATGTGCAGGAGCGGGCCGGTCGCTCTGGCAAAGGGCGTCACGTAGCCATCCGGGAAGCCCACCATGCCCAGTTCGACAAACCAGTGCAGGGCGAGCAGGAGACTGAGCACCGCCCAGGCCAGAGCCGCCACGCGAAGGAAGACGGATTGCATGCCTCTCCCCAAATTGGTGACCCCTGCGGCCCGCTCTCGGCTATTCCTCGGGCAGCAAGCGGCTCAACCGGCGGTAACGAGGTTTGATCATCTCAACCTCTTATAGTTAATGCGCCCTTAACCTTCCCGCCGATAGTCTGACACCCGAATCTGCCGAAGTGCGCCACGCACCCGGCGAGTCCATGACAGACGGGGAAGAGCATGCGTTCAGGGGCTTCAGCACCGCTTGCGCTGGCCGATACGGGGCACGGCATCCAGGCGTTTGCGCGGCGTCAGGTCGGGCGGCTGGTCGGCGCCGGCCTGTTTGTGCTGGCCGCCTTTGGCGTGGCCAGCCTTGCCACCTGGAACGTCGCCGATCCGAGCTTCTCGCACGCGACGAACAACACCGTCACCAACGCCATGGGCTATGCGGGTGCTGTGTTCTCCGACCTGGCCATGCAGTTCTTCGGCCTCGCCGCTGTCGCGGCCCTGGTTCCGGCCGTCATCTGGGGCTTCCTGCTGTTTTCCGCGCGCGGCGTCGACAGGCTGCCCAAACGCGGGCTGTCCTGGTTCGGCTTCGCGCTGCTGGCGGCTGCAATGGCCGGCTGCGTTGTGCCGCCCAAGACCTGGCCGTTGCCCACCGGCCTCGGCGGCGTGTTCGGCGACATGGTGCTGAAGATCCCCAGCGTCATCATCGGCGGCTATCCAACCGGGCTGATCGCCAGCATCATCGCTGTTCTGCTGGCCGCACCCGCGCTGTGGCTCTTTGCCCTTGGCTCGGCGCTGATCGGACGCAAGAACGGCTTCGCCGTCATGGAGGACGAGCCTGCCGCCGATCCGCGCGAGGACGACCTTTTGTTCGACAATGACGAGGATGAAGGCGACGAGGGCATCCTGGCGCTCGGGGCAATTACTCATTGGTGGCTCTCGTTCCGCGCGTGGATGCACCGCCGCGCCGTGCGCCGCAGGCAGGAGCGGGACGAGTACGAACCGGAGATGGAGCAGCGCTCCACTGCCTGGCGGCGCGCCGCCGAACGGGTCGAATCGGCCGAGTTCGCCGAGCAGCGGATGAGCCAGGATGGCCGCGCCCGCGTCGAGCCCGAATTCTTCGCCGCCATGGTCAATGACCGCAGCGCTTCGCTCGACCCCGACGATGCCGATATCTTCGACGTCGACGACGACATGGATTTCGAGCAGGAGGAGCCCGCCATCCAGCGACGCGCGGCGCCGACCGCCAAGGTCCAGCCGTTCCGCTCCGATGCCGCCACCCGTGTCGAGGCGCCGGCGGCGCGCCCCGTGCCGGGCGCCCGCGTGCAGCGCGAGGCGCAGACATCGCTGATCGGCTCGGAAAAGTTCGAAATGCCGTCGCTGCATTTCCTGTCGGAACCGAAGAACGTGGTGCGCGACGCCAGCCTGTCCAAGGATGCGCTGGAGCAGAATGCCCGCCTGCTCGAAGGCGTTTTGGAGGATTTCGGCGTCAAGGGCGAGATCATCGCCGTCCGTCCGGGTCCGGTGGTCACCCTCTATGAGCTCGAACCGGCGCCTGGTATCAAGTCGTCGCGGGTCATCGGCCTGTCCGACGACATCGCCCGCTCAATGAGCGCCATCGCCTGCCGCGTCGCCGTGGTGCCGGGCCGCAACGCCATCGGCATCGAACTGCCGAACGCCAAGCGCGAAACCGTATATCTGCGCGAGATCCTGGCCAGCCGCGACTTCGAGACGACGAAGGCCAAGCTGGCGCTGGCGCTGGGCAAGACCATCAATGGCGAGGCGGTCATCGTCGACATCGCCAAGATGCCGCACGTGCTGGTCGCCGGCACCACCGGCTCGGGCAAGTCGGTCGCCATCAACACCATGATCCTGTCACTGCTCTACCGGCTGACGCCGCAGGATTGCCGGCTGATCATGATCGATCCGAAGATGCTGGAACTCTCGGTCTATGACGGCATCCCGCATCTGCTCACGCCTGTCGTCACCGATCCGAAGAAGGCGGTGGTGGCGCTGAAATGGACCGTGCGCGAGATGGAGGATCGCTACCGCAAGATGTCCAAGGTCGGCGTGCGCAACATCGACGGTTTCAATGCCCGTGTCACCCAGGCTGACAAGAAGGGCGAAAAGATATCGCGCACCGTGCAGACCGGCTTCGACCGCCAGACCGGCGAGGCGATCTACGAGACCGAGAACCTCGATCTCGAGCCGATGCCCTATATTGTCGTCATCATTGACGAGATGGCCGACCTGATGATGGTCGCCGGCAAGGACATCGAGGGTGCCGTGCAGCGCCTGGCGCAGATGGCGCGCGCCGCCGGCATCCATGTCATCATGGCCACGCAGCGCCCGTCGGTCGACGTCATCACCGGTACCATCAAGGCCAATTTCCCGACCCGCATCTCCTTCCAGGTGACGTCGAAGATCGACAGCCGCACCATTTTGGGCGAGCAGGGCGCCGAGCAGCTGCTCGGCATGGGCGACATGCTCTACATGGCCGGCGGCGGCCGTATCCAGCGCGTGCACGGCCCGTTCGTCGCCGACGAAGAAGTCGAGAAGATCGTCGCGCATCTGAAGCTGCAGGGCGTGCCCGAATATCTCGATGCCATCACCGAGGATGACGGCGAGGACGACGACGAACCGTCAGGCAAGGGTGGAGCCAGTGGCGGTGGCGGCAACAGCAATTTCGAGGATTCCGACGATCCTTACGATCAGGCGGTTTCCGTGGTGCTGCGCGACGGCAAGGCCTCGACCAGCTATATCCAGCGCCGGCTGGGCATCGGCTACAACCGCGCCGCCTCGATCATCGAGAAGATGGAGAAGGAAGGTATCGTCGGCCCGGCCAACCATGCCGGCAAGCGCGAGATCCTGGTGCCGACCGAAGAGGACAAGTTCTGACCAGAAGGCCTGACACTTGTGACATCCCGGTCTGGCAACCTTGAACCTTTCAAGACGTTGAAGCGACTGAGGAACGCCTGACCCGCCAAACTTCAGCCTAACTGGGGGTCCAAGCACAGAACAACTCAGGAATCAGATGAGAGTGACCGACATGAAAAATGATCCTTCAGCGCTCAGCAAATTTGCTCCCTCCCGGCGTCAGTTGCTGGGCCTCGGCCTGGCGCTTGCAGGGGCGGCAGCCTTCAACGCGGTGCCCGGCTTCCAGGTGCTGGCTTCGGCGCAGGCGGCCGTGCCGGCCGCGGCACAGAAGATCGCCGACCATTTTTCCTCGGTGAAATCGATGAGCGGCGAATTCGTGCAGTTCGGCCCCAAGGGCGAGCAGACCGGCGGTAAGTTCTTCCTCGAACGGCCGGGCAAGATCCGCTTCAACTATGACGGCTCTTCGAACTTCCGGGTGATTTCAGACGGCGAGTCGGTCGTCATCCTGAACAAGAAGCTCAACACGTCCGATCTCTATCCGCTGTCGAAGACGCCTCTGAAGCTGCTGCTCGACACCAGGATCGACCTCTCTGGCGACCGCGTCAAAAGCGTCAAGCAGGAGGATGACCTCACCACCATCCAACTCGCCGACAAATCGGTGTTCGGCAATTCGAAGATCACGATGATGTTCGACCCTAAAACCTTTGATTTGCGACAGTGGACGATCACCGACGCGCAGGGCAAGGACACAACGGTGATGATCTTCAACACCAAGGAAGGCGTCAGCTTCGCCCCCGATACTTTCGCCATCGACTACACCGCGAATCGCGAGCTCAACACCAACAAGTCGCGCTAACCCTGCCGTTATAGCTGTGGAAAGCACCGGGCCGCGCCTCGTCGGGCGTTGGCCGGCTTGTCTTTGCGGCTTGCGGCTGGCAGTTTCCCGGACTGACTCCGTCAAAAGGCGTCTTCCCCGTCAGGGCCCATCGGTTCTGGCCGGCCGCACGCTGTCCTGGATTGCCAATGCCCTTCTCCATCGCCACCTGGAACATCAACTCCGTTCGGCTGCGCATGCCGATCGTCGAGCGCCTGCTTGTCGAGCATGCGCCTGACGTGCTCTGCCTGCAGGAAACCAAGGTTCCCGACGAACTGTTTCCCGAAAAGGCCTTCCGCAAACTCGGCTACGAGCACATCGCCTTCCATGGTCAGAAGGGCTACCACGGCGTCGCGACGGTGGCGCGGCGGCCGATCGCGGTGGTTGAGAAGCGGCGTTTCTGCGAGATCGAGGACAGCCGGCACCTCTCGGTGAACGTGCGGGCCGGCGGCAAGGCGATCCTGCTGCACAATTTCTACGTTCCGGCGGGCGGCGACGAACCGGATCCCGTCATCAACAGGAAGTTCAAGCACAAGCTCGATTTCGTCGCCGAGATGAATGCCATCCGGGCGGAGCATGACGATGTGTCCGGCTCGGTGCTGGTCGGCGACCTCAACATTGCCCCACTCGAACACGACGTCTGGTCGCACAAGCAATTGCTCAACGTGGTCAGCCATACGCCGGTCGAGACGGAAAATTTCGAGGCGATGCGCCTCGCCGGCAACTGGGTCGACCTGATGCGGCTCAATGTGCCGCATGAGCAGAAGCTCTACACTTGGTGGAGTTACCGCGCGCAGGATTGGCAAGCTTCGGACCGCGGCCGGCGGCTCGACCATGTCTGGTCGTCGCCGAATCTGGTTCCCGATTTTGCCGGCTACGAGATTCTGCGCCTGGCGCGCGGCTGGGAGCGCCCGTCGGACCATGTGCCTGTTATCGCGCGGTTCGATCTGGATTAGGTCTGTCGATATTCAGGTGAGGCCGGCCTGCAAATGACGGCCTCCTGCGCTTCCTCGTTCTACCGCGTCGCGGTAGAACTGTGCTCACATACCCAAAAGTACGCTCCGCTCCGGTTCTCTGTATCAGCCATTTTCGGCTCGGCCTGACCTGAATCTCAACACACCTTAAGCTGCGCTGGGTCCAAAGGGGTTCAAACGACGCGCTTCAAGTCTTTGTGCAGGTCGTTGTCCCAAGACGGCTGCGCGGACAGGGGGCCTGTCTTGTTCGCGTGATCCAGCAGATGGGGGTGGTCGCGGTGGCGCGTCGCCAACATCCGTTGCGCCGCTTCGATGATTTTGGGCGCCGGGACATTTGCGACCAGGCCGGTTGGACTTGCATGGCGGGATTCGACTACGTCCACGCAGTTCGAAAGCGGCCGCCAGCGCGCCATGCTGGCACCGCCACTGACGATTATCATCGGTGTCATCACCGTAGCCATCAGATGCGCCGTACCGCCTTCGGCGCCAATGTAGAGATCGGCAAACTCTCCGAGCGCAAGTAGAACGTCGCTGACATTGACGCCCTCGACCGTAGTAAAATCGACAAGCCGCAACTTCGGCACGCGTTGGGCCAGTTCAGCCATATCGGGGCCATCACCAGGTGTTTTCACATAGATGAGGTTTGCCCCGTCGGCGATCATGCTGGCGGATACCGCGACAACCTGATCCGCGGTCAATCGCTTGCCGCCATCGCCATGCGCCGCGATGACGATCAATGGAGCATGCTTGCCGCCCGCCAGGGTCCTGGCCGCCGCCCGCGCGGCCGGGATGGGTTCCAGCCGATGGTCGAAAGGCAACCGTCTGCCGGCAAGACGCTCAATGAGGCGGTGGTAGCGCCATGCATTGCGCTCGGGCCGTGCTTCGGGTTTCTGACCGGGGCGCCAGGAAAGAGCGAAGCCCGGGAAGTTCGCTTCATAGGCGATGCCGCGGCCGAGCAGCGAGGCCCAGGTCTGGATCAGCCAGCGCCCCGAGATGCGGAAATCGACGACGGCCAACCGCTCCTTGCCCTTACGGTGGCTGGCCACCAATTGCATCAGAGGCGTCCGAACATTGATCGCATCGACCAGGTGGTGGACATGGCGATTGAGCACATGCTCAAGGGTTGATGACCCGGTGGTTCCGTAGACGATAAAACTGTCGGGGAAAGCCGTTCTGGCGGCGCGCAAAGCCGGAATCCGGACCAGTCCGTCGCCGAACGCGTCGTTGCGGGAATACAAGATAATCGTCTCGTACCGAGCTGACAGCATGCCTCGCTCCCCCCAGGAGCTTGGTGGTGGCGGTGCCTGCTAGGCCGCCCGCCTTCGAGGTTCTGTAGGATTTCACCTCTAGCCTGTCAACGGAACCTCGCCGCTCAGGTCCGGGCAGTGGGATGACCAACCCGTCGGCGGTCCTCCCACTCCGGCCGCAGTTGCGCCATGACCAACTCGTCGCGGTGCACGCCTTTGAAAAAGACGCTGCCGCGCGAAATGCCCTCAGCCGTGAAGCCGACAGCTTCGTAGGCGCGCCGGGCGCGATGATTGTCCGGGAAAAGGCCAATGCAGAGCCGATAGGCGTCGGTCTCGACGAAAACCCGATCAACCGTCGCCGCCAGCAGCATTCTGCGGTGGCCTTGTCCTGGTGCAGCGACGGCGATGCGCTTGACCAGCGTCACGCGCTCGGCAGAGGCCCATTGGCGAAGGATGACGAAGCCGATCGGCGCTGAACCGTCGACGCCGACAAAATAGGCATGACTGTCGTCGAAAAGGGCCTCGCGATGACGCGTTTCGTCCCAGCGCCCGACAAGGGCGTCGTAGCCCTCGCGCCGTTCGGTCGCCATGACGAAGGGCAGGTCATTTTCGGTAGCGCGTACAAGCTGAAAGTCTATGTGCGCCTTAGCCGGAGAAGCGTGGCGCCAGTTCCTCGATGCGGCGGATCATCGCCTGAAATTCCTCGGAGATGCGCTGGTGGAGCTTGACCGCGACCTCGGGGTATTCCTCCAGGATGCGGCGGAACATCTTGCGGCTGAGCCGGATCACTTCCGAATCGATCTCGGCCGACGCGCTGGTCAGCCGGTTGGTATCGGCGATCAATGCCAGCTCGCTCAGGATCGTGCCGGGGCCGGCCGTGCCTATCGGGATGCGTTCGCCATCGTGCTCCCGGTAGAGCACGATGCGTCCGCTGACGACGATATAGGCCGAATCGGCCTCGTCGTCCTCGCGGTATAGCTTGTGGTTGGCGCTCAGCCTGGTGTTCTCGGCGCCGAAGGCGAGCAGGCGCAACTGTTCCTGCGTGAAGCCCTCGAAGAGCCTCACGGCGGACAGGATGCGGATGTCGTCATCCAACGCCATCTAGCTGTGTCCCCGAACGGTCAGTCCAATCCCTCCTCTGCGGGTCGATCCAAACCCCCCTCCAACTGGATCGTACCCGAAAGCGGCCCCGCCCCGGCCGCTCATTGGATAATGAAATGTTTAAGGAACCAGCTTGTAGCCACCGCTTTCTGTCACAAGAATTTCAGCATTGGAAGGATCGCGCTCAATCTTCTGACGCAGCCGATAGACATGGGTTTCCAGCGTGTGCGTGGTGACGCCGGAATTGTAGCCCCACACTTCCTCGAGCAGCACATCGCGCGTCACCACTTTCTGGTCGGCGCGATAAAGATATTTGATGATCGAGGCCTCCTTCTCTGTCAGCCGCACCTTGCCTCCGCGCGGGTCGAGCAACAGTTTCTGGCTGGGCTTGAAGGTGTAGGGCCCGACCGAGAAGGTGGCGTCCTCGCTCTGCTCATGCTGGCGCAATTGCGCCCGAATGCGCGCAAGCAGCACGGCGAAGCGGAACGGCTTCGTCACATAGTCGTTGGCGCCGGCCTCGAGACCGAGGATCGTATCCGAATCGGTGTCGTGGCCGGTCAGCATGATGATGGGCGCCTTGTAGCCGCCCTTGCGCAGGATCTTCACCGCTTCGCGGCCGTCCATGTCAGGCAGCCCGACATCCATGATGAGCAGATCGATGAGGCCGCCGCGCGCCGCGGCGACACCTTTTGCCGCGGTCGATTCCTGCAGCACATCGAATTCCTCATAAAGGGATAATTGCTCGACCAGCGTGCCGCGCAGGTCGTCATCGTCGTCGACGATCAGAATGGTGCGTGAAGTCATGGATCAATCCGTTGTTTTGAAAAGAAAATTCAGTTGACCGCTGCCTGTTTATGCGGAAGCTGACCGGCACAACAGCCGATCACAGTGATTTGTTCCGTGGCACGATCATACAAGAAAAAACACGATCGCAATGCAGCCGGCGCAATTTTGCGAAAAGGGCTGCGCGTGCTGACCGTGCGGGCCCGGCCCGGCCATCCAAGCCAAGGTCTGCTGCAGGCCGGCAAAACGGTGTTTGCGTGTGCGCTGGGGCGGGGCGGCATCTCGGCGGACAAGCGCGAAGGCGACGGCGCCACGCCGCTGGCCTCGATGCGGATACTGTCAGGATATTTCCGGGGAGACCAGTTCTCCAGCGGCCGCAAGACCCGATTGGCGATGACGCCGATCGGACCCGACCTGGGCTGGTGCGAAGTGCCCGACGATCGCAATTACAACAGGCCGGTCAAGATTCCCTATGGCGCCAGCCACGAACGCATGCGGCGCGACGACCGGCTCTACGACGCCTGCCTAGTGCTCGACTGGAACCTGTCGCCACGCCGGCGCGGGCGCGGCAGCGCCATCTTTTTCCATCTGGCGCGCCCCGGCTTCACGCCGACGCAAGGCTGTGTGGCCGTCACGGCGCAAACAATGGCGCGGCTGCTGCCGCTGCTGTCGGATCGGACTGTGGTGAGGGTGGTGAGGTAGGCAGTAGGCAGTAGGGGCGCTGACTTAATTTTCCCTACTGCCTATTTCCTTCTGCCTATTCCCTGACCTTCGCGGCTGCTGCCAGCCGATGTCGAGAAGGCCGAGGCGGCCCATCTCACGGTCCATGGCGCGTGCGATGTCCTTGCGCCTGGCGCCGACGTCGCGCAGTTGCCGGTCCGAAAGGTCTTCGACATTCTGGTGCGGGAGATTGATCGCGACCCGGGCGTGACGCAGCCAGTCGAGGCTCTCGGCCAGCCAGTTCGGACGGGGTTTCGACGAATTCAAAGCGATGATGGACATGGTGTGATCCGCGCTCTCCGGATATCAAATCCGGCTTGTTGATGTATCGATGACTGGATCATGCCAGATTGAAATCCCTGCGAGAAACGAGTAGTTTTCTCTGGATCATCAAGTTTTATTTGAGGATAGCGTGGCCCGCCTTCTGCCAGGAACTCGCGCCTTGAGGACGCTGGAAGCAGCGGCCCGGCACCTCAATTTCACCCGTGCCGCCGACGAGCTGGGCTTGACGCCAGCCGCCGTCAGCCACCAGATCAAGGAAATCGAGGATCAGCTCGGACTGGTGCTGTTTACGCGCACCAGCCGCACCATCCGGCTGACCGAGGCTGGCACGGTGCTGTTCGAGGCCTCGATCGACGCGCTCGACCTGCTTGGCCGGGCCGTTTCGCGGGCGCAAAAGCTGACGCGCGGCACCGCGCTGCTGAAAGTGACGCTGGATGCACAGTTCGCGTCAAAATGGCTGATGCGGCGCGTCGACGATTTTCGCAAGCATCACCCCGCTATCAAGTTGCGATTCGACATCGCCTATGAAGTGCGGGATTTCGAACTCGATGACGTCGATGTCGGCATCCGTTTCGGCGCCGGTAAATATCCGGGCCTGCGCGCCCACCGGCTGTTCGACAACATCCTCATTCCGGTGTGCAGCCCGAGCCTCTTGACCTCCGGTCCGCCGCTGCGCGAGCCGCGCGATCTTTTCAATCACACGCTTGCCCATATCGAATGGTCGCGACAAGGCGTGACATGGCCGAACTGGCGGATGTGGATGGCGGCGGTCGGCGTCAACGATTTCGACGACAGCCGGACCATCGTGTTCGGAAACTCCACGGACGCCGTCCAGGCAGCGCTCGACGGCAATGCCGTCGCGCTCGCCGATTTCGCCATGGTGGCGAACGACCTTTCCCAAGGAAGGCTGGTGCAGCCTTTTGAACTCGGCCTGCGGATAGCTCCCGAGTTCGCCTATTTCCTGGTCTATCCAGAGAGTGCGGCCGACGATCCGCGTATCGTCGCCTTTCGCGAATGGATTCTCGAGGAAGTCGCCAAGACGCGGACCTGACGATCGCGGGAAGCGGTCAGCTTGCCGCGGCGCCGAACCAGCCGATCACGGCGCCGATGATCAGCAGTACGCCAAGCCAGTGGCCGCTGTCGATGAGGGTCAGGTCCCAGCCGAAATTCTCGTAGCGATGGTTGACCGAGAGCGTCGTGGCGACGAAGCCCAGCCAAAGCACGAAACCGATGACCAGGTCGGCAAGCAGTGTCGGCTCGCCACCCGTCATCGCGCCGACAACCAGGGCCATGATGTAGGCCATGACCAGTTCGGCGACGAAGCTGATGACGAAGGCCAGCGGCGATTTCTTCATCGTGGCCGGGTCAAGCTTTGCGGCCTTCAGCCAGGGCTCACGGCCAGCCAGTTTACTGCCGAAAATCCATCAGCTTCCCCCTCCGATGCGGCTGTGATGGAACGCCTGTTCGGCGTTGGCGTCAAGCAAACCGCCAGACAGTCGTGCGCTTGACCAGGGAATCCTCCAGTGCCCGCGTGACTGCCACTTCATAGACCGCAAGCGGCTCCAGCCCCGCCTTCGGCATATATGACCGGCCGGGATCGCCGACGAGGATTTCGGCGCCACGCGCCTTCAGGGTTGCGAACCACGGCATCAGCCGGTCGGCGAAGGATTTGTCATAGAAAACGTCGCCGGCCAGAATCACGTCCCAACCCCCATCGGTGCCGATACAATCCGTGCCGAGAAATTCGATCGCGACATCGTTGGCCTCGCTGTTGAGGCGGATCGCGGTCGCGCAGAACGGGTCGATGTCGGTGGCTATCGCCCTGGCAGCACCTGCCTTGGCGGCGGCGATGGCGACGAGGCCTGAGCCGGAGGCGAAGTCGAGCACGCGCTTGCCCCGCACCGTGCCGGGATTGTCCAGGACATAGCGGGCAAGGCCCTGGCCGCCGGCCCAGGCAAAGGCCCAGAAGGGCGGCGGCAGGCCGATCTCGACCAGCTCGTCCTCGGTCCGCTGCCACAGATCATGCGCCTCGTCGGCAAGATGAAGCAGGATTTCCGGCACGTGCGGCGACGTCATCAGCGCCGTGTTGTCGAGAATGAACTGCTTCGCGCTGTTGGGCGTCAGCGCCGTCACGGAGCCGGCGTCAAGCCGCCCATGCGGCAGACTTCCTTCCATTCGGCCGGCGTCACCGGCTGCACGGAAAGCCGCCCGAGCCGCACCAGCGCCATGTCGGCAAGCTTTGGATTGGCCTTGACCTCTTCCAGCGTCGGCGGGTTGGGCACATCCTGGACCGCGCGGATGTCGACGCACTCCCAGCGCGGGTCATCCGACGTGGTGTCGGGATGGGCCAGCGCGCAGACTTCGGCGATGCCGACCACGTTCAGTCCCTCGTTGGAATGATAGAAGAAGCCGAGATCGCCGACCTGCATCGCCTTCATGTTGTTGCGTGCGGCGTAGTTGCGCACGCCGTCCCATTGCGTGCCGGCCTTGCCCTTGGCCTTCAGCATCTCGAAGGAGAACTTGAATGGCTCCGATTTGAACAGCCAGTAGTTCATGTCCTTGCTCCTCCTAGGCTCTTTGTTTAACGCAATTCCGGACGGAAAACCGTTTCACACTTTTCCTGGAATTGCTCTAGCGTTCGCGCGCCAACGACCGGGATTAACTAGCCGCCGGCTTGTTGAACGTCCAGTTCCACGGGCGGATTTCGACACTTTCGAACAGCTCGGCCTTGGCGTAGGGGTCGGCAGCCGCCAGGGCCCGAGCCGCAGCCATATCCGGAGCCTCGATGACGGCGAGAGTGCCGTTCGGCTTGCCGTCGGCGTCGAGGAAAGGACCGGCGAAGGCCAGCTTCCCTTCGCTGTTCAGGCCTTCGATGAAGACGACATGGGCGGGCCGGGTGTCGAGGCGTACCTGCAGGTTTCCTGGCTTGTCCTTGCAGATCAAAGCAAACAACATGATCGTTCTCCTGGTCGTTGAATCAAGTCGTGGGGATCAATCGTTGGTTTCGGTCTTCAGCGGCCGGGTCATCAGAGCCGTCACTGCCTGCCGGATGGTGATGGTGCCGTCCAGTATCGCGGCGACGGCGGCAATGATCGGCGCGTCGATGTGGCGCTCGGTGGCGATGCGGGCAGCAATCGCCGCCGTCGGCACGCCCTCGGCCAGCGGCAATCCGGCCAGCGGCTTGCCTTGCCCGAGCGCCAGCCCGTAGGCGAAATTGCGCGACTGGGCCGACGAGCAGGTCAGCAACAGGTCGCCAAGGCCGGAAAGCCCCATCAAGGTCTCCGGCCTGGCGCCGAAGGCGGCGCCGATGCGGCGCAGTTCGACAAAGCCGCGCGTCACCATGGCGGCCTGGGCGCTGGCGCCGAGACCGGCGCCGGTGACAGCACCTGCGGCGATGGCGAAGACGTTCTTCAAGGCGCCGCCGATTTCGACGCCGATCAGGTCGTCGCTCGAATAGCAGCGCAGGTTCTCGGCGGAAAAGCGGGCAGCGAGATCGGCAGCCAATGCCTCGTCGCGGGCGGCGACCACAACGGCCGTCGGCAGGCCGCGGGCGACATCGGTGGCGAAGCTCGGGCCGGACAAAGCGGCGACCGGATTTTGCGGCAGGATCTCTTCGACGATTGCCGACAACAAGGCGCCCGTGTCGCGCTCGATGCCCTTGGCGCAGAGAACCAGCGGGATACCGGTCGGCATATGGGCTTTGGCGACCGCCAGCGTTGCCCGAAGCGCTTGCGCCGGCGTCACCGCCAGCACGCAATCGGCGCCGGCAAGTGCCACCTTGATGTCGCTCGTCGCCTCGATGCCGGGCGCAATAGTGATGCCGGGCAGATAGCGAGGGTTCTCGCCACGCCCGATCGAAGCGACGGTTTCCGGGTCGCGCGCGAACAACCGGACCGAATGACCGGCGCGCAGCATCGCCAGCGCCAGCGCGGTGCCCCAGGCGCCGCCGCCGAGCACGCTGACACACCAGCCGCTCTTGTCTGGACTGTTCATATCCTGGTCAGTCATGCCTTGGCCCCGCGCCGGCCGGAACCGACCATCGGTGTCGAGATGCTGTCCAGCGGCCAGCGCGAGCGCGGCACGAAATCGAAGCCGTTCTCCTGCGTCATGCCGGCGCGTAGCCGCTCGACGCCCGCCCAGGCGATCATCGCTGCATTGTCGGTGCAAAGTTTCAGCGGCGGCGCAATAAAGGTGAAGCCGGTCTCGCCGCAGAGTCGCTCCAGCATCGCCTTGATCGTGCGGTTGGCGGCGACACCGCCGGCAACGACCAGCGCCGGGTTCCTGGTGCCGGGAAATGTCTCGCGAAAGCGCGTCAGCGCGCGAGAAACGCGGTCGGCCAGCGCATCGGCGACCGCCGCCTGGAACGAGGCGCAGATGTCGGCGACATCCTGGTCGCTCAAGGGCTCAATGGCAGTCGCTGCCTGGCGCACGGCGGTCTTGAGGCCGGAGAAGGAGAAGTCGGGCTGCGCCGAGCCCTTCATCGGACGCGGAAAGGCAAAGCGTGAGGCATTGCCGGCCCGTGCCGCCTTCTCGACATTCGGTCCGCCAGGATAGGGCAGGCCGAGCATCTTGGCCGTCTTGTCGAAGGCTTCGCCGAGCGCATCGTCAATGGTCGTTGCCCAGCGCTGATAGTCGCCGACGCCACGCACGGCGAGGATCTGCGTGTGACCGCCCGAGACCAGCAGCAGCAGATAGGGAAAGTCGAGGCCGTCGGTCAGCCGTGCGGTCAAGGCATGGCCTTCGAGGTGGTTGATGGCGATCAGCGGCTTGTTTGCCGCCGCGGCGATCGCCTTGGCCGTCATCAGCCCGACGATCAGCCCGCCGACCAGGCCGGGACCGGCGGTGGCGGCAATCGCGTCGATGTCGGCGAGCGACACGCCCGAATCGGCAAGGGCCGCCTCGATGATGCCGTCCAGCGCCTCGACATGGGCGCGCGCCGCGATCTCCGGCACGACACCACCGAATGCGGCATGTTCCTCGATCTGGCTGAGCACGATGTTGGAGAGGATTTTTGGCGCGGCGTCGCCGTCCAGCGCCACGACACTTGCGGCGGTCTCGTCACAACTCGTCTCTATGCCCAGCACGCGGATCAATTCGTCGCTATCCCAAGAGATTGTCTGTCGGGCCTTTCCCCGTTAGGAGAAAGGCCGGAAAGGCCTCGGTTATTTTAGCCGCATTCCTGCGACGCCAAGTGGTTCCACTTGGCTGCAAAATGCTCAGGCCGGGGGTTATCACGGACCGCGCGCCATGCAAACAATCTTGAGAATTGGAACACGCGGCAGCCCGCTGGCGTTGGCACAGGCGCAGGAGACGCAGGCGCGGCTGATGGCCGCGCATGGCATGCCGGCGGAGGCCTTTGAGATCGTCGTCATCTCGACCAGCGGCGACCGCATCCAGGACCGGCCGCTGTCGGAAGCCGGCGGCAAGGGCCTGTTCACCAAGGAGATCGAGGAGGCGCTGCTGGCGGGCCGGATCGATATCGCCGTGCATTCGTCGAAGGACATGCCGACGCAACTGCCCGACGGTCTCGAACTCTCGGCCTTCCTGCCGCGCGAGGACGCGCGCGACGCTTTTGTCGGCAGGGCGGCGAAGACGATTGCCGACTTGCCGCAGGGAGCGAAAGTCGGCTCGTCGTCGCTGCGGCGGCAGGCGCTGATCCGTCGCATGCGGCCGGATCTCGACGTGGTGATGTTCCGCGGCAATGTGCAGACACGACTGCGCAAGCTCGACGAAGGTGTCGCCGCCGGCACGATCCTCGCCTATGCCGGGCTGAAGCGGCTCGGGCTCGAACATGTCCTCACCGACCTGATACCGCTCGACATCTTTCCGCCGGCGCCGGGGCAAGGCGCGATCGGCATCGAGACCCGCATCGGCGACAGCGATGTCGAAAAGATGCTGGTGGCAATCCATGATGTTCCGACCGGTCAGGCGCTGGCCTGCGAGCGCGCCTTCCTCGCAGCGCTGGATGGTTCCTGCCGCACCCCGATCGCCGGCTATGCGGCGATCGTGGCCGGGATGCTTTCTTTTGCCGGGCTGATCATCTCGCCCGACGGCACGCAGTCGCATGCGGTCGAGCTGCAGGGACCGGCGCAGGACGCCGCCCGTATCGGCGCCGAATCAGCCAGGACGGTGCGAGCCAGGGCCGGCGAAAAGTTCTTCGACGGCTGGCTCTGAAAATGCTTCGCGTTCTGGTGACGAGACCGGAACCGGGCGCCGCGCGCACAGCGCGGCAGCTTCGGGAGACAGGGTTTCAGCCGATCCTTCTGCCTCTGACCGAAACGGTGGCGTTGCCGGTCGATGCCGGACTGGTTCCAGACGAAGCCATCGCCGTTGCCGTCACCAGCGCCAATGCCGTGCGCCATGCGCCGGAAGCAATTATAGCGGCGCTCGCCGCCTTGCCCTGCCATGCCGTCGGCAAAAGGACGGCGGAGGCCGCACGCAAAGCGGGATTCTTGTCGGTCAGCGAAGGCCCAGGCAATGCCGAAGGTCTCGCCGACAGACTTGCTGGCGGCCTCTCGGGCAAGACCATTGTCTATCTCTGTGGGCGCGTGCGCTTTCCGGCCTTCGAACAGGAGCTCAAGACGGCAAGCGTTCAGGTCCACGCCGTCGAGACATATGACACGCTTGCGGTGCGCCATTCGGACAAGGCCATTGTTGCGCTGTTGTCGGGCCAACCTGTCGACGCGGTGCTGCTTTATTCAACCAAGGCGGCTGGCGCGATGCAGGTCTTGGCCAGACGGCCCGCTCTGCAAGGCCTGTTTGAAAGAACACGGTTTTTCGCTCTTTCCGCCCGCATCGCGGCAGCCCTCGACGATACCGCCAACGAAAGAATCCGCATTGCCGCACAGCCCGACGAGAAAGCGCTGCTGGCGCTTTTGCGAGACGTGAGCTGAGCCGCGTCATCACACCGCCCCTTTTCACCGCTTGGTGATGTGCTAGACCCTTTCTGAACCATCACGCGCCGCAAGGCGTTGAGACGAAGCGAATTGTGCGGAGCCCAGGCATGGTCAAGACGCCGAAGATGCGACACTCGAAAAGCCGCCGCGAGCCGGTGACCATCGATCTGGAGCCGGGCGCCGTCTCACGTATCGCCGACGAGGACGCCGCCAAGACGCAAGCCAGCGCCGATGAAGCTCCCGTGGAGGCCACGGAAACCTCTCAATCCGAAGTTCCCGACGAGCCGGTTCATGCCGACCAGACCGATCTCGAGCCCTGGGAGCATGCCGATGCCGCCGCAGGGGCAGCGGAGGCGCAAGCGCCGGCGGGTGCCGGAGCCAAAGCCGCCGAACCAGAGCTCCCTTATCCCGGTTCGGATGCTCCGCCCAACCGCGCCAAAGCCTTCGACTACAGTTTCGAGGATGCGTCGGCAAAGCGCACACAGACCGACAGCAGCAAGGCCAAGACCGAGACACGGGATGACAGAATGGCGCCGACCCCTCCCCTTGAAAAGCGCGGCGGCATCAACGGCATTGCTGCCGGCATCATCGGCGGTGTCATCGCGCTGGTCGGCGCCGGCGGGCTGCAATTTGCCGGCCTGCTCGGTGCGCCGGGCTCCGGCGCCAGTGTCTCGCTCGATGGCATCAACGGCGACATCGCCTCGCTGAAGACCGAAATCGCCGGCTTGAAGGACTCTGGCGGCAACAGCGATGCAGCGGCCAAGGTGGTCGGGCTGTCCTCGGGCCTGGAGCAGGTCAAGGCCGATGTCGCGTCGCTGAAATCGGCGATCGAGAAAGGTGGAGCAGGCGACACGGCTGGGCTCGCCGCACTGGTCGACAAGGTCGCGCAGATCGAAACGGCGGTCGCCGCGCTCGGCAAGGCCGGCAGCACGGCCCCGGTCGATCTCGGCCCGCTCAACGAAAAACTGGCTGGTCTCGACGCGCAGGTCAAGTCGGTCGGCGAGGCGACGACGGCGCAGGATGGCCGGCTCACCGCGCTGGAGCAGTCGGTGTCGCAGCTTTCCGGCAAGGTCGAGGCCGCGGCAGGACAACCGAAGATCGCGCTCGCCATTGCGGCCTCTGCGCTCAAGGCGGCGCTTGAGCGTGGCGCGCCGTTCTCGGCCGAACTCGAAACCTTTGCCGCGATTTCGCCGGACGCGCCGCAGCTTGCGACCTTGCGCACCTATGCCGAAAAGGGCGTGCCCACCCGCGCCGAGATCGCAGCGCAAGCGGATGCCGCCGCCAGCGCCATGGTGACTGCGGCGACGCCTGTCGATGAGAATGCCGGCTTCCTGCAGAACCTTTTGTCGAGTGCCGAATCGCTGGTCAAGGTCAGGCCGATTGGCGCCGTCGAGGGCGCCGGTGCGCCGGAAACCGTCGCGCGCATGGAGGCGGCGGTCAACCAGGGCGACTACGCCAAGGCGCTCAGTGAATACGACACGCTTCCCGAAGCCGCCAAGGCTGCCGGCGCCGACTTTGCCGGCAAACTGAAGGCACGCATCGAGGTCGAAACCCAGGTCGACGCGCTGATCTCCAGCGCGATGAAGGCATGAGGGCAACACAATGATCCGGCTGCTCGCCTTCCTCATCGTCGTTTTCGCGCTCGGGCTGGGCTTTGCCTGGCTGGCCGACCGGCCGGGCGACATGGTCGTCACCTTCAACGGTTATCAGTACCAGGTCAGCCTGATGGTGGCTGCTGTGGCTGTCGTTGCCGTGGTCGCCGCGTTGATGATCCTGTGGTGGCTGCTTAAGTCGCTGTGGAACAGCCCCTACACCATCTCGCGCTATTTCCGTGTCCGTCGCCGCGACCGCGGCTATCAGGCGCTGTCGGCCGGCATGATCGCTGCCGGCGCCGGCGACGGCGCGCTGGCCCGCAAGAAGACCAAGGAAGCCACCAAGCTGATCCGCTCCGACCAGGAACCGCTGATCCATCTGCTCGAGGCGCAGGCGTCGCTGCTCGAAGGCGATCATGAAGGGGCGCGGCAGAAATTCGAGAGCATGCTGGACGATCCCGAAATGCGGTTGCTTGGCCTGCGCGGGCTCTATCTCGAAGCCGAACGGCTCGGCGACCGCAATGCCGCCAGGCACTATGCCGGCCGTGCTGCCGCTGTGGCGCCGCAGCTGGCCTGGGCGGCCGAATCGACGCTGGAAGAGCTGACCGCTCGCGGCGACTGGGACGGCGCCTTGAAACTGGTCGACGCGCAGAAGTCGACACGGCAGATCGAACGCGATGCCGCCACCCGCCGCCGCTCCGTGCTGCTGACCGCCAAGGCGCAGGCGCTTGCCGACAGCGATCCCGCTGCCGCCAGAACCGCGGCGATCGAGGCCAACCGGCTGCGGCCGGACTTTGCGCCCGCTGCCGTTGCCGCCGCCGCGGCGCTGTTCAAGCAGAACGATGTGCGCAAGGGCTCAAAGATCCTCGAGGCGGCGTGGAAGGCCGAGCCGCATCCAGAGATCGCCGAACTCTATACCCATGCCAGACCGGGCGACGCCGTGCTCGACCGCCTCAACCGGGCGAAGAAGCTGCAGGAGATGAAGAAGAACCACGCCGAGTCGTCGATGACGGTGGCGCGCGCCGCGCTCGACGCGCACGATTTCGCGACCGCTCGCCGCGAGGCCGAGGCCGCGATCCGGATGGATCGCCGCGAGGGCGCCTATCTGCTGCTCGCCGATATCGAGGAGGCCGAGACCGGCGACCAGGGCAAGGTGCGGCAGCTTTTGTCGAGGGCGGTGCGGGCGCCGCGCGATCCGGCCTGGGTCGCCGACGGCGTGGTGTCCGAACGTTGGGCGCCGGTGTCACCGATTACCGGCCGGCTCGACGCCTTCGAATGGCGCGCGCCGATGGAGCGTCTCGGCCAGTTGATCGACAGCCACGACGATGCACCAGCCAGCGCGGCGCCGGTCATTGAAGCACTGGCAAAGCCGACGAGCGAGAAAAAGCCGGCCGAGGTGATCGATGACGCCGGTCAGGGCGAGGCGGCGGGCAAGGACGCCGAGAGCCATGAGAATCATGTCAGGCCGATCACAGCGGCGACCTTCGCCGCGGTGCCGACCGATGCCGAGGCCGTCGAGCCGGCCGAGGAGCTCGCGCGGCTGCCGGACGATCCCGGCGTCGATCCGGACGAGGAAGCGGAAAAATCGCCGCGCCGGTTCCGGCTGTTTTGAACCATGCCGGCCGTCAGGCCCCCTCTGACTCAAGGAAATAGAGCATGATGTCGTCCGAAAACCGCTTCACACTTTTCGCCATCATGCTCTGAGGTATGGACTTATGTTTGAACGCGTTCTGTCGTTTCTCAGGGATTTGCCGGCCGCCGCCGGCACGCATGCCAGCACGGACGATCCGCGCATCGCGGCCTCGGCGCTTCTCTACCATGTGATGAATGCCGATGGCGTCCGCCAGGATGTCGAGTGGGAGCGGTTCAAGGCGGTGCTGGGGGAGAGCTACTCGATCAGCGGCGCCGAACTCGAAGCGCTCGCCGCCGCAGGCGAGCGGGCCGACAATGAGGCGATCGATCTCTATGCCTTCACCAGTGTCTTGAAGCGCCATCTCGATGCCGATGCGCGCAAGGCCTTCATCGGCCTGATGTGGGAGATCGTCTATGCCGATGGCGAACTGCACGAGCTGGAGGACAACACCGTCTGGCGCGTCGCCGAACTGATCGGCGTCGAACGCCGCGACCGCGTCGAGGCGCGCCGCAAGGCGGCGGCGCGCGCGCCCGGCGCCACCGGAATATCGAGCGACGAATAGGATTTTCGCCTGCCCATGCCGCGCCAAACGAGTTCGAAGCCAAAAATCCTGATCGTGCTGCATCAGGAGAATTCGAGCCCCGGACGCGTCGGCCACATGCTGCTGGAAGAAGGTTTCGATCTCGACATCCGCCGGCCGCCGCTGGGCGACACCTTGCCGGAGACACTGGACGGCCACGCCGGCACGGTGGTGTTCGGCGGGCCGATGAGCGCCAATGACGAGGACGAGTTCGTCCGCCGCGAGACCAGCTGGCTGGAGATCCCGCTCAAGGAGAACCGGCCGTTACTCGGCATCTGCCTTGGCGCGCAGATGCTGGTCAACCATCTCGGCGGCAAGGTCGAGGGTCATGGCGAAGGGCTGGTCGAGATCGGCTGGTACAAGCTGAAGCCGACCGAAGCCGGCAGGCAACTGATGCACTGGCCTGAGATGGTCTATCAGTTCCACCGCGAGGGTTTTTCGCTGCCCAGGGACGCAACGCTGCTGGCGACGGCCGAGACCTATCCCAACCAGGCCTTCCGCTATGGCGACAATGCCTGGGGCATCCAGTTCCATGGCGAGCTGACCAGGGCGATGATGCAGCGCTGGGTGGTGCGCGGCGCGCATCGTTTCGAGTTGCCGGGCGCGCAACCCGGCCGCGATCATCTCGGCGGCCGGCTGATCTGGGACATGCATCTCAAGCGCTGGCTGGACGAGTTCCTGCGGATGATTTTCGGCAAGCCGGCGGCGCGATAACTCTATCTCTTTGTTTTTTCAGAATTCCGGACGGAAACGTTTCGCACTTAGGTTTCGAGCACCGGCCGCAGGAAGCTGCGCTCATAGCTGAGAATGCTCCGATTGCGCTTTTCCATTTCAAACACATCTTGGCATTCCGGGTCGGCAGCCATGCGCTTGCGATAGTCGTCGTAGTCGGCGAGGCTCGGGAAGCTGAACATGGCATAAGCGATATTGTTCGCTCCTTCACTCGGAAGGAAATAGCCATGATGGTTTCCGCCGAGGCGATTGACCAGACCGATCCAGCGACGGCCATATTCTTCGAACTAGGCAAGCTTGTACGGGTCAATGACATATTTCAGGTAACAAGTGATCATGGGAATTCCTGTGATAGGGGTGATGTAGCTTGCTGACCGCAGCGAAAAAACGTCAGTTTCGCCCGTTGAGATGCCGCACCCTGCGCAACTGCGGAAACAGGTAGGCCCATAGCCCAGCGACCGCGATGGCGCCAACGCCGCCAATCACCACCGCCGGCACGGTGCCGATCAGCGCCGCCATGGTGCCGGCGCGGAATTCGCCGACTTCATTGGAGGCGCCGACGAAAACCTGGTTGACGGCGTTGACACGGCCACGCACCTCGTCCGGCGTCCACAACTGGATCAGGGTCTCCCTGATGTAAACACTGAACATGTCGGTGGCGCCGAGGAGCGCCAATGCCACGATCGACAGCCAGGTGACGGTAGACAGGCCAAACAATACGGTGCAGGCGCCGAATGCCGCGACGAAGCCGAGCATAATCTTGCCGGCATTGTCGCGAAGCGGGTGCCCGGCCAGCCATACCGCAACGCAGATGGCGCCGATGCCGGGCGCCGAGCGCAGCAGGCCGAGGCCCCAGGGGCCGAGTTCCAGAATATCGCGCGCATAGACTGGCAGCAGCGCCGAGGCGCCGGACAGGAGCACGGCGAAGAGGTCGAGCGAGATGGCGCCCAGTACGATCTTCTCGCTCCAGATGTAGCGGAAGCCGGCAAACAGCGTTTCCATCGTCGGCTTGTCGGTTGCGTTCTGCTGGGCAGGCTTTGGAATGGTGAAGATCAGCAGGCCAGCCACCAGCATCAGCACAGAGGCGACGGCGTATGCAGCCTCCGGTGAAACGCCGTAGAGCAGGCCGCCGGCGACCGGGCCAACGATGGTCGCCGTCTGCCAGGCGGACGAGTTCCAGGCAATCGCATTGCCGAAATCCTCTGGCGGTACCAGATTGGCGAACAGCGATGACGAGGCCGGTCCGTAAAAGGCGCGCGCCATGCCGAACAGCGCCAGAACGACGAAGATCGGCAGCGGACTGACCAGGCCGCGCAGCGTGAAGTAGAGCAGAACGAGCGTGCAGCCTGCCTCGACCACCGTTGCCAGTGCCATGATCAGGCGGCGGCCGAATCGGTCGGCGACGACGCCGGTGACCAGGACCAAGAGCAGCGACGGCAGGAACTGGACGATACCGACAATGCCGAGATCGAAGGGATCGCGCGTCAGATCATAGATCTGCCAGCCGACGGCGACGGACACGATCATGGTGGCGAAGGTGGTGAGGAAACGCGCCGACCAGTAACTGAGGAAGGCTTTGTGCCGGAAGGCGGCGTAACGCTGCTCCGGCGAAGTTTGTACTGATGTCATGGAGAGAGGCCCCGTTGCGATGGCATTGGTCGGCGGGGCACTTCCCGGATGGGCGCTGGTCCGACCAATGGAACGTCTAACAAAGTTCGCGGCGGGATGTGCGTTAAAATCAGTGCTGGATCAAGGAATTTTCGGCCTGCTCCATCGACCGTACGGGGAAGTTACTGCCGCAGCGCGGCGGAGATAGCGTCGAGGCCGCCGCTCAACTCGGCTTCGGTCGGCCAGCCAAAGCCGACGCGGAAGAAGCGCTTTTCCATTTCGAACCAGTGGCCGGGCCCCACATAGGTGCCGTGGTTTTCCAGCAGGTTCACATAGAACCGGTTGAGGTCGAAGCCGGGATCGACGTTCAGGCGGGGGAAGCCGACGACGCCCCCTTCGGGCCGAACCCAGTCGACCAGTGGCTCGCGATCGATCCAGGACTGGACGATGTCGCGACGCCTCGCCATTTCGGGCAGCAACGTCGTCAGGAAGGCGTCCCGGCGCTCAAGCATGCCGCGCGCGATGCCTTCGTCGATGACGCTGCCGCAAATGCCGATCTGCTCCTTGGCGGCGAGGAATGTCTCCTGAAGCGCGGTATCCCTGGTGATTAGCCAGCCGATGCGGATGCCGGGAATGCCGAAGGCTTTCGATAGCGACGAGACACTGATGGCCTTCCTGCTCAGCGAGGCCGCCGACGGCAGCCGCCTGCCATAGGAAAGATCACGATAGGTCTCGTCGACCAGCAGATGGCAGTTCCTGCTTTCCGCGAGCGCCACCAGCGCATCGAGTTCGGCCCGGCTCATCATCGTGCCGGTCGGGTTGTGCGGGCAGGTGACGCTGATCAGCTTCGTGTTCGGCTGTATCGCCGCCTTGACGCGTTCGACATCGATGGCGAAGCCATCCTCGAAGGCTAGGTCGACGAAGCTGATGGCGCAGCCGATCGCCCTTGGGGTTTCGATGTTGGTGGCGTAGTTGGGCCTGATGACGACGAGATGGTCGTTCGCCGACAAGAGCGAGGTCGAGATGATGAACAGCGCGCCGGCGGCACCGGCCGTGACCAGGACATCTTCTGATGAAACGCCGGAGTCCTGCGCGGATATCAGCGCGCGCAAATCCTTGTCGCCGCGATGCTCGCCATAGAAAAGCGTGAGATCAGGCAGTGACAGGCCGATGTCGGAGAGCTTCTGGTCGGCGATCGAACTTTCGGAAAGATTGTAGCGGATACGGTCGTAGCCGTACTCTTCCGGCGCCTCTTTCTCGATCACCATCCTGGTGTAGTTCATGGCTTCCCCCCAAAGACCTTGTCCGACCCATCCAAGCCATAAAAACATGAAGCCTGCCAAGGCGGATTCGCCGGCAGGCTTCAATCAATCTATTGGCTCAAGGCCGAATTGGGTCTTCGCTTCAGGCAGGTCGTTGTCCCAAAACCGCTGCGCACCCTTGGGTCAAGCCCGAGGGCATGCTTTTGGGCGACATGCCTCAGGCTGAAACCTTGGCCTTCCTGCCCTTGACAGGTGCCTTCACGGGGGCGGCCTTGCGGCCGAGACCGATCGACTTCGCCAGCAGCGAGCGCGAGGCCGCGTAGTTGGGGGCGACCATCGGATAGTCCGACGGCAAGCCCCACTTGGCGCGATAGGCGTCCGGCGTCAGGCCGAAATGCACGCCGAGGTGACGCTTCAGCGATTTGAACTTCTTGCCGTCCTCGAGGCAGATGATGAAATCGGGCGTCACCGACTTCTTGGGATTGACCGCGGGGACCAGGGGGGCAGCTACCGGGACCACCGGCTTGCCGAGCCCGCTTATCGAGGTGCTGACGCTGGCGATGAGGTCGGCCAGGCCGGAGGCGGGCAAGCGGTTCTTTTCGACATAAGCGGACACGATGTGAGCGGTCAGCTCGAGCAGGTCGATGTCTTTACGGGCGCTGTTGCTATCGTCGGTCACTCTATTTCTCCGTCTAAAGCGAATGACCTGAAAATCGGATTCGATTCCCGGAAAGGATCATGCGCGAAATCAAAATGCTACGGCACCCTTTGTGCATCCAAGGGACGAGCGGCGTTGTTGTGGCGCGGAATTCCTAGTCGGCAAATCTGCGTAATGCAATGACTTGATGTCACTTCACACGTTATTTTGACCAACTATATTAAACAATAACAATATCAGACTATCAGCGCCTTGTCGCGCCACAAACGAAATCCGCCTTCGAAGGCGCGCGTGTTGTCGCCGCGCCTGGAGTCGGCGGGCAATTCATCGAGCTTGTCGACATTGCCGCCGCCAATGACGACATAGTCAGGCTGCAGTGCGGCGCGAAGCCGGTCGACGACGTCGAAGACATGTTTGCGCCATTTCTTCTTGCCGCGTTTTTCGAGGCCGCGCTCGCCGACATAGTCCTCGAAGCTCTTGCCCTTCTTGTAGGGCAGGTGCGCAAGTTCCATCGGCTGGGCGATGTTGTCGGCAATCATCGCCGCACCGAGACCGGTGCCGAGCCCTAGGAACAGCATGCGCCCGCCCTCATAGCTGCCGATGGCCTGCATCAGTGCATCGTTGACCACCTTTACCGGTTTGCCGAACGCACCAGCGAAATCAAATCCAGCCCAGCCCTTGCCGAGATTGGCGGGATCGGTCAGCGGCCTGTTGTGATTGACCGGGCCGGGGTAGCCCATCGAGACGACATCGTAGGACAGGCCCTCGGCGAGCTCCTTCACCGCATTGATCATCTGCTGCGGCGTCAGGCGAGGTCCGGAGTCGGCCCGGCGCTCCTCGCCGCCAGCGCTGTTGAGGATCTTGACGTGCGTGCCGCCGATGTCGATCGCCAGCACGATCTTCTCAGGTCCCGATGCGGGTTGTTTCACCGTGTCACCCTCTCATTTCACCGGATCAATCCAGCCGTTGGGCGGCCCGAACCCGGCCATGACGTCCGCCGGTCCCCATGTTCCCGGCTCGTAGAGGTGCGGCGGCGTGGTGTCGCCGAGTACCGGGCCGACGATGCGCCAGGCCAGTTCGCTGGCGTCCTGGCGGGTGAACAGCTGACCGTTACCGTTCATGGCATCACCGATCAGCCGCTCATAGGGCGGCATGTCGCCCTTGCTGTTGTCGAGCGCCGTCAGTTCAACCTGCTCGCCGATCATGTCATCGCCCGGCGCCTTGCGCTGGGCGCCGATGGCGATCACCACCTGTGGGTCGATACGGAAGCGGACGTAGTTCTGGTCGGCGGGCTTGATCGGGTCGAAAACGTCGAGCGGCGGCCGCTTCAGCCGCACCACCACCTCGGTGACATGCACCGGCATGTTCTTGCCGGCGCGAATGAAGAACGGCACGTCCTGCCAGCGCCAGGTGTCGACGAAGAAACGCACCGCCGCGAAGGTCTCGACCGGCGAGTTGGGCGCCACGCCCGGCTCGGCGAGATAGCCGGTGAACTGGCCGCGCACGACATCGTCCTTTGTCAGCGTCCTGATCGCGCGCAGCACCTGCACCTTCTCATCGATCAGATCGTCGGCGGAACGGCCGATAGGCGGCTCCATGGCAAGAAGCAACAGGATATTGAGCAGATGGTTCTCGATGACGTCCCTGATGCAGCCGACATCGTCATAGAAGCGGCCACGTCCCTCGACGCCGAAATCCTCGGCCATGGTGATCTGCACGCTCTCGACGAAGTTGCGGTTCCAGATCGGCTCGAGGAAGGAATTGGCGAAGCGGAAATAGAGCAGGTTCTGGATCGCTTCCTTGCCGAGATAGTGGTCGATGCGGAAGATCGACTGTTCGTCGAACACCAGGTGCAGAACCCGATTCAGCCAGCGCGCCGATTGCAGATCGTGACCGAAGGGCTTTTCCACCATCAATCGCGCGCCATGCGCCGTGCCCGATTGCTCCAGGCCCTGGACGACGGTCTCGAACATGGTCGGCGGCACCGCCATGTAGTGCAGCGGCCGCTGCGCCGTGCCGAGCGCGCTTTTCAGTTTCTCGAATGTCGCTCCATCGCGGTAGTCGCCGCTGACATAGCGCAGCAGCGATGCGAACTTGGCGAACACCTTTTCGTCGATCTTGCCGAGCGCATTGACGATGCCATCGTGTGCGCGCGCCTGCAATTGCTTGAGGTCCCAGGCGTCGAAAGCGACGCCGATCACCGGTTCGGTGAGCGTGCCCTTGGCGACCATCTGGTAAAGCGCTGGAAATATCTTCTTGTGGGCGAGGTCGCCGGTCGCTCCGAAGAGCACCAGCGTGTCGGACCGTTCCGGGCTCATCAGCGTGTTTCCCCTATCGCCGTCACTTGCTTGCCTTCGGCTTCTCGACATGGCCGCCGAAGGCATAGCGCATGGCGGACAACAGCTTGTCGGCGAATTCGGATTCGCCTTGCGAGGAGAAGCGGTCGAACAGCGCCGAGGACAAAACCGGTGCCGGCACGCCAGTGTCGATCGCCGCCTTCAGCGTCCAGCGGCCCTCGCCGGAATCCGAGACGCGGCCACCGAAATTCGCCAGGCCCGGGTCGCCTTTCAATGCGCCGGCCGTCAGGTCGAGCAGCCAGGAGCCGATGACGCTGCCATGCCGCCAGACCTCGGCCACCTGGGGAAGGTCGATATCGAACTGGTAGTATTGCGGGTTTTCCAGCGGGCTGGTCTCGGCGTCCGCCGTCCGTTGCCGCTTGCCGGCGTTGGCCGATTTCAGGATGTTCATGCCTTCGGCATAGGCGGCCATGACGCCATATTCGATGCCGTTGTGCACCATCTTGACGAAGTGGCCGGCGCCGCTCGGTCCGCAATGCAGATAGCCAAAGGGCGCGGTCCCGGCATCCTTGGACGGATTGGAGCCGGCGTCGGCGCCCGGCGCAAGCGTGGCGAAGACCGAATCGAGGTGTTGCACCGCCACATCGGGACCGCCGATCATCAGGCAGTAACCACGCTCGAGGCCCCAGACACCGCCGCTGGTGCCGACATCGACAAGATGGATACCCTTACCAGCCAGTTTCGCGGCCTGGTCGACGGCGTCGTGATAGTAGGAATTGCCTCCGTCGATGACGATGTCGCCGGGCTCCATCAGGGCCGCCACCTGATCGATGATCTTGCCGGTGATGGCCGCCGGCAGCATCAGCCACACACAACGTGGCTTGGCGAGCTTGCCGACGAATTCTTCCATTGAAGTCGCCCCTAGCGCGCCGTCAGTCACCAGAGCCGCGACACTGGCGGGATTGATGTCGTAGACAACGCATTCGTGGCCGTCGCGCATCAGGCGCCGGACCATGTTGGCGCCCATCCGGCCCAGTCCCATCATTCCGATCTGCATGGTTTCGTCCCTGTTTCCTGAAAGATTTACGGGGTTTGTCGAGAAAGGATGTGCTGGCTATCCTTGGTCGCCTGACATGACGGAGAAGTCGACATTCTCCCAATCGCCGGTTGCGGGCCAGAAAAAAGTGAATCTCAGCGTGCTTCCCCTGGGCAGGCCAGCGACGGGCAGGTCGGCAAGATGGATGCCGAAAGCGTTCTCTGCCGTCTCGCTGTCATGGGCGGTCGTCCAGTTGTCGGTGCTCCAATGGACTGTAGCCCGGTCCAACAATTCGATACGCAGCATCTTGCCCGCCAGCATCGTGCGGATCTTGTTGTTGAACCGCCATGTCCTGAACGGCGATACGGTCTTGTCCTCGATATAGCGCTTGACGCCCTGAGGCGGCATGTCGAAGACCGCGCCGTCGCGCAGCGAGCGCAACAGCTTGATATGCTCCGAATGCGCCCAGACCAGCGGCATGGCGCTGCCCGAGGGTCTGCCATGCAGCAATTCGCGCTCCGGCATATCAGCGCCGTCCCAGACTTGCTCCGGCAACAGGCCGCCTGGCCCAGCGGACCTTTCAAGCGTCGCCAGCAGGCTGGTCGCCTCGTCCTTGCGCCCTGCCGCCAGCTCATAATGGGCGCGTTCGCCGGCCAGCAATGGCCACGGACGGCCCTGGCCGGTTCCGTCGAAGGGAGCGCCGTCTTCGTGCTCGCCATAGCCGTCGCCATTGTAGCGATACCAGAGCGGCCCTTGCGGCAGCTCGCAACGCAATTGCGCGTCGATGATCTTGACCGTGTCGACGATGCGCGGATCATCGGCCGCCCGCAGGCCGAAGCGCACCAGCGCCAGCGCATCCGGGCTGACGATTGCCTCGGCGGGCCGGTCGCTATCGCCGGGCGGCCGGTTCTTGATCGGAACATAGCCGTCCTTCGGCGAACCCGCCTCGGCGCTGTCGGGGGGCGCGATGCGCACGTAGTAGCCTTCAACGCCTACCTGTCTGCAGATCGCCGTGCCGGTGACGTAGGTCCAGCGCTCGGCCTGGTCGTTCCAGCCATCGGCGGTCTCGCGCAGATAGGTCGCAGCGTCTTGCCTGCCACAGGCGTCGAGCAGATCGGCCGCGGCAAGCAGTGCGGCGATCTCGACGGCGAGCGTGAACGGGCTGTAGCCGGCATCCTCTTCCCAGCGGTCTTCGCCGGTGACCGGGCCCTTGCGCACGACATAGCCGGCGGCGCGCTCGATCATCTGCAGGAAGGCCGCGAGTCTGGCGCGCGGCAAATGGCCGGCACGGTGCAAAGCATCGGCCAGCAGCAGCGGGAAGGCGCATTCATCCATCTGGATGCCAGGCCAATAGGCCGATCCGTCGAGCCAGGCGTTTTGCGGCCAATGGCCATCCGGCTGCTGGATGGAGCCGAGATAGTCGAGGATTTGCAGCGCCGAGGCGGCATCGCCGGCAGCGAGAAAGCCGCCAGCCGTTTCGACCAGATCGCGCGGCCAAACCAGATGGTAGCCGCCGAGGTCGTTGTCACCCTTGTCGAAGCCCCATGGGATGGACAGGCTGGCGACCGCCGCGCCCGGTATGGTGATCGACCGGTGCGTCGCCAGAACCGCGGTCGAGACACGATAGAAGTTGATCCCGGATACGCCATCCCGGTCCAGCGGCAGCAGGCCCTTTTGCCATCTGCGCCAGTTCTGGAGGTAGGATTTCGCGGCGGGTTCAAAACCTCGTTTCAGGCTGGCGAAGGCATTTTCAGCCGCCTCGTCGGGCGTTGCGCCAAACCCCAGCGCGAGCAAGGCCTTGGTCTTTGCGGCGGAAAGACCGATCTCGCCGGTCAGCGCGACATTGCCGTCCTCGGCCCGCTGGCAAGCGGGATCGAGCTGGCCGGTGTTGTGCAGTTGCTGCCAGCCGTCGGAGACGCCGACATAGCCGGCCGAGCCGCTCCGCCAGGGCAGCGACGAGGCCAGCGCCAGGCAGGTGCCGCGCCCCGAGGCAAACAGCACGGGCTTTCCCCTGTGGTCGCCGACCCAGGCGGTGTTGCCCATGCCGGCATTGACCAGATGCGGCGCCAGAAGCGCATGGACGCGGTAGTCGCCGGGCGCACCCTTGAGCGGCGTGAAGGTGATTTCCTGCAGCAGTGTGGGGCGGGCCGGGTCGGCAAGGATGCGCTTTTCGATCCGCCAGGCGCCGTCGGCGGCGGTGTTGACCAGCCTGTAGGCGGGTACGCCGTCCTCGAATGGTTCGATGATGTGCGCGGCATCGCGCTTCTCTTCCGAGAAATAACCGCCGGGGCCGGTGACGATCAGGCCGAGGTCGCGCGTGCAGGCGCTGTCGACGCGCGGGTAGTAGATTTCGTTGAGGATGCCGTGGCTGATCGTGAACCAGATCTGGCCGGCCGGCGAAAGCGACGTTCCGACGCCGCTCTTGGCGCTTGACGTCCAGCGCGCCGGAATTCCCGGGGCGCCCGGAGCAACGGTTGGCGTCACTGGCATTCTTTTTCGATCTCCTGGCCCCCTCCCTAGACCAGGACGCGAACCCTTTACAATCATTGCACCGCAAGTTGATCGGCCACGCCAATAGCGCTGTCGTTGACAGCGGCGCCGGCATGCGTCCACTATTTCCAGGCACGGGAGGATCGTGAAAGCCAATGCCGGAAGTGTCCCTGGTCCTGATCGACCGGCTGCTTGCGATCTCGCGGGCGCTTGCCGGCCATATCGATCCCGGCACGGCGTTCCGCGCGACAGCCATCGAGATCGGCTCGCTCATTCCGCACGACCACATGGATCTGGCGGTGCTGTCGCATGATGGGCGCCGGCACGCCTGTTATGAAGCCGGCTTCCACACCAGCTGGAGCGAGCTTGCCCAGCATCCGCTGCCAACCGAAGTCAGCCCGATCCGCTCGGTGCTGTGGGGCGAAGTGCCCTATCTGCTCGCCGACGACGCGTTGAGCGACGAGCGCTTCCATTTCGCCACCGCCATCGATGGGCCGATCTTCGCCGCCCGACTGCGCAGCCGCATCGTCGTGCCGCTCAGGGCGCGCGGCGGCATCATCGGCGCGCTTAATATCAGCCGACACGAGGTTGACTGCTACACGCTTGCCGATGTCGCGGTCGCCCAGCAATGCGCCGATCTGATCGCGCCCTACATCTTCGCGCTGATCCAGACCGAGGAGGCACGGCGCGCCATGCTGGCCGAGAGCGAGGCGCGCAACCGCGTCGAACTGCTGCGGGTTGGCGCCTCGCAATTGACCGAAGGCATGGAGCGCGAACGCCGGCGCATGGCCATGGACCTGCACGACCAGACGCTTGCCGACCTCGCCCGCATCGCGCGCCAGCTTTCGGCCTTGCGCGGCCAGGGCGTGGCGCGGGCGGCGCAGCTTGCCGATCTCGAGCAGGAGGTCGCCGGCTGTCTCACGGAACTGCGCCACATCGTCGACGATATGCGGCCGAGCGTGCTCGAACTGTTCGGCCTGCGCGATGCGGTCGAGGCGCATCTCAACCGCAGCGTCGCCAGAGCCAAGCCGCCGATCGCCGTGCGCATCGCCGACACCAGCGACGGCGGCGCCGACAGCTTGGCCGAGCCCGTGCGCACCGCGCTCTATAGGATCGTGCAGGAGGCGATCAACAATGCCGTTCGCCACGCCACGCCGCGCCGCATCGACGTGCTGCTGGCGTCGACCGCGAGCGTGCTGCGGGTGGTCGTCACCGATGACGGCCAGGGCTGCGGCGCTGTCGATCCGGCCGCCCATGGCGGCATTGGCCATATGCACACGCGGGCCGCCCTCATCGGGGCGCGGCTGCGCATCGGGCAGGTCGGCCGCAAGAGCGGCGGCACCCGTGTCGTCGTCGAGATCGACCGCCAATCGTCGCCGGAACCGCCGGCTGCGGCGGCTGCAACAATGCCCGGCGAGCTCGCCGTGTCGGAGGCCATGTGATGCTAGTGATGATCGCCGAGAATGACGGACTGCACCGCACCTTCGCACGGCGGACGGTGGAGCAATTGTGGCCCGGCGACGTCGAGGTGATCGAAGCGAGTGACGGCGAGGACGCCATCAACCTGGCGGCCGAACGCGAGCCGCCGCATGTCGTGCTCGACCTGCAGATGCCGAAGGCGACCGGGATCGAGGTCGCCAGGGCAATCTGGAACCGCCGTGCCGGCACGCACATCCTGTTCTGGTCGAATTTCGCCGATGAGGCCTATGTGCGCGGCGTGGCGCGCATCGTGCCGCCCGGCTCGGTCTACGGCTATGTGCTCAAATCGGCGACAGAGGAAGGCATGCGGTCCGCCTTGCGCGGCGTTTTCCGCGAAGGCCATTGCATTATCGACCGCGAGATACGCGGCATCCAGCACCGCGTGCAGGACAAGTTCGAGGGCATCACCGACGGCGAGTATGAAAGCCTGATCGACATCGCGCTCGGCCTGACCGACCGGGCGATAGCGGCACGCCGCGGCCTGTCGATCCGGGGCGCGCAGAGCCGCATCAAGCATGTCTATGACAAGCTCGGCATCGTTCCGGCGGAGGAAGGTGCCGGCGATGCTTCGGTGTTCAACTCGCGGACGCGGGCGATCTATCTCGCCATGGCGCGCGGCCTGATCAACATCGACGCGCTGCGCCGAGAGCAGGACCGGCTCGATGCCTGGCTGGCCCAGGTGCCGCCGGGCCACTGATTGCAGCCGTTTGCGACTGTGCAAACGCACAGTCGGCCTTGCGCTTTGACCCGTATCGCCACGCCGGCGCCGCAACTACGCTCTACCCCAACAACAAGATCTATACCGGGGAAGCGTTCATGCCATTCGTCACCATGCGGATTCGCGCCGCCGGGAGCCTGTGATGTCGGTGCCGGCGCGCGCCCGCCATTCCGGCCTGGACGACGTCGTCGGCGATGCGACGATCGAAAGGCTGGCGAGCGGCTTCGGCTTCCTCGAAGGGCCGGTCTGGCACCCCTACGAGAAATGGCTGGTCTTCTCCGACATTCCGGAAAGCCGCATGTATCGCCGCAGTGCCGAGGGCGAGATCGAGCTGTTCCGCGAGCCGAGCCATAAGGCCAATGGCAACACACTGGACCGCCACGGGCGGCTGGTCACCTGCGAGCACGCGACGAGCCGGGTGACCCGCGCCGAGCCCAATGGCAGCGTGACGGTGCTTGCCACGCATCATCAGGGCAAGCAGCTCAACAGCCCGAACGATATCGTCGTTGCCACCGGCGGATCGATCTACTTCAGCGATCCCGGCTATGGCCGGGTGGAATTCTATGGCGTGCCACGCCCTCAGGAACTGCCGTTCCAGGGCGTCTACCGCATCGATGGCGACGGCACCCGGCTGACATTGCTGGCCGACGATTTCGTGCAGCCGAACGGACTCTGCTTTTCGCTGGACGAATCGCGGCTGTTCGTCAATGACACCGAACGCGGACACATCAGGGTGTTCGGCGTCGAAGCGAATGGCGACCTCAACGGTGGGGCGGTGTGGGCCGTGACCGAGGGCGATGGGCCGGGCGCACCCGACGGCATGAAGATCGACAGCCGCGGCAATGTCTATTGTACCGGCCCGGGCGGCATACACGTCTTCGACGCCTCGGGCGCCATTCTCGGCGTCATCCGGACGCCCGAAGATTGCGCGAATTTCACCTTCGGCGACGACGACCTGCAGAGCCTCTACATCACGGCGTCGACGTCATTGTACCGGCTCCGGGTGCGCGTGCCGGGATTGAGACTGTTTTGAGCCCACGACGATCCGTGCTCAAATCAGATTGGGAGTGAGGCCGGGGTCAAAGCCGGCGGGAAATGCAGCAGTCAACATCTGGGAGGATTACGACATGAAGAAACTGTTCGTCTTGGGCGCCCTGGCGGCGATGCTCGCCTCTGGCACGGCACTCGCCGACACCAGTGGCAAGAAGATAGCCTTCTCCAACAACTATGCCGGCAATTCCTGGCGGCAGGCGATGCTCGACAGCTATGGCGCCGTCACCAAGAAGGCAGTCGCCGACAAGGTGGTCGGCGCGGCCGATATCTTCACCACCGCCGACAAGGAAGTGCCGACGCAGGCAGCGCAGGTGCAGAACCTGATTCTGCAGGGTTATGACGCCATCGTCATCAACGCTGCCTCGCCCGATGCGCTCAACGGCGCCATCAAGCAGGCTTGCGATGCCGGCATCGTCGTCGTCTCTTTCGATGGCGTCGTCACCGAACCTTGCGCCTACCGCGTCGTGGTCGACTACAAGGACATGGGCAAGCAGGAAGTGGAACAGATGGCCAAGTTCCAGCCCAAGGGCGGCAATCTACTGGAAATCCGTGGCCTTGCCGGCACGTCGATCGACGATGCCATCCATGCCGGCATCCTCGAGGGCGTGGCCGCCCATCCCGAGTTCAAGATCGTCGGTTCGGTGACCGGCGACTGGGACCAGACGACGGCACAGAAGGCAGTGGCGACCATTCTGCCGTCGCTGCCGGATGTCGTCGGCATCGTCGACCAGGGCGGTGACGGCTATGGCGCCGCACAGGCTTTCGCCGCTGCCGGCAAGCCGCGCCCGACCATCATCATGGGCAACCGCCAGGACGAGTTGCAGTGGTGGAAGGAACAGAAGGAAAAGGACGGCTACCAGACATGGTCGGCCTCGATCGCGCCCGGCGTGTCGTCGCTCGCTTTCTGGGTGGCGCAGCAGGTGCTCGACGGCCGCACCGACATTCCGCACGACCTGCTGGTGCCGTATCTGGCCTTCACCCAGGACAATTTCGAGGCCGAGCTGCCGAAGATCGTCAAGGGCGGTGTCGCCAGCCACGAATACACGCAGGCAGATGCCATCGCGGCCATCAAAGCCAACATCAAGTGAGTATCGCGACAGCGTTGCCATCCGTATCGCCGAGCGGATATCGTTGAGCATGCCTGAAGGGAACGCTGACATCATCAGACTGAACGGCGCCGAAAAGCATTTCGGCGCCGTTCGCGCACTGGGCGGCGTCGATTTTCACGTCGGGCCCGGCGAGTGCGTCGGCCTCGTCGGCCACAATGGCGCCGGCAAGTCGACGCTCATGCACATGGTGGCGGGCACCTCGACGCCCGACAGCGGGCAGATCGGTGTGCATGGCAAAGTCGAGGACAAGTACTCGGTGTCGCGGGCGCAGCAGCTCGGCATACGCTGCGTGTTCCAGGAACTGTCGCTGTGTCCCAATCTCAGTGTTGCCGAGAACACACGCATCAACCATGCTTCGCTGCGTGGGCTCGGCTGGCGGCGCAAGGCGGCCGAGCTGATCGCCGCCAAGCTCGACGAGATCTTTCCAGGCCACAGCATTTCGGCGTCCGACATTGTCGGTGACCTGTCCATCGGTCGGCGCCAGATGGTGGAAGTGGCGCGCGCCTTCACCGTCACCCAGGATCGGCTCGACCTCGTCATCCTCGACGAGCCGACATCGTCGCTCGACGCGCACACAGCCGGCCAGCTGCTGGCCTTCGTGCGCCGCTTCGTTGCCGGCGGCAAAAGCTGCATCCTGATCTCGCATGTGCTGGGCGAGGTGCTGCGGAACGCTGACCGCATCGTGGTGATGCGCGACGGCAAGGTGGTTGTCACCGACGCGGCTGATGCTTTCGATCGCGACCGGCTGGTGACGGCGATGGGAGGAGCGGAAGCGCGCCAGAAGATCGCCGCTGAAGTCGCTGCCGCCAAGCCCGACGCCAGTCCGCTGCGGGTCCGGGCGCGGCCCACAGCGCAAAAGGACGGCACCGACCTCGTCGCCTGCGCCGGCGAGATCATCGGCCTTGCCGGGCTGGCGGGACATGGCCAGACTGATCTGCTGCTGGCGATCTTCGCTGCGGCGTCGCGCGCCCGGACCGGCATCGAGGTGACGGCACCGGTGGCGCTGGTGGCGGGCGACCGCCAGTCGGACGGCATCTTCCCGCAATGGTCGATCGCGCAGAATATCGGCATCCGCTCGCTGGCCCGCTTGCGCAACGGGCTGTTGATCTCGCCGCAGCGCGAGGCCGAGCTTGCCCAGTTCTGGCAAAAGAAGATCGGCATCCGCACGCCGGACATGAACAACAACATCTTTTCGCTATCGGGGGGCAACCAGCAGAAGGCACTGTTTGCCCGCGCACTCGGCTCGGACGCGCAGATCGTGCTGATGGACGACCCGATGCGCGGCGTCGATATCGGCACCAAGCTGGAGGTCTACGACCTCGTGCGCGAGGAGGCCGGCCGCGGCCGCACCTTCCTCTGGTACACCACGGAAACCGAAGAGCTCGACAATTGCGACCACATCTATGTTTTCAAGAACGGCCGCATCGTCGCCAATCTGCGCCGCGACGAGTTGACCGAAGAGAAGATCATCCAGTCCTCCTTCGGCGATGCGGCCTGAGATGACGGCCGCCAGCCTCGACACCGCTGCCAGGACTTCCGCTGAGCGTGGCGCGCTGGCCCGTGCCCGTCTGTTGCGCGGGCTGCTGCCGGCGCTGTCGCTGGCGCTGGTGCTGCTCGCCATCGCTTGGCTCAACCCGCGCGCCATCAGCTATTTCGGCTTCAGCCTGATGCTCAACCTGGCGATCCCGATCGCACTGGCGACGATCGCGCAGATGTTTGTTATTGCCGGTAATGAGCTCGACCTCTCTATCGGCACTTTCGTCGGCTTCGTCGGCTGCGTCACCGCGACCTGGCTGAAGGATGCGCCGCTCATCGGTGTCGTCATCCTGCTCGGGTCGATCGGTGTCTATGCGCTGCTCGGGGCGCTGATCCATCTGCGCAACCTGCCTTCCATCGTGGTGACGCTGGGCATGAGCTTCGTCTGGCAGGGGCTGGCCATTCTCGTCCTGCCCAAACCCGGCGGCAAAGCGCCGGACTGGCTGCTTGGGCTGATGGCGTTCAAGCCGCCCTTCATTCCGTTCCCGATCATCGCGGCGCTGCTGATCGGCCTCATCGTTCATTTCGGGCTGATGCGCACCTCCTACGGCGTGATCCTGCGCGGCTCGGGCGGCAATCCGGCGGCACTCGGCCGCGCCGGCTGGTCGCTGCTCAAGACCAAGATCGTGCTGTTCGCGCTCGCCGGCCTGTTCGGCGTGCTGTCCGGCATGGCGCTGATCGGCATCACCACTTCGGCCGATGCCAATATCGGCAATGGCTACACGCTGCTGGCGATCGCCGGCGTCATCCTCGGCGGCGGTGAGTTCGTCGGTGGGCGGGTGTCGCCGATCGGGGCGGTGATCGGCGCCCTGACATTGGCGCTGGCCGCCTCGCCGCTGCTCACCTTCATGCACATCCCGCCCGACTGGCAGGTGGCCGCCAACGGAGCCATCCTCATCATCGTGCTGGCGGCGCGGGTGCTGATCAGCCGCAAGGAGAGGTGAGCGATGACATCGGTGAAGTCGCTGCTGGCCAAACCCTGGATCTGGTCGTTCCTCGGCGCGCTGCTGGTGTGGTTGGCGACGATCGCCTTCACCGGCGGTTATGGCGCCGGCGGCATGGTGACCGCCGCGCTGTCGCTGGCGGTGTTCACGGTCATCGTCGGTGTCGGCCAGATGTTCGTCATTACGCTCGGCCCGGGCAATGTCGATCTGTCGCTGCCGGCCAATATCGGCCTTGCCAGCGCCGTCGCCATGAAGGTGATGGACGGCAACGATTCCATGATCGTGGTCGGGCTGCTGGCTGCGCTCGCCTGTGGCGCGGCGGTCGGCGCCGCCAACTACCTGCTGATCTGGGCGCTGCGCATTCCGCCGATCATCGCCACTTTGTCGGCCAGCTTCATCATCCAGTCGATCGACATCAGCTACGGCCGCGGGCTGCAGATCAAGCCGCCGCCCGGCTTCGCCGATTTCGCCAACTGGCAGATCCTGGGCATTCCGGTGCTGGCGATCCTCACGGTGCTGTTCACCATCGGAGCGGCCATCGCGCTGCAGCGCATGATCTATGGCCGCTCGGTGCTGGCGATCGGCCAGAACATTCGCGCGGCGTGGCTTGCCGGTGTCAATGTCGGCCGCATCCGCTTCCTCACCTATACGCTGTCCGGCGCGCTCGGCGGCATCGACGGCGCGCTGCTCGCCGGCTATTTCCGCGGCGCCAATGTCGATATCGGCAATGAATATCTGCTCGCCTCGATCGCCGTCGTCGTCATCGGCGGCACCTCTGTGGCCGGCGGCAAGGCCAACGTGCCCGGCGTCTGGGGCGCGGCGCTGTTCCTGGTGCTGCTTTTGACCATGCTCAACACATTCGGCGTCAGCGCCGGCGTGCGATTGCTGCTCACGGGGTTGATCATTGTCGGGGTGATCACGGCGGCGGGCGGACAGAAGGCGCTGCGCTAGCCTCCACCTTCGTTATACCGGCCAGCGCCAGGCACTTTTAGGGCCTGTAATCGTTGTGCCAGGCCGGCATCCGGTTCCCATCCGCGTCATGGCGCTGTAAATCCGGTTCCCGCGGCCACGGCCGTGCACCATCGCTGGGAGGTTTTGCGTGTCCGATTTTGTGAAGATCAGCCGCGACGGCGACGTCGCCATCGTCACCATCGACAATCCGCCGGTCAACGCGCTGAGCTTCCAAGTTCGCGAACCGCTGATGCAGGCGCTCACCTCCATGCGCGACGAACCATCGGTCGCGGCCATCGTCATTGCTTGCGCCGGCCGGACCTTTGTTGCCGGGGCCGACATCACCGAGTTCGGCAAGCCGATGCAGCAGCCGGAGCTGCGCGCCATCGTGGCGACGCTGGAAACCATCGCCAAGCCAACGGTGGCCGCCATCCACGGCACCGCGCTCGGTGGCGGCCTGGAATTGGCGCTCGGTTGCCATTTCCGCGTCGCCGACGCCGGCGCCAAGCTCGGCCTGCCTGAAGTGAAGCTGGGCCTGCTGCCGGGCGGCGGTGGCACGGTGCGGCTGCCGCGCCTGGTCGGCGCGCTGAAGGCCTTGAAGATGATCGTCTCCGGTACGCCGATCGGTGCGGTTGAGGCGCATGAAGCGGGCCTCGTCGACGCTGTCTTCGAAGGCGATCTGACCACTCATGCGGTGAACTTTGCCAGGGAAATAGCCCGCAAGGGTGGGCCGTTCACGCCGGTGCGCGACCGCGACGACCGGCTTGGGGAAACCGACCTCGCGGCTTTAGACGCCGAGGCAGCGGACCTCGCCAGGAAAGCGCGCGGCCTCGAAGCGCCGATCGCTTGTGCGCAATCGGTGCGCAATGCCATCACGCTGCCCTTCGATGAGGCGCTGGCGGCGGAACGCGCGCTGTTCGTGAAGCTCGTTTCCAGCGACCAGTCGCGGGCGCAGCGGCATTTGTTCTTCGCCGAACGTGAGGCGGCAAAGATTCCCGGAAAAGACATCGTCAAGCGCAGGATCGCGCGTGTCGGCGTCATCGGCGCCGGCACGATGGGCGGCGGCATCGCCATGGCTTTCGCCAATGGCGGCTATCCCGTGACCTTGCTGGAAACCAGCCATGAGGCATTGCAGCGCGGGCTGGCGACCATCGACAAGAACTATGCCGTTTCCGTCGCACGCGGCTCCTTGACCGAAGACGCAAGGCGGCAGCGCTTCGCACAATTCAAGGGCTCCACCGACTATGCCGATCTCACCGATTGCGACCTGATCGTCGAGGCGGTGTTCGAGGATATGGCGGTCAAGAAGGAGGTTTTTGGCAAGCTCGGAGCGGTGGCCAAGCCGGGTGCGATCCTGGCCACCAACACCTCCTATCTCGACATCAACGAAATCGCCGCCTCGACCTCGCGGCCGCAGGATGTGCTCGGCCTGCATTTCTTCTCGCCGGCCAATGTCATGAAGCTGCTGGAGATCGTGCGGGCCGACAAGACTGCGCCCGATGCGCTGGCGACTGTCGTCGATATGGCGCGACGGATCGGCAAGGTGGCCGTCGTCGTCGGCGTGTGCCATGGCTTCGTAGGCAACCGCATGCTGGCGGCGCGTGGCTCGGAATCCGAAGCGCTGTTGCTGGAGGGTGCGACACCCAGCCAGATCGACAAGGCATTCACTGATTTCGGCTGGCCGATGGGGCCGTTCCAGATGGGCGATCTCGCCGGCCTCGACATTGGCTGGCGCAACCGCAAGGCACGCGGCCTCACGGCCGTGATCGCCGACACGCTGTGCGAACAAGGACGTTTCGGTCAGAAGACCGGCAGAGGTTTCTATCTCTACGAGGCTGGCGCGCGCACACCAGTGCCAGATCCCGAGGTTGAAGTGCTGATCCGCGACAAGGCTGCCGAGAAGGGAATCGCGCCGCGCGCGATCAGTGCGGAAGAAATCATAGAGCGCACGCTCTATCCCCTGATCAACGAGGGCGCCAAGATTCTGGAGGAAGGGATCGCCGCCCGTGCCTCGGACATCGATGTCGTCTGGGTCAACGGCTACGGCTTTCCCATCGGCAAGGGCGGGCCGATGTTCTGGGCTGGCCTCGAAGGTGCGGCCAGGATCATCGAGCGGCTCGACCACTGGCATCAGCGGACGGGCAAGGATGTGTTCGAGCCGGCACCGTTGCTGAAGCGGATGGCAGAGACCGGGTCGTGGGGGGCCGGCGGTTAGGAGACTTACCGGATCCGCGCATCGATGATCTCGACGAAGCGCGCGAACAGACCGGCCTGCGACTTGATCTTGAGCTTGCGGTAGATGTTGCGGCGATGAACCTTCACGGTGCCCGGCACGATGCGCATGGCCCTGGCGATCGATTCGGTGGAGTGTCCCTGCAGCACCAGGTCGACGACATGCTTTTCGCGCGGCGTCAGCGACAGGCTCTGCCAGATATGGGCACGGTCGAATTCGTTGACCGGCGCTATCGTCTCGTCCTGCTTCAATTCTGCTGGTTCGTCGGCCGGAAGGGCAGGCCAACGCAATCTGGCGAAGTTGATCACCGTCGGAGCCATATCGCGCAGCAGCCTGGCATCGGCGGTGCCGAACGGGCCGGAAGCGCGCAGCCGCATCAGCGACAGCACCAGCGCATCCTTGCCCGGCAGCGGCACGAAGAAGCCAACCTCCTCGGCCAGTCTTGTCTGGCTGTAGTAGGAACGAAAATACTCGCTGGCGTAGAAGCGGTCCGGCGCCAGTTCGCGCATGCGCCAGAACCCTTCCTTGCGCTCGACCGCCGCGTGGTGAAACGGGTCGAGCAGATACGGGCCCTCCTGGTAGAGCGCAACGAAGACGTGGCTTTCGGCCGGCGAGAAGGTCTCGAACAGCAACGGTGGGCGCGAGGCGCCGCGATAGCCGAAGACCACGCAGTGATCGAAACTGACATGGAGCCGCAGCCAATCGACCAGCGCCTTGCCGAAGAGGTCGCCGCTCGTCTCCCGCGTCGCCGCGACGAGCGTGGCGAGCTGGCTGTATTCGTCGCTGCGGGACAATCCATACCCCCTTAAATGAGAAAATAGGTCAGATATACCACCTGCGAGGTATATACCAGCCGGCATTGGCTCTGGTAGCATCCCGGAATTGCCTTGTTGCTGGAGCCCGCAGCCTTTGACCGCAGTGCCCGACATCGAGTTTCGCGGCGTCACCAAGCGCTATGGCAGCGTGACGGCTGTGAGCGGCATCGATCTTGCTGTCCCACCATCCGCCTTTGTTGCCCTGCTTGGACCATCCGGCTGCGGCAAGACGACCTGCCTGCGCATGATCGGTGGCTTCGAACAGCCGAGCGAAGGCCACGTGTTCATTCGCGGCCAGGACATGGCCGGCACGCCGCCCTACCGGCGGCCGGTCAACATGGTGTTCCAGCAATATGCGCTGTTCCCGCATCTCGATGTCGAGGACAACGTCGCCTACGGGCTGCGCCAGGCGCGGCCAAGGCTGTCGTCGCGCGAGATCGCCTCAAGGGCGGGCGAGGCGCTCGAAATGGTGCGGCTCGCCGGCTATGGCCGCCGCAAAATCCACGAACTGTCGGGCGGCCAGCAGCAGCGTGTCGCGCTCGCCCGCGCCCTGGTCAACAAGCCGGCGGTGCTGTTGCTCGACGAACCGCTGGCGGCGCTCGACAAGAAGCTGCGCACCGACATGCAGATCGAGCTGCAGAACCTGCAGCGCGAGATCGGCATCACTTTCGTGCTGGTCACCCACGACCAGGAGGAAGCGCTGTCGATGAGCGATTTCGTCTGCGTCATGAATGGCGGCCGTATCGTCCAGCTTGGACAGCCGAGCGAGATCTATGACGAGCCGGCCGACCTGTTTGTCGCCGATTTCGTCGGCAAGACCAATCTCTTGAGCGGCACCGTCGCCGGGCATTCGGGCGATCTGGTGGAGATAGCTCTAGCGGACGGCACCGTGATTGCGGCGCGCAAGCGGACCGCCTTGCAGCAAGGCGAGACCGTTTCGGTCAGCCTTCGCCCCGAATCGCTCAGTCTCGGCGCGCCGACGAGCGGTCCCTTCAAGGGCATCGTTCGCAACCGGATTTTCCTGGGCTCGACGGCGGAATATGCGATCGAGGTCCAGGGCATCGGAACATTGCTGGCCAAGGCCGATCATCTGATCGGCCAAGGCAATCTCTTCAAGCCGGGTGAACCCGTCGCCATCGGCTTCGCCACTGGGACGCCGCTGGCGTTTCCGGAAACCAAGAACAACGGGACCAACCAGAGGGTAGATAAACATGTCGAAATCATATCGTGACGGACTGCCGATAAGCCCCGAGAGTTTTGTCGACCAGCTGATGCGCCTCAAGCGCGGCTCGATCGGCCGCCGCGATTTCCTTGGCCTCACCGGCCTTGGCATTGCCACGGCGGTGATGGCGCGCGAGATCGGCATCATGCCGACGCCGGCCTTTGCCGCGGAAAGCCTTGGCGATCGGATGTCGATCGCCACCTGGCCGAACTATCATGATCCCCAGACCTTCGAGAACTTCAAGAAGGACACGGGCGTTGCCGTCGAGGTCAATGTGTTCGGCTCGAACGAGGAGATGCTGGCCAAGCTGCAGGCCGGTGCCTCGGGCTGGAGCCTTTTCGTCCCGACCAACTATACGATCTCGACCTACAAGAAGCTCGGCATCATCGAGCCGCTGGAGATGGCGAAGCTGCCGAACTTCGACGGCTCGCAGGAGGATCCACGCTTCACTGGGGAAGGCACGATCGACGGCACAATCTATGCCGTGCCGAAGAACTGGGGCACCACCGGCTTTGCCGTCAACACCAAGAAGCTGACCAAGCCGATGACCAGCTGGAAGGAGTTCTGGGACACCGCCATGGCGGAAGGCGACAGCCGCACCATGGTGCACGACTACCAGCTGACCACGATCGGCAATGCGCTGAAATATTTCGGCTACTCGTTCAACTCGCTCAAGTCGGACGAACTCGCCAAGGCGGAGGAACTACTGTTGAAGGTCAAGCCGCATCTGTTCGCGGTCTCATCCGACTATCAGCCGGGAATGCGCGCCGGCGACGCCTGGATGACCATGTGTTGGACAAACGATGGTGCGCAGCTGCATCGCGACATTCCCGAGATCGCCTATGTGCTGGGCAAGGAAGGCGGCGAGATCTGGACCGACTTCTACGCCATCCCGAAGGACGCGCCGAACAAGCCGGCCGGCTACGCCCTGCTCAACTATTTGATGAATCCGCAGGTCGCGGTGAAGGAGCATTTGGCCAATGGTGCGCCCTCGACCGACGCGCGGGTCAACAAGCTGCTGCCGAAGGAGGTGCTCGACAATCCGATCCTCTATCCGGCGGCCGACCTGTTGACGCCGCTGGAATTCGGCGCGGCGGCGACGCTGACCGACCCCGGCCGTGCCGAGTTGATGGCGCGCTTCAAGTCGGCCTGAGCCGCGCGGCCTCAAATTCGACGCAGACAACTTGACCGGCGGGTTCATATCCGCCGGCACCGGGGCTCTCCATGCACGGCAGCCGTCTTCGCAAGACTCTTCTGACCGCCATGCTGCTCGGTCCGGCGACCGCGTGGCTGGTGGTGTTTCTGGTGCTGCCATTCATAGCCATCGCCGTGTTCAGCGTCGGCGAACGGGCGCCGGAAGGCGGCTATCAGGCCGCTTTCACGTTCGCGCAGTACGCTAACCTTCCGGCGCGGGCGACCGCCTTCTGGAACACGATGGTGCTGGCGCCGGTGGGAGCGCTTGCCTGTCTGCTCGTCGCTTATCCGGTCGCCTACTACCTTGCCTTGCGCGCGCCGCAGCGCTGGCGGCTGATCCTGCTTGCGCTGGTCGTCATCCCGTTCTGGACCAGCCTTCTGATGCGGACCTATGCCTGGATGTATGTGCTGGGCGGGCGCGGCATCCCGGCCCTGCTGGCCTATATCGGCTTCGAGGATGTCAGGCTGATCAACACGCCGGGCGCCGTCCTGCTCGGCATCGTCTACGGCTATCTGCCGCTGATGATCCTACCGATCTATGTCAGCCTCGAGCGGCTCGACCGCCGGCTGCTGGAGGCCTCGGCCGATCTCGGCGCGACGCCGATTTCGACTTTCCTCGGCGTGACCTTGAAACTGTCGCTGCCGGGCGTGATGACCGGCTTCTCGCTGGTGATGATCCTCCTGCTTGGCGAATATCTGATCCCGACGCTGCTCGGCGGCGGCAAGGTGTTCTTCATCGGCAACGCGCTGGTCGACCTGTTCCTGCAGTCGCGCAACTGGCCATTCGGATCGGCCATCGCGATCACGTTGGTGCTGGTCTCGGTGGTGGTGCTGATTGCCGCCAACCGCATCTCGACCCGGGTTTCGGGTGCGCGCCGGGTGGACCTGATCTGATGCGCGCCTTCGTCATTGCGGTATTCGCGTTCCTCTATCTGCCGATCGCGCTGGTGGTGCTGTTCTCCTTCAACGCCGGCCACCATGCGAGCGAGTTCACCGGCTTTTCGGTGCAATGGTACGGCAAGGCGCTGGCGAACCCATTCCTGGTCGAAGCGCTGAAGAACAGCCTGTTCATCGCCACCACCAGCGCTCTGCTGGCGGCACTGTGCGGCACGGCAGCCGCACTCGGCCTGGCGCGCGTCAGCGTCAGAACCCGCGCGGTTTTCGATGCCCTTCTGGGAGCTGCGATCGTCGTTCCGGGTGTCGTCATCGGCATTTCGACGCTGGTCGCGCTCGTCCAGCTCTTTGGCGTCGTCAATCCGTTTCTCGCCTCGATCTGGCCTGACGACCAGCCGCCGCGCCTTGCGCTCGGCTATGGTTCGATCATCGCGGCGCACGGGCTGTTTTCGATGGCGCTAGTGACGATGATCGTCGGGACGCGGCTCGGCAGTCTCGACCGCAATCTGGTCGAGGCGTCGAGCGATCTCTACGCCACGCCGCTGACGACGTTCCGCAGCATCGTCCTGCCGCAAATCCTGCCGGCGGTCGTTGCCGGCTTCCTGCTCGCCTTCACCTTCTCCTTCGACGATTTCATCATCGCCTTCTTCGTCGCCGGTGCGCAGACGACGCTGCCGATTTATGTCTTTGCGTCGATCCGGCGTGGTGTGACGCCGGAAATCAACGCCATCGCGACGATCGTCCTCGTCGCCTCCGTGCTGCTTGTGGTGCTCGCCCAATGGCAATTGCGCCAACGCAAACCGTCAAACTGAAAGTCGCATCATGATCCTCAAAGACCGCATCGCCGTGGTGACAGGCGCCGGCTCCGGCATCGGCCGCGCCGGCGCCATGATCATGGCCAGGGAAGGCGCGGTGGTCGTCATCGCCGACAGGGATCAGGCCACTGGCGAAGCAACGGCTTCGGACATCCGGGCAGTGGGTGGGCAGGCCGAGGCGATCGCCACCGATGTCGCTGATGACGCGGCCGTCGAGCAACTCATTGCCGGCACGCTCGACAGGCATGGGCGCATCGACATCCTGCACAATCACGCCGGTATCCAGGTCGGCGGCACGCTGACCGAAGTGGGGGTCGACGGCATGGATGCCTCGTGGCGGGTCAATGTGCGGGCGCAGTTCCTGGCGGCCAGGATAGTCATGCCATCGATGGTCGCACAAGGCGGCGGCGTCATCCTCAACACCGCCTCCAATTCGGGCGTGTTCTACGACCGCGAGATGATCGCCTACGCAACCTCCAAACATGCGGTGGTGGCGATGACGCGGCAGATGTCGCTCGACTATGCCGGGCACAATGTCCGCGTCAACGCACTCTGCCCAGGCTGGGTCGACACGCCGTTCAACGAACCGTTCATCGCCCAGATGGGTGGACGCGAGGCGATCGAAAACTATGTCCGCACCAAAATCCCGATGGGGCGCTGGGCCAGTGCCGAAGAGATCGCCGAAGCAATACTGTTCCTCGTCTCCGACCGCTCATCCTTCATGACCGGCCAGGCGCTGGTGATCGATGGGGGCGAAAGCATCGGCTGAGGCAGCGCCGGCCTTCGAGGCCTTTCCGATACACGGCCGTCAACATGCCGCCGGTCTGCAGGTAGGACCATGGTCTGGCCGGCATGGGACTTCAGTGCCATGGCCGTCCAAGGGCGTTGATTTGTATTTGATATCAGATGGTTATGGCCCTGCTGGTTGCCAGCTCGCGTATTGAGACGGCATTTGTCTAAAGTTTACTCTGTACAATTAGCGATTTCTCATACGACGGTCGCCTAGCGGTCGGGCGAGGGTGGCTGTTCACCGAGGAGGTTACCATGACGAACCGAAAAACTCTGTTCGCGGCGCTTGCCGCATTGGCGCTTCTGGCGTCTCCGGCGCTCGCCGGAGCCGGCGGCAACGGGCACGGCGGTGGCAACGGGCACGGCAACGGCGGTGGCAACGGGCACGGCAACGGCGGTGACAATGCTGGCGGCAATGGCCATGGCGGCAATGGCAATGGCAAGAGCGGCGCTTCGCACGGCAAGTCGTCGTCGGCTCGGGGGCAGGTGGCAAAGGCCAAAGCGGACGACACCACGGTCGACACGACCACAAAGGTCTCGGCCGTGCCCAAGGAGAAGAACATCCACGCCAAGCTCGGCCGGCTGAACTCGCTGCAGCGCAACATCAACGCCTACATGAACTCGAAGAGCAAGAAGTTCGCTGCCATACAGGCATTCGTGACGCAGTCCGCCAAAGCCAAGGTCGCCCAGGCCGCCGCTGAGGCAGCCGCGGATAAGCTGGATGCGCTGAATTCTCAGTTGACCGCGCTGACGTCGCTGACGCCCGATCAGATTGCGGCCATGACGCCCGAAGATCAGGCGGCCTTGCCTGGGAAGATAACGGATCTGCAGGCCGAAATCACTGCCCAGGAGGCAGAGGTCGCCGCCGCCAACGAGGCGGCTGCCGCGGCAGCGGAGGGCACCGATGACGCATCGCTCGACGCGGCGCTGACGGACATGGCCAACAAGCCCGTCGACGCCGAGGTCACGGCCTGGGCCCAGGGCGTCCTTGCCGGCAAGATCGACCAGACGGCGGCCGCGATGGAAGCAGAAACGACGCCGTAGCGAATCGCTGTCGAAACGGCAGTAGCTAATCAAAGAAAGATGCCGCCGGGTCTTGCCCGGCGGCATTGCTTTTACCAGCCGTGGTCAGGCTGGCTTCGTAGGAGCGGCCGTCTCAGCCTTCAGCCAATCGGCAAAGATCGTCATCGCGTGCGAGTTCTGCCGCCGGCGCCGCGCTGAGAGCCAGTACTTGCCGACATCGGCCGTGCAGCCGAAAGGCTGGACCAATTCAGCGGAGCGGAGCTCGCGGCTGAACATCGAAACCGGCAGCAGCGCCACGCCGGCACCCTGGACCGCGGCGTTGGCCATGGTGACGGACGAGTCGAAGACGATGCCCTTGATGGGTGGGCAATGGCGTCCCGCCGCCTCGAACCAGCGCAACCATTCGTCTTCCCGGTAAGAGCATAGCAGCGTTTCACGCGCGAGATCCGAGGGATCGCGCAGACGCGCCGCGATGTCGGCGGCGCAGGCCGGCGAGAAGGAGCCAGGCATCAGCGGCGTGTTGTCGGTTCCCTGCCAGGAACCGTCGCCGAAGCGGATGGCAAAGTCGAGGCCGTCGGCGGCGAGATTGACCCGGTTGTTGTTGGTCGAGATGCGCAGTTCGATATCCGGATAGGCCTGGTGGAACAGCCGCAATCTGGGGATCAGCCACCCCGAGGCGAAGGTGCCGACGACACCGACGGTGACGATGTCGTGGAAGCGGCCGCCCTCGAAGCGGTCGAGCGTGACGCCGATCCTGTTGAAGGCGTCGCTCAGCACCGGCAGCAAGGCCTCGCCTTCCTCGCTCAAGGCGAGCCCGTGCGGCAGCCGGCGAAAGAGCCGGACGCCAAGCAGCTCTTCAAGGCCCTTGACCTGATGGCTGACGGCCGCCTGGGTGACGCGCAGTTCGAGCCCGGCGCCGGTGAAGCTGAGGTGCCGCGCGGCGGCCTCGAAGGCGCGCAAGCCGTTCAGCGGGAGGTGCGATCGCTTCATTGGTCGAGCCCTAGTTTTTCTCGTGGCGGGGGCGATGTTTACTCGTTTGCGGCGGCGTCGGATCCGGTCCAGTTCTGCGGCGCGGGGCAACAGAGAGTGTGGACATGACAAGCAGACGCAGTTTCATCAGTGGTCTCGCGGTGGTTCTGACGGCCCCCGTCACCCTTGGCGCGATCGCGAAGGCGGCAACGAGCCCGACAAAATTTGATGGGGTCTTGCCGAAAATAAGGCGGATCGAGGCGAAAAGCGGCGGCCGGCTTGGCGTGGCCTGCCAGATCGCCGGAACGAGCGCGCAATTCGGCTATCGCGAAAACGAGCTGTTTCCAATGTGCAGCACCTTCAAGACGCTGGCGGCGGCGCTCATCCTGCATCGCGTCGACGGCGGCATCGAGCAGCTCGAGCGCAGCATCAAGATCCCGCACAACGCCGTCATCGCCAACTCGCCGACGACCAGGAAGTTTGCCGGCGGCGAGATGACGGTGGCGCAGCTTTGCGAGGCAGCCGTTACGGTCAGCGACAATGGCGCGGCCAATCTGCTGCTGGAGTCCTTTGGCGGACCGCCGCAGCTGACGGCCTATCTGCGTTCGATCGGCGACAGTGTGAGCAGGCTGGACAGGATCGAGCCGGAGCTGAACGAGTCTTTGCCGGGCGACGAGCGCGACACGACCTCGCCGCTGGCCATGGTTGAGGACTACGGGCGTCTCGCTCTAGGCAACAGCCTGTCGGACAAGAGCCGGGCGCAGCTCGTCGATTGGCTGGTGGCCAACAAGACCGGCGATGAGCGCATCCGGGCTGGACTGCCGAAGGGCTGGAGGTGCGGCGACAAGACTGGCACCGGTGACCGTGGCAGCACCAATGACGCGGCGGTCATCTGGCCGGCTTCCGGCAATCCGATCTTGATGTCGGTCTACCTGACCGGCACGAAACAGGGTCTGGCCAAACGCAACGCGGTGATTGCCTCCGTCTCGCGCGTTCTGGTCGAAGCGATCGAAGCGTAAGTTCATATCAAGCGGCGCGGCTCGCCGCGCTGCTTCTCATACGTGCTTGCGGCCGCCGGTCTCGCGGAACCAGCTGTCGGGGTAGGGGTACCACCATTCCTGGATCGCTGGTTTGTGGTCGATGATCACCATCTTCGAGCGGCGGAAGGCATCGAGTCCCTGGCGGCCAAGTTCGCGGCCGAGGCCTGATGCCTTCCAGCCGCCGAAGGGCAGCGCGTCATTGTCGATCAGCGGGTTGTTGACCCAGACCATGCCGGCCTCCAGCCGTTCCGCTGCCTCGTGCGCCTCGGCCAGATCGGTGGTGAAGACGGAGGCGCCGAGCCCGAACGGGCTGTCATTGGCAAGCCGGATCGCCTCGTCGAAATCCTTGACCCGGCCGATGGCGGCGACCGGTCCAAAGCATTCTTCGCGTACGATCGCCATGTCTGATGTGACGCCGGTCAGGATGGTCGGCTCGTAGAACCAGCCGGTGTTGTGTGCCGGCGGGATGCGGCCGCCGGTGACCGCCTTGGCGCCATGCGCAATGGCATCATCGACCAGCCGCATGACCTTGGCCCGTGCCGCCTCGCTGACCAGCGGCCCGATCTCGGTCTTGTCCATGCCGTTGCCGATGCGCAGCGCCCGCGTCCTTTCGGCGAACAGCTCGACGAAGCGGTCGTGCACGGCATCGACCACGAAGAAGCGCTCGGCCGAGGTGCAGACCTGGCCGGTAAGGTGGAAGGCGGCGGTGACGCTACCGGCCGCCGCGATCTCCAGCGGGGCGTGTTCGCTGATGATCAGCGGGTCGCTGCCGCCGGCCTCGATGACGCACGGTTTCATGCGTTCGGCGCAGGCCACGGCAACCGCCTTGCCGGCGGCGACCGAGCCGGTGAAGGCAACCGCGTGAGTGCGGTCGGACGCGATCAGCGCCTGCGCTGTCGCCGCGCCGCCGGGCAGGCAGGAAACCAGGCCCTCCGGCAGCGAGCGGAACACGGTCATGTAGTCCAGCGTCGACAGCGTCGTCGCCTCGGCCGGCTTGATGATGCAGGCATTGCCGGCGGCGAGCGAGGCGGCAACCGTCCAGCACATCAGCAGGATCGGGAAGTTGTAGGGCATGATGTGGACAGAGACGCCGTAGGGTTCGTAACGGGCGTACTGGAACGAACCGGCCTGCGTCGTGCCGGCGATCTTGCCGGCATCGTCGCGCGCCATCTCGGCATAGTAGCGGAAAATGGGCGCGCAATTGGCGATCTCGCCGATCGCTTCGGGATAGGGCTTGCCCATCTCGCGCACCATCAGCTCGGCGCAGCGGGTGAAGTCGGCCGCCTCGATGGCGTTGGCGACGGCATGCAGGTGTTTTGCCCGGCTCTTGGCGTCGAGTTTTTTCCAGGCGGCCTGCGCCTTGGTCGCGGCGGTGAGCACGGCGTCGATCTCGCCGTCGCTGGCTGCGGCGATGGCGCCGACCGTTTCCAGAGTCGCGGGATCGATCACCGGTTTGTTCGCGCCAGTCATCGGCCGGTAATCCGGGTTGACGAAGAAAGCCGGCCGGTCGGGGGAGAAATCCATGGGCATCCTCTCGGATCCGCTCAGCGGATCATGTAGACCTTCTTGATGGTCTCATGGACGGTGCAGACACCCTTCCAGTCCTGCGGAAAGAAGGCTGCCGTGTCCGGCTCGATCTCGATGACCTCGCCGGATTCATGCACATAGGTGCAGCGCCCTTCGAGGAAGTGGCAGAACTCGTCGCGGGTGACATGGCAGTGCCATTTGCCGGGTGTGCACACCCACAGGCCACATTCGGAACGGCCCTCCGGCCCCTTGTGCAGCAGCTTCCCCGAGGTGTGGGATTCGCCCTCGATCATCGTCGGGATGACGCCCCAGTCGACGAGGTCGGTAATAGTGGGCGGAGATTGCATGATGGGTGTGGTCATATCGATTTCCTTGAAATGGGGCTCACCGGCGCATGAAGGCCTTGGTCAGCGTTTGCGTGATGATGGAGATGCCGGTCCAGCCGGCGGGGAAGAACACCAGCGTGCCGGCCTCGACCGGAATCTGCTCGCCGTCGTCATGGATATAGCTGCCGCGTCCCGACAGGAAGTGGCAGAACTCGTCGGCGGCGAAGGTGACCTTGCGCGTGCCCGGCGTGCACGACCACAGGCCGCATTCACCCGATCCGTCCGGATTTTGCGATAGGACCTTGCCCGAGGCGCGCGGCGAACCGGCGAGCGTGTTGGTGCCCGCGCCCCAATCCTCCAGTTCCACGCTCGAGGCCTTCGGCCAGTGCGGTGTCGGCATGTCGTCAAGCTCCATACCTTGCTTGAGCATGATCTCTGGACAAACGGAAACCGTTTGTCCGAGAAAACCGGTTCCCACTTTTCGGGATCATGCTTTCAGGCCAGCATGTAGACGTTGCGCATGGTCTCATGCACCGTGCATTCGCCCGTCCAGCCGGCGGGGAACATGACTACCGTCCCAGCGGAGACTTCTATCACTTCGCCGACATCCGACCGGTAGGTCGCGCGGCCGGTGACGAAATGGCACAATTCATCGCGCGGGATGCTCAGGCGCCAGCGGCCTGGCGTGCAGACCCAGATGCCGGATTCCGCCTGGTTGTTCGGACCCTTATGCACGAGTTTGCCGGTGGAGTGCGAAGCACCCTCCAGCGCATCCGGCTGGGCACCCCAGTCGACGAGATCGGTGCGAGTGGTGGCCTGGTGGAGATGAGGTGCGGAGGAGGTCACAGCAGCGCCTCCAGCAACCCGGCCGCCTTCTCAGGCCCATTCTGCGCGTGCATCTGCGCCGATGTCTTCGCCAGCTTGGCCTTCATCTTCGGGTCGTTCAGGCAGGCTTCGATCTTTGCGATCAGCTCGGCATCGGTCCAGTCGTAGCGCGGCATGCCGAAGCCGTGGCCGGTTTCCTCGACGCGGGTGGCGTTGTCGTGGCCGTCCCAGACATAGGGCATGATGATCGCCGGCTTGCCGAAATAGAGGCACTCGGTGAACGAGTTGTTGCCGCCATGGTGGATCACCGCGTCGGCCTGCGGGATGACCGAGGGCTGCGGGAACCAGCCATCGACGATCACGTTGCCGGGCACGTCCGTATACTGGTCCTTGTAGCCGCCGACATTGACCAGCGCCCGGTAGCGCGTCTTGCCGAGCGTCGCGATGATGCGCTTCAGCAGTTCGACATCGCCGGCGCCGAGGCTGCCGAAGGAGACATAGAGCAGCGGCCCGTCATTATTCCTGGCGAAGGTCGGCACCGTGTAGGGCCTTTCCTGCCGCACGCAGCCTTCAAGATACTGGAATTTCGCCGGATCGAGCGGATGGCGGCGCTTGAACTTTGCCGCTTCGGGGTAGAGCAGCAGGTTCAAATAGGGCGAGGCCTCGAAGAACTGACCGATCGGATAAGACGCCTCGTCGTTGGCGGTCAGGAAGGCGTTGAAGTCGTCATGGATCGGCTTGATGACGGCGTTGAAGTGGTCGCGGTAGCGCTGGTGTCCGGCATGATCGTTCTCGCCGCAGCCCGACAGATGCGGCGGGATGTCCTCATCCTCGATCTCGTTTTCCGAGCAGGAAATGACGCGCACCCATGGCTTGCCGAACTGCTTGATGGCGGGGAACAGGATGACGTTGTCGACGCAGATGACATCCGGCTTGATGGCTGAGAGAACGCGCGGCAGGTCCTTCTGCGCCCACTTTGCGCTATCGACGATCGCCGTCCAGCAATCCTTCACGTAATTGTCGACTTGATCGTAGGGCGATTTGCGGAAGTTCGGGATGTGGCCGTTGATGAAATCTTCCCAGAACTTAGCCATCTGCTCGGGTGGCATCGGCTCGGACAGGTTTACCGGATGAGCCTCGAAGCCGTAGCCCTTGTAGACATCGACGAAGCCTGGATCGGACAGGAAAACGGCCTTGTGGCCACGCGCCTCGACCGCCTGGGCGATGCCGACGGAATTGAGCGCCGGCCCGTAGGCCGCTTCGGGAAAAAACGCGATCGTCTTCTGCGCCATCAAGCTTCTCCTGTCATTCTGCGAAAATTCTGACATCGGCGGCATCCCAGCCGAGTTCGACCTGGTCGCCCGACGAAACCGGCCGGCGGTCGGCGGCGTCGGCGGTGACACGCACAAGGAACGGTTTTGGCGACAGGGGCGTGCGGACATGCAGTTGCAGATCGAGCCCGTGATAGGCCAGCGCTTCGACTGTGCCGGTGGTGCGGTTCGTGGTTTCCACTGACGGAAACAGCCGGATGCGCTCAGGCCGCACCGAGGCGACAGCGGACGCACCGGTCGTGAGTGTGGCGGGGGTCTTGCCCGATATCCGAGCGCCATTGGCGGCCACCAAACCGTCAATGGCGGCTCTACCGGGCACAAAATTCATCACGCCGATGAAGTCGGCAACGAATCGGTCGGCGGGGTGCTCGTAAATCGCGTGCGGCGTGTCGCATTGCAGCAGCTTTCCATCCCTGAGCACCGCCATGCGGTCGGCCATGACGAGCGATTCCTCCTGGTCATGGGTGACGATGACGAAGGTGATGCCGACCTCGTGCTGCAGGCGCTTCAGCTCCAGCTGCATGGCGCCGCGCAATTTCTTGTCGAGCGCCCCGAGCGGCTCGTCGAGCAGCAGCAGCCGGGGCCGCTTGACCAGCGCCCGGGCGAGCGCGACGCGCTGCTTCTGGCCGCCCGACAGTTGCTCCGGCTTGCGGTCGGCGAAGGCGACGAGTTCGGTGGTTGCCAGGATGGCGTCGACGCGGGAGCGGATTTCTGACGCCGGCAAACGTTCCATCTCAAGGCCGTAGGACACATTGGCCCTGACGCTCATATGCGGAAACAGCGCGTAGGACTGGAACATCAGGTTCACCGGCCGCTTGTTGGGCGGGATCCTGGCGATGTCGCGCCCGTCGAGCAGGATGCGCCCCTCATTTGGTGTCTCGAAGCCGGCCAGCATGCGCAGCAGCGTGGTCTTGCCGCAGCCCGATGGGCCGAGCAGCGCGAAGAACTCGTTTTCCCGGATGTCGAGCGAGACGCCGTCGACAGCCGTCACCCGGCCGAATGTCTTCGATACATGATCGATGGCCAGCAGCGTGCGCGGTTCGCTCATTGGCCGATGATTCCCCTGTTAAGCCGCTGCGACAGGGTCAGCGCGGTGATCGAGACCGCCATGACGATGGTCGCCAGCGCATTGATCTCCGGCGTGATGCCGAAGCGGATCATGGCGTAGATCTGCATCGGCAGCGTCGTCGAGGCGCGCCCGGCGCCGGCGGTGAAGAAAGCGATGATGAATTCGTCGACCGAGAGCGTGAAGGCAAGCAGTGCGCCGGCGATCACCGCAGGCGCGATGACCGGCAATGTCACCCGCCTGAAGGTGGTGATGGCCGACGCGCCGAGATCGGCCGATGCCTCGACGATCGACCAGTCGAAACTCTTCAACCGCGCGCGCACCACCGAGCAGACGAAGGCGAGGTTGAAGACGACATGGGCGAGGATGATGGTGTGCAGCCCCATGGTCAGGTTGAGCATGGAGAAGAAACTCAGCAGCGCGATGGCCAACACGATGTCGGGGATGATCATCGGCGCGAAGATCAGCGCTTCGAGGCCCTTGCCATATTGCCGGCGCATCTCGACGCCGATCGCCAGCAGCGTGCCGAGCAGCGTGGCGATTGCGGTCGAGACCAGCGCCACGATCAGCGTGTTGAGCGCGGCGGAGAGGATGGCGCTGTTCGAGGCCAGCGAGGCATACCATTTCAGCGAGAAGCCCGACCACGCCGTCGGCAGCCCGCCTTCGTTGAAGGAGAGCGCCACCAGAACGGCGATCGGGATGTAGAGGAAAGCGAAGACCAGGCTGAGCACGACCCAGAGCGTGTGGCGCGTCGCGGGGGAGCGCTCAGCCATCGGTGTCTCCGCCGGATTGCACGGTGTGGCCCGAGGCGCGATTGGCGGCCAGCGCCTGTGCCATCAGCACAAGAAGCATGATGGCGATCAGCGCCATGGCGAGTGCCGCCCCGAAAGGCCAGTCATTGGCGGTCAGGAACTGGTCGTAGACGAGGTTGCCGATCATCTGGAAGCGGCCGCCGCCAAGCAGCGCCGGCGTGACGAAATTGCCGATCGACAGCACGAAGACAAACACCGCGCCGGCGGCAATGCCCGGCACGGTCAGCGGCAGGATGACACGGCGGAATGTGGTGGTGGCCGAGGCGCCGAGGTCACGCGAGGCCTCGGCCAGTTCCGGGTTGAGGCGCGACAGTGGCGCGTAGCAGGCGAGGATGACGAAGGGCAGATAGTTGTAGACGAGGCCGGCGATGACGGCGCCTTCCGTGTAGAGCATCGATGGCGGTTCGCCGGTATAGCCGAACCAGCGCAAGAGCTGCGTGATCAGGCCCTCACGGTTGAGCAGCACGATCCAGGCATAGGTGCGGATCAGATAGTTGGACCAGAACGGCAGCACCGCGAAGAACAGGAACACCGGCTGCCACCGACGCGGTGCGGCCGCAATCGCATAGGCGGCGGCATAGCCGATCACCACGGCGATCAAGGTCGCGATGCCGGCAATGCGCGCCGAGTTGAGGAAGATGCCGGCATAGAGCGGGTCTAAGACCAGCCCGAAATTCTCCAGCGTGAAGGTGTATTCGATGCCGCCATAGATGCCGCGCCGGAAGAAGGCGAGCGCCAGCACCAGTGCGCACGGCACCACCATCAGCGCAGTCAGCCAGACCAGCGCCGGGGCCATCAGCAAGAGGGAACGAAGTCGAGTCTGGGACAATTTTCGGGTACCGCTCAAGGCCGGCGGCAGAAGCGCCGCCGGCCGTGATCTCAGGTTGACGCCGCCTACTGCGCGGCCTTGATCTCGCTGACGATCTTCGAATAGTCGCGCTGGGCATCACCGACGTCGCGCAGCTGTTCGAATTTGACGAGATCGGCCACCGGCATCGCCATGTTGGGGAATTTTGCCAGGAAGTCGGCCGGCAGGCTTTCCATGGCCGGCTTGTTCGGCACCTTGTAGTCGATGTTCTGCGCTGCCCAGGCGTGGTTCTTGGCGTCGAGCATGAAGTTGATGAACTGGAAGGCGGCGTCCTTGTTGGCGGAGGCCTTCATCACGACCATCGTGTCGACCCACAGGTCGGAGCCTTCCTTGGGAATGACGTACTTGATCTCGGGCTTTTCGGCGATGCCGTAATTGCACCAGCCGTCCCATGCCTGCACCATCAGCGCCTCACCGGACACCAGCTTGGAATAGAAGGTGGTGTCGTCATAGGCGAGCAGGGTTTTCTTGGCCGAGATCAGCAGGTCCTTGACCTCGGCCATCTTGGCTGGGTCGGTTTCGTTGACCGAATAGCCCTTGTCGAGCTGGCCGGCGGCCAGCAGCCAGCGGTCGGTCGCCAGCATGGTGGTCTTGCCCTTCAATTCGTCGGAAGGAGCAAGCAGGTCGCTCCAGCTGGTCGGTGCCACCTTGACCAGGTCCGAGCGGTAGCAAAGACCTGTCGTGCCCCAGGTGTAGGGCACGGAGAAGGCATTGCCGACATCGTGCGGCAGCTTGGTCGCCTCGGGATAGAGATTGGCGAGGTTCGGGATCGTGGCGTGGTCGATCGGCTCGGTCAGGCCGAGCTTGTTCAGCACCTCGGCGAAGGGCGAGGAAACAAAGACCACGTCATAGCCCTTGCCGCCGGCGGCGATCAGCTTGCCCATGATCTCTTCATTGGTGGCGTGCACCACCACTTCGCCCGAAACGCCGGTCGCGGTCTTGAAGGCGGCCATGGCGTCTGATGCCATGTAGCCGTCCCAGTTGGAAATGACGAGATCGGCAGCCAGCGCCGGCGCGGACAGTGCCAAGGCCAGGCCAAGTGCGATCGAAGATGTTTTCAGCGCACGGCGCCGCAGGCTGGTAGCGGTCATGACAGACTCCCATTCCGGTTGATCGTCGAATTTCATTCGCCGGACCAACGCTTGCGACCCGTGTCGCTGCCTCGATCCTGTTCCCTCGGTCTTTTTGTCGCCGATTGTCCTGACAGTACTATTGCAGAAAAAAGTACGTCAATCCATAATTTGTCAAGCGACCGTGGAATCTGGCCGATTGCGTCCGTGCTGGCGATCGGTCAAATCAATGCGGTCATGTCGTTTTCCACGAGACCAGTCATGCAAGCCGCACCCCGACGACCCCGCACCAACCATCTCGATCTGGCGCAGCGCATCCTGGACGTGGCGCGGCAGCGCGGTTTTGAGCCCGGTGCACGCTTGCCTGAGCAGCAGATCGCCTCGCTGTGCAATGTTTCTCGCACGCCGGTACGGGCGGCACTCGGCCTGCTCGCGGAGCGGGGCGTCGTACGCTGGGAGGCGGATTCCGGGTATCACCTGGCGATCGACCTCACGGCGCAGGCTTCGATCGCCACTGAATTGCCCGCTACCGAGGAGGACGAGCTGGCCGAGGCGATCCTGCGTGATCGATCTGCCCGGCGGCTGGACCAGACGGTGACCGTCGCGGGGCTGATGCGGCGCTACAGTGCTGAGCGCAAGACGGTACTAAAAGCGCTCAATAAACTGACCGAGGAGAATCTGCTGGACCGTGCGCCTGGCCAGTCCTGGTTGTTTCGGCGCACGCCCGACGATCCGGAGGCGCAAGGCGACAGCTATGAGTTCCGCTTGCTGCTGGAGCCCGCGGCCATCCTGACGCCGGGCTTCCGGCTGGGCGGCGCACGGGCGGCGACGTTGCGCCAGGGTATGGAAGCGCTGGTGGCGCTGCCTGACGCCGCATTCGACACCCGCGAGTTCCAAAGGCTGGACATTGATTTTCACGGCATGCTCGCCGAGGGCTGCGCCAACCGCTTCGTAGCCGACGCGCTGGCCGATCACCTCAGGCTACGCCGATTGCCCGGCATCTATGCCGGCGTCAACGTCTTCCGGCTGCGGCAATCGCTGCGCGAACACTTGAATATACTCGACCATCTCGAAAGCCGGCAGTATGAGGTGGCTGCCGATCTGCTGCGCATCCACCTGCGGCTCTCCCGCAACCAGCGACCGCAAGCGGCCAGTCGCGGGGCGCCCGCCCTGTTCGGCATGATCAGCCGGCCGGATTGACGAGGATTAATTGACGCGCAAAGCCAGCCCGACCATCGCGCTGTTCCCCGAAGCCAGTTTCGGCGCGGCGTTGAATTGCGTCGGCATCGCGCAGGCATTGCGTGCCAAGGGAGCTCGGCCCGTCTTCATCTGCCATGCCGGCTTCTCCGGCGTCTTTGCCGACTATGGTTTCCAGGAATACCAGCTGCCGACCGACGAGCCACTGAGCGACAGCGAACGCCAGAGCTACTGGCAAGCTTTCGTGCGCCGCCACCTGCCGCATTTCAGGCTGAGCCCGATCGACCAGCTGGAGACCTATGTCGCGCCGACCTGGCAAGCGATCGTCGACACAGCCGTCAACGCCGAGGCGCCGCTGCGCCAATTGCTGGCTCGGCTGAAGCCGGACGCGGTGGTGCTCGACAATGTCATCATGTTCCCGGCGATCGCCGCCGCCGGCTGCCCTTGGGTGCGCGTCGTCTCCTGCGCCGAGACCGAGCTGCCGGACGCGCAGGTGCCGCCCTATCTGTCGGGCCTTGGCGTGGATGACCCGCAACGCGCCGCGTTCGAGGCCCGCTATCTCACGGCCTCGGCACCGGCGCATGACCGCTTCAACCGCTTTCGGATGGATGCCGGCCTGGCGCCGCTGCTGAAGGGCCTGTTCCTGGAGACGTCACCCGACCTTAATCTGCTGCTGACGCCTTCGATCGTGCGCCGCAAGCGCGCCGAACCGCTCGACCCGGACCGCTTCGTCTATCTCGAAGGCTGCGTGCGTTCGGAAGGGCCGTTCGAGGTGCCTGTTTTTCCGCGCAATGGCGGGCCGCTGGTCTATGTCAGCTTCGGCAGCCTGGGCGCCATGGATGTCGGCCTGATCGAGCGGATGCTGGCGGTGTTCGACAGGCTTCCGGCGCGGTTCATCGTCAACGCCGGCGGCCTGCGCGACGCCTACCGCGCGGTGCCCGACAACGTCTACCTCGACGCATGGTTTCCGCAGCCTTCGGTGGTGGCGAAATCCGACCTGTTCATCCATCACGGCGGCAACAACAGCTTTTGTGAAGCGCTGCGCTTCGGCGTGCCGTCGCTGATCATGCCGTATTGCTGGGATGGACACGACAATGCGCGCCGCGCCGTGGAGACCGGCGTCGGTGACCATATCGGCCGTGACGCCTGGACCGAAGGAGTATTGGAGAAAGCCATTCTCGGCCTGCTGGCCGACGAAGCCATGCGCGCCCGCCTCAGGGACAATGCAATCCAAATGGCGCTGAAACCCGGAACGGATGTGGCCGCGCAAGCCATACTCTCTCTGATACGGACATGAACGAAATGCCTGACAAAATCACGACGAACACCTCGCTCTCCGACGATCCCAAAGCCTGGTTGGCCCAGCACGGCATCAACGAGGTCGAGTGCCTGGTGCCCGACATGAACGGCGTGCTGCGCGGCAAGGCCTTGCCGACGGCCAAGTTCATCAAGGCGCTGGAAGACCGCGCGCTCTATCTGCCGAGCAGCGCTTTCCTGGTCAGTATCGACGGCCGTTATTCCGGCTCGGTCGACGAGGGTTTTGCCTATTCGGACCCGGACATGCGCATGGTGCCCGACGTTTCGGCGCTCTGCCTGGCGCCTGGCGCTGCTGCTGACAAGGCCTATGTCTTTGCCGATGCCTTCCATATGGACGACCGGCCATGGATGGCCTCGCCGCGCCATGTCCTGCGCGCCGTGCTCGATCTCTACGCCAAGCGCGGCTGGCGAGCGGTGGTGGCGCCCGAGGTGGAGTTCTATCTGACCGCGCCCAATCCCGATCCGGACCAGCCGCTGAGCGCGCCGGTCGGCGCCAATGGCCGAGCCGAGACCGTGCAGCATCCCTATGACATGGCCGCGCTCGAGGAATTCGAGCCGGTGATCCGCCGCATCTATGACTACGCGGCGGCGGCCGGATTGCCGCTCGACACGCTGATCCACGAATCGGGCACGGCGCAGCTGGAGATCAATTTCCTGCATGGCGACGCGCTGCCGCTGGCCGACAAGGTGCTGCTGTTCAAGCGGCTGACGCGCCAGGCCGCGCAGCAAAGCGGCATGCATGCCACCTTCATGGCCAAACCGATCGCCGCCCAGGCGGGAAGCTCGATGCATCTGCACATGTCGGTCATCGACGAGGCGGGCAAGACGTTGTTTGCCGGCAGCGACGATGCCGACACCGAGATGTTTGGCCATTTCATCGGCGGCCTGCAAAAGTATGTCCCCGAAATAATGCCGCTGTTTGCGCCGAACGTGAACTCGTTCCGCCGCATAAGGCCGAACCACAGTGCGCCGGCCAACATCGAGTGGTCGCACGACAACCGTTCCTGCGGCCTGCGCGTGCCGGCCGGTGGCCGCGCCGCTCGGCGGGTGGAGAACCGGCTTCCGGGTGCTGATTCCAATCCCTACCTGGCGATCGCCGGCTCGCTTCTCGCCGGCTATCTCGGCGTCGAACAGAGGCTGGCTCGGTCGCCGGAAGCCTCGGGCAACGCCTACAAGATCAAGAGCACGCTGCCGAAAACCATGGAGGAGGCGCTCGATCGCTTCGAGGCTTGCGACCCGGTGCGGGAACTGCTCGGCGAGGATTTCTTCCAGACCTATCTGCGCGTCAAGAGCGTCGAACTCGACCTGTTCCAGGGTGTGGTGACGAGCTGGGAACGCGACCACCTGCTGCTGAAGGTGTGATCATGGCTTCCAGTTCTACGGGTTTCAATTCGGGCCTCGACATCGGCAAATCCTATTATGTCGCCACCGCCAATCCGGCGCCGGACCATCCGTCGCTCGTCGGCGATGTCGAAGCCGATCTGGTGGTGGTCGGAGGCGGCTGCACGGGGTTGTCCGCCGCCCTTCACGCTGCAGAGCGTGGGTTGAAGGTGGTGCTGCTCGAAGGTGGCAAGATCGGCTGGGGTGCTTCGGGCCGCAATGGCGGCCAGATGATTCCCGGCCTGCGCAAGGGCGCCAAGGGACTGGTCAAGCTCTATGGACCCGAGCGGGCAAAGGCGCTGTTCGACCTCGCCTTCGAGGCACGCGGGCTGGTGCTCGACATCATCGAGCGCCACGCCATCGATTGCGATCTCAGGCTGACCGGCCATCTGGTCGGCGCGGTCAACGGCTCCGACCTCAGAGACCTCGAGGAAGAGGCCGAGTGCCTGGCCGCGGTGATGAAGTTCCCGCATGCCGAAATCCTGTCGGCAGCGGAAGCCCGCGGCAAGGTCGACACGCCCTATCATGGGGCGATGTATGAGCCGCTCGGCGGCCACATGCACCCGCTCAACTACACGCTCGGCCTCGCCGGCGCCGCGGCTGCTGCCGGCGTCACTATCCATGAGAATTCGGTCGCCGTGCGGCTGGAGCGCGAGCCTTCGATCCGGGTCTCGACGGCCAAAGGTTCGGTCCGGGCCAAGCATGTCGTGCTGGCGGGCGATGCGTTGCTCAACGGGCTGGAACCGCGCGTCAACAGCCGCATCATGCCGGTCGGCAACTACATCGTCGCCACCGAGCCGCTCGAGGGCAAACGCAACGTCATTCCGGCCAATGTCGCGGTGTCCGACACCCGCTTCGTCGTCAACTATTACCGCATGTCGGCGGATGGGCGGCTGCTGTTCGGCGGCGGCGAGCGCTACACGCCGTCACCGCCGGCCGACATTGCCGGCTTCGTGCGGCCGCACATGGAAGCCACCTTTCCGCAGCTGCAGGGCTGCCGTATCGATCATGTCTGGGGCGGGCTGGTGTCGGTGACGACGTCGCGGCTGCCGCATGTCGGGCACTATGGCGAGGTCTATTTCGCGCATGGCTATTCCGGCAAGGGCGTCATCCTGTCGACGCTGTCTGGCAAGCTCCTGGCCGAAGCGATCACGGGTGACGCCACGCGGCTCGACCTGTTCTCGACGCTGACTCCGATGCCGTTCCCGGGCGGCACGGCGCTGCGCGGCCCGCTCTATGTGCTCGGCATGCTTTGGTACGCGATGCGCGACCGCATCAAGCATTGATGACGAAGGGTGGTTAGACGACGAAGAAATCCTCGATGCGCTGCCTGGCGCCAAGCAGCGCGGGCAGGATTTCCCGCTCCATCTCCGCGACGGAGAAGCGGGCGGACTGGGTCGAGACGTTGATCGCCGCGACCGTGCGTTCTGCCCGGTCGCGGATCGGCACGGCGATCGAGCGCAGGCCGAGTTCCAGTTCCTCGTCGACGATGGCAAAGCCGTCGGCCTTCGCCTTGCCGATGGCACCGGCCAGCAGTCTGATGTCGGTGATCGTCTTCGGCGTCCGCCTCTCGAAGGTCGCCTGGCCGAGGAATGCGTCCAATTCCTGAGGCGCCAGGCCGGCAAGCAGGATACGCCCCATCGAGGTGCAATAGGCCGGCAGCCTGGTGCCGACATCGAGCGACACGCTGAGGATGCGGCGGCCGGGAATACGGGCGACATAGACGACATCCTCGCCAGACAGGATCGCTGCCGAGCAGGCCTCGTTCAGTTGCGTTGCCACCGCGCGCATGATGGGGGCGGCGAAGGTCCATAGCGAGGCGCCACCGAGCCAGGTGCGGGCGACCGTCAGCAGGCGTGGCGACAGCGAAAACACGCGACCAGCCTGTGTCGCATAGCCGGTGGCGACAAGCGTCAGCAGAAAACGGCGGGCGCCGGCGCGGGTCAGGCCCGCCGCCTCGGCCATTTCGGTCAGCGTCATCCCCGAGGGGTGCCGGGCCAGGATCTCCATGACGGCAAGGCCGCGCTCCAGCGAGCCGACGTGATCACGAGAGGGGGCCTCTTCGTCCATCTTGTCTCCACGGAACGGCATCGGCGTCAGGATTGACTGCACGCTCTCGCTCAGCGTAGAAAGTATCGCATGCGAAACACATGTTCGCAATACGAACTTTATCGAATCCGGAGCCGATGCGATGGTCAAGTTCCTGCCGCTCAAACAGGCCGTTGCGGAGAACCTGAACAATGGCGACAGCGTTGCCTTCGAGGGCTTTACCCATCTCATCCCGACGGCGGCGGCGCATGAGGCGATCCGCCAGGGGTTTCGCGACCTGACATTGATCCGCATGACTCCGGACCTGATCTACGACCAGATGATCGGCATGGGCATGGCGAAGAAGATCGTCTTCTCCTATGTCGGCAATCCCGGCGTCGGCCTGCTGCGGCGCGCCCGTGATGCCATCGAGAACGGCTTTCCCCGGTCGATCGAGATCGAGGAGCACAGCCATGCCGGCATGGCCAACGCCTATGAGGCAGGCGCGGCCGGTCTGCCCTGCGCGGTGTTTCGCGGCTATCGTGGCGCTGGGCTTGCGGTGGTCAATCCGAACATCAAGTCTGTCATCTGTCCGTTCACCGGCGAGGTGCTGGCGGCTGTTCCTTCGATCAGGCCTGATGTCACCTTCATCCATGCGCAGAAGGCCGACAGAAAAGGCAATGTGCTGGTCGAAGGCATCATCGGCATCCAGAAGGAAGCCGTGCTGGCGGCCAAACGCGCGGTGGTGACGATCGAGGAAGTGGTCGACAATTTCGACGATCTGCACCCCAATTTGACCGTGCTGCCGCGCTGGACGATCGCGGCGATATCCGTCGTGCCCGGCGGTTCGCATCCGTCCTATGCGCATGGCTACTACGCGCGTGACAATGCCGCCTATCTGGAATGGGACGACATCGCCGCCGACCGCGAGAAATTCCAGGCCTGGATGCAGGCCAACGTCATCGAGAAGAGCGCCGACGATTTCGAGGCCCGTGTAGAGCATCTGAGGAAAGCGGCATGAGCGACAATCAGGACTTTACTCCCAACGAGATGATGACCATCGCCGCCAGCCGCGCGCTGCGGAATGACGATGTCTGCTTTGTCGGCATCGGCGCGCCATCCGCGGCCTGCAATGTGGCGCGGCTGACGCATGCGCCTGACATCACCTTGATCTACGAGAGCGGCACGATCGGCACCGCGCCCGACGTGCTGCCGCTGTCGATCGGCGATGGCGAATTGTGCGAGACCGCTATCACCACCGTCGCGGTGCCGGAGATGTTCCGCTACTGGCTGCAGGGCGGTCGCATCTCGATCGGCTTCCTTGGTGCGGCGCAGCTCGACAAGTTCGGCAACATCAACACCACCGTCATTGGCGACTATTTCCATCCCAAGACCAGACTGCCTGGCGGCGGCGGCGCGCCGGAGATCGCGACTTCGTCGAAGGAGATCTACATCACCATGGCGCAGACCAAACGCGGCATGGTCGAAAAGATCGACTTCTTCACCTCCTTCGGCCATGGCGAGGGGGGCGACCATCGCAAGCGCCTTGGCATCGACACGGCAGGCCCGACGCTGCTGATCACCGACCTTGCCATCTGGAAGCCGGATCCGGTGAGCAAGGAATTCACCGTCGTGTCGCTGCATCCTGGCGTCACCCGCCAGCAGGTACAGGAGAGCTGTGGCTGGATCGTTAAGTTCGCCGAGGCGCTTGACGAAACGCCGGCGCCAAGCGAACTCGAACTCAAGACATTGCGCGACCTGCAGGCCCGCACCAAGGCGGCGCATGAGGGAACCGGAAAAGCAAAGGCTGCATGACATGGCCGAGGCCTTTATCTGCGATTACATCCGCACGCCGATCGGCCGCTTCGGCGGTTCGCTCTCTTCCGTGCGCGCCGACGATCTCGGCGCGATACCCCTAAGGGCATTGGTCGAACGCAATCCCGGCATCGACTGGCAGGCTGTCGACGATGTCGTCTATGGCTGCGCCAACCAGGCTGGCGAGGACAACCGCAACGTGGCACGCATGGCGCTGCTGCTGGCAGGGCTGCCCAAGGAGATCCCGGGCTCGACCGTCAATCGCCTGTGCGGTTCCGGCATGGACGCGCTGACCATCGCAGCTAGGGCCATCAAGGCCGGCGAAGCGGAGCTGTTGATCGTGGGCGGTGTGGAATCGATGAGCCGGGCGCCCTTCGTCATGCCCAAGGCCGACACGGCGTTCTCGCGCAATGCCGAGATTTACGACACCACCATCGGCTGGCGTTTCGTCAACCCGCTGATGAAGAAGCAGTATGGCGTCGATTCGATGCCGGAGACCGGCGAGAACGTGGCGGAAGAGTTCGCCATCTCCCGCGCGGACCAGGACGCCTTTGCCGTGCGCAGCCAGGACAAGGCTGTCGCGGCACAGGCCAATGGAAGGCTAGCGAAGGAAATCACAGAGGTGACCATCCCGCAGCGCAAGGGCGATGCGGTTGTCGTCTCCAAGGACGAGCATCCGCGCGCTGGCACAACAGTCGAGGCGTTGGCCAAGCTGCCAACGCCGTTCCGGCAAGGCGGCACGGTGACGGCCGGCAATGCGTCCGGCGTCAATGATGGGGCGGCGGCGTTGATCGTTGCTTCCGAGGCGGCGGTCAAGAAATACGGTCTGACGCCGATCGCCCGCATCCTCGGCGGTGCCGCCGCCGGTGTCGCGCCGCGCATCATGGGCATCGGCCCGGCGCCAGCGACGCAAAAACTGTGCGCGCGGCTCGGCCTGACGCCAAAACAGTTCGATGTCATCGAGCTCAACGAAGCCTTTGCCTCGCAAGGCATCGCCGTGCTGCGCCAGCTCGGCATTGCCGAGGACGCGGAACACGTCAACCCGAATGGCGGCGCCATTGCACTCGGCCATCCGTTGGGCATGTCGGGCGCCCGCATATCCGGCACCGCGGCGTTGGAGCTGCGTGAACGCGGCGGCCGCTACGGCCTGGCAACCATGTGCATCGGCGTCGGCCAGGGCATCGCGCTCGCGCTCGAACGGGTATGATCGGCGGCCCTCGCCTGACCGGCTAAGATCAAGAATCCGGTGCGCGGTTAAATTTGACCATGTGGACAAAAGTCTATCGTCGTTCCATAGTTCCCCGTCTGAAATTTTCACGAACAGCCGGCTCGACACGGCTGTCGAACAGAGGGGAATGCAATGGAAAATCGCAAGAACGGATTCCAGATAAAGCGCGAAGGCCTTTCGCGACGCAATGTGCTGGAGCTGGGCGCACTTGGCCTTGCCGCAGCCATGCTGCCGGGCGCCGCCTTCGGCAAGGACAAGAAGCTGAAGGTGGCGGCGATCTTCGCCACGCCGATCGAGGAGCCGTGGGACAACCAGATCCACGTCGCCTTGCAAAAGGCCGAGAAGGAACTCGGCATCGAATACAAATGGTCCGAGAAGGTGCAGACGGCCGATTTCAGCCGCGTCATGCGCGAATATGCGCAAGGCGGCTACCAGCTGGTGTTGGGCGATGCCTTCGCCGCCGAACGTGAATCGCGCCGCACCGCCAAGCAATTCCCGAAGACCGCCTTCCTGTTCGGCTCCGGCGCCGGCCCGGCGGAACCGAATTTCGGCGTCTTCGACAACTGGATCCACGAGCCGGCCTATCTCTCGGGCATGATCGCCGGCAAGATGTCGAAGTCGGGCACGATTGGTGCCGTCGCGGCGATGGGCATCCCGGAGGTCAACCGGCTGGTCAACGCCTTCTTCGCCGGCGCCAAGGAGGTCAACCCCAACATCAAGAAGAAGGTCGCCTTCATCGGTTCCTTCTTCGATCCGCCAAAGGCCAAGGAAGCGGCGGTCGCGCAGATCGACGCCGGTGTCGACGTCATCTACGCCGAGCGCTTCGGCGTCATCGAAGCGGCGGTGGACAAGAAGATCCTCGCCATCTCCAACATGTCCGACCAGTCGAGCCTCGGCCCCGACACGGTGATCACCGGGCCGGTCTGGGATATGTATCCGACGGTCGAGCAGGCGATCAAGCTGGTCAAGGCCGGCGTCTTCACCGCGCAGGATTATGGCGACTTCTCGCGCATGGCCAAGGGCGGCTCGCATCTGGCGCCCTACCACAAGTTCGACAAGACGCTGCCCGCGGACGTCAAGGAGCTGGTCGAAAAGAAGAAGGCCGAGATTCTGGAAGGCAATTTCCGCGTCGACGTGGACGAGAACACGCCGGTTTCGGATTGAGTTCTTCACCCTCCCTCGTGTGGGGGTGAGCAGCCGGTTCGCGAAGCCTTTCATCGTGCTAGTGGCACGATGAAAGGCCGGTGAACGCTGGGACGTTGCGCGGCAGCGGGAGCCCGGCCATTTGCCGCCCAACCCTTCGCAGGCTCAGGGCGTTCGAAACTCGAAAAGCCAAGCAATTGGCTTTTTGTCCGCTGCGCGGACCGCTTCTCACCCCCACAAGGGGGAGTGTGAAGAGCCGCGCCAACGCCATCAGGATACCGCCTTGTCCTTGCCCGCCCCACTCATCGAAATGCGCGGCATCACCAAACACTTCGGCGCTGTCAAGGCGAACGAGGCCGTCGATCTCAGTGTTGCGCCCGGTGAGATCCTCGGGCTGCTGGGCGAGAACGGCGCCGGTAAGACGACGCTGATGAACGTGCTGTTCGGCGCCTATGCGCCCGACGCCGGCGAGATCCTCATCCAGGGTCAGAAGGTGCGGATCACCAGTTCGGCGGATGCGCTTGCCGCCGGGATCGGCATGGTGCACCAGCATTTTCACCTCGCGCCGCGGCTGACTGTGCTGGAAAACCTTTTGATAGGCATTCCCGGCAAGACGGGCCGGATCGACCGCGCCGGCGGGCTGGCGCGGCTCGCCGAGATCGGCCGCCAGCATGGGCTCACACTTGATCCCGATCTTCCGGTCTCGGCACTGTCGGTCGGCGAGCAGCAGCGGCTGGAGATCGTCAAGGCGCTGTTTCGCGGCGCCAGGCTGCTCATCCTCGACGAGCCGACGGCGGTGCTGGCGCCAAGCGAGGTCGATGGGCTGTTTTCGGCTTTGCGATCGATGGCCGCGCAGGGTCTCGGCATCATCTTCATCTCGCACAAGCTCAACGAGGTGCGAGCCCTGACGCATCGCTGCACGGTGCTGCGGCATGGCCGCGTTGCCGGCCGCGTCGATGACCCGGCCAACACGACATCCTCGGAGATGGCAACACTGATGTGCGGCCATGAGATCGTGCCGCCGGCGCGGGGTCCATCGACACCTGGTGCTGATGTGCTCACCCTAGACGGCATTTCCACGTCGAAGCATTCGGGCACGCCGCTGCGTGATGTATCGCTTGCCGTGCGCACCGGCGAGATCCTAGGCATTGCCGGAGTGTCGGGCAATGGCCAGCGGGCGCTGGCCGAGGTGATCTCCGGGACACGCGTGCCCGATGCCGGCCAGATGACGATTGCCGGCCAGAAAGTGTCGCGGTTTTCGCCGCGCGAAGTGCAGGCGCTCGGTCTTGGCCGCATCCCGGAAGACCGCATGACGACGGGGCTGGTGACCAACCTGCCGCTCGCCGATTCGATGGTGCTGCCGCGCATCGGTACCACCGCGTTCAGCAGCAAGGGCCTGCTCAAGCCGGATGCGATCCGCGCCTTTGCCGAAGCGCAGATCAAGGCCTATGATATCAGGTGCCCCGGGCCGATGACCCGCGCCGGCGCGCTGTCCGGCGGCAATCTGCAGAAGGCACTTCTGGCGCGCGAACTCGCCTTCGATCCGAAGGTGCTGATCGTGTCTCAGCCGACGCGCGGCCTCGACATCGGCGCCGCCCGTTTCATCCATGAAAAGTTCCTCGCCATGCGGGCCAAGGGTTGCGGCATCGTCGTCATTGGCGAAGATCTCGAAGAACTGCTGGTGCTCTGCGACCGCATCGCGGTGATGTATGAGGGCCGCATCGTCGGCACGCTCGACAGCGCCGATGCGACGATCGCGCGGCTTGGGCTGATGATGACCGGGGCGGAGGGGCACAGCTGATGTTTCGCCTGGAAGTCCGCACGTCGACGCCCGCCTGGTTCAATCTGGCTTTGCCGCTGCTGGCAATCGGCGCCACGCTCGTCCTGTGCAGCGGCCTCATCGCGCTGGCCGGCGCCGGCGTGCTCGAGGCCTATGGCGTGATGTTCACCGCCTCGCTCGGCGACAGCTATGCGATCACCGAAACCATGGTGCGCGCCGCACCGATGATTTTTACCGGACTGGCGGTCGCGGTCGCCTTCCGGGCGAAATTCTGGAACATCGGCGCGGAGGGGCAATTGCTGGCCGGCGCGGTGGCCAGCTGCTTTGTCGGCGCCATTCCGATGCCGGGGTCGCTCGCCATGGTGTTGATGGCGATGGCCGGAGCTGCGGCCGGAGCCGCGGTCGCGCTGGTGCCGGCCACGCTCAGAGTAAAATTCAAGGTCGACGATGTCGTCAGTTCGCTGCTGCTCAACTCGGTCATCTACTACGCGCTGATGGCGCTGATCGAAGGACCGTGGAAGGACAGTTTCAGCGGTTACCCGATCTCGCCGCCGATCGAGGATTCGGCCAATTTCCCGGTGCTGCTCGAAGGCACAAGGCTGCATCTCGGCGTCGTCGTGGCGCTGCTGGCGGCACCGCTGATCTGGTTCCTGATCGTGCGCACGACGCTGGGCTTCCGAATCAGGGTCACCGGCGAAAACCCGGAAGCGGCGCGCTATGGCGGCATCAACGTCGAACGGGTGCTGATCTCGACGGCGCTGCTGTCCGGTGCGCTGGCCGGGCTGGCCGGCGTCGGCGAGGTCGGCGGCGTGCATTTTCAGGTGATGAGCGACATCTCGCCGGGCTACGGCTATTCCGGCATCGTCGTTGCCATGCTGGCGCGGCTCAACCCGCTTGGCGTCGTGCCGGCAGCGATCTTCCTGGCCGCCGTGATGACCGGCGCCGAGGCTATGTCGCGGGCGACCGGCGTGCCGGCCTTCCTCAGCGATGTGATCCAGGGCACCGCATTGCTTGCCATGCTGGTGGCGCTGCTGTTCACCGCCTATCGCATCCGTCGCGTCGGAGCCGCCCGATGAGCGCGGTGTTCGAACAGATCTTTCAGGTCGGCTTCCTAGCCGCGATCATCCGGATCGCGACACCGCTGGCTTTCGCGACGCTCGGCGAAATGTTCTCCGAGCGCGCAGGCGTGCTCAATCTTGGCATCGAAGGCACCATGCTTTTGTCGGCGATGACCGGCTTCACCGCCGCCAGCCTCAGCGGCAGCCTGTGGATCGGCGTGCTGGCGGCTGTGCTGACCGGCATGCTGATGGGCGCGCTGCATGCGCTGTTCACGGTGGTGCTCGGCCTCAGCCAGCATGTCTGCGGCATCGGCGTGACGCTGTTCTCGTCGGGCCTCGCCTATTTCCTCTACCGGCTGATCTTCGGCCAGCAGTCGGTGCCGCCCAACATCAAGGGTTTTCAGACACTGCCGATCCCGGTCCTCTCCGACATTCCGGTGCTCGGGCCGGCGGTGTTCAACCAGTTTGCGCTGGTCTACATGGCGATTCTCGCCATTCCGCTGGCCGCGTTCGTGCTCTACCGCACGCCATGGGGCCTGTCGGTGCGCATGGTCGGCGAAAACCCGCGCGCCGCCGATTCGGCCGGCGTCAGCGTCATCGCCACGCGCTTCCAGGCGGTTGTCCTCGGCGGCGCGCTGATGGGGTTGGCCGGCGCCTTCCTGTCGATGGCGCAGTTCAACGCCTTCACCTTCGGCGTCGTCTCCGGGCGCGGCTGGGTGGCGATCGCGCTGGTCGTGTTCGGCCGCTGGGATCCATGGCGCTCGGCGGGGGCAGCGCTGCTGTTCGCCTTCGTCGATGCCTTGCAGCTGCGCATGCAGGCCAGCGGGCTCGGACATATCCCCTATGAGGCGTTCCTGATGCTGCCGTTCATCTTCACCATCGTCGCCATGGCGGTGATGTCGCGCAACGCGGTGGCGCCCTCGGCGCTGCTGAAGCCGTTCAGGCGCGAGGAGCGGTAGGCGAGTAGGACTTGGTGTCCTTTCCTCTCCCCCGATCGACGGGTAGAGGAAGGGCGCCAAGCTGTCCCTGGGACTAAACACCTAGATCCTGGAAAGCATCACATCGCGGTAAAACCGTTGTCGACGAACAGATGCGTGCCGTTGACGAAGCTCGACTCGTCGCTGGCGAGGTAGAGCGCTGCCCTCGCCACCTCTTCCGGCTCGCCGATGCGGCCCTGCTGCGCGGCCAGCGCCGCGTCCGAGACATCGACGCCGAGCCTGCCGAGGTCGGCGACCTCGCGCAGGCCATGCGGCGTGCGGATGAAGCCTGGGCAGACCGCGTTGCAGCGAATGTTGCGATCGCGAAACTCGACGGCGATGGCGCGCGCGAACATGTGGCAGGCGCCCTTGGTGGTGTCGTAGAGCACCTCCATCGGCGTCGCTGCCACCGCCGAGATAGACGAGGTACAGACGATCGAGCCGCCGCCCGCCGCAATCATGCCGGGCAGCACGGCGCGCGTCATCAGGAACATCGAGCGCACATTGACGGCATGCAGCCAGTCCCATTCCTGGACCGTCGTCTCCAGGAAAGGTTTGATCACGATGGTGCCGGCGTGGTTGAACAGCACGGTGACCGGGCCGAGCTTTTCCGTCGCCCCTTTCACCGCCGCTTCGACCTGGGCTTCGTCGGAGACGTCGGCGACGAAATGCTCGGCGACATGGCCGCGTGCCCTGATTGTCGCTGCGGTTGCGGCGGCCGCCTCGCCGTTGCGGTCGATGATCGCCACCTTGGCGCCTTCAGCGGCGAACAGCTCCGAGGCCGCCCCACCCATTCCCGTCGCGCCGCCCGAAATGATGGCGACCTTGCCGGCCAGTCTCGTGCCCATTTTTCTGCTCCCCAGTTAGACTATTTCGTGTTTGCTGATTGGGCGATGCTATCTCGCGCGCTCCGGGCGGCCAATCCATGAATTGGGTGCAGCGGGGACAGGACCATAGGTCCATTCAGACGCAGAGGCGAAACGGGCGTGTCATGCGATCGATCGCGCGGACGGGCTCCCTCAGCAAGCAGCTACCAATTTGTAGCTATCCAGGAGAAAATTATTCTGCCCAAGGCCAGAAAATAGCAATCGACAAAGTCTACAAGTTTTATAGATTAAAAGGCGAGACGGAGGCCGATATGTCCTATATTCAGAACGCCCAGACGGATCGCGACGGCCAGAAGCTGGCAAATGCCCAGGCCTTTCGCCCGGCCTATGCCGGTGCCTTCGCATATCTCGTCTTTTCCCTTGCGTTTGTGTTCACCGGGGCAGTCGTTCTGGGCCTTATTCCCTGAGTCGTCAGATCGACCGGGGTTAGCTGCCCCACCGTTTCCAGGCAATCGGAGTTGAATGAACCGAATCCTCGGTGCGCTTTCGCGCGCCCGACACAACGGAGGAGATGGCAATGCCGATCGAGTTCACGCATATTCCCGGCAAGACCGCCGACGCCGCAGTTCCCTTTTTCTACGACTTTGCCGAGACCGCGACCAAGCTCGGGCTGATCGAGGATGGCGGCTTCCGCAAGATCGTCGTCGACGATTCGGCCGGACTGCTGACCAACATGGATCTTGCCACCCAAGTGCTGGATCGCACCTCGTCGCTGGGAGTCGTCCTCACCCACTGGGCAGGCGTGGTCGAACCGACCGTGGCGGCCCGCCAGCTGGCGTCGATCGACAGGAAAAGCGGCGGGCGTCTGGCGTTGAGGATGATCGGCGAGCCGCTGCGCGACGCCGATGCCGAAACGCGCCCGGTCGGGCATACCGTCATCTGGCAGCGCATCGATGAATATCTGGTGCTGCTCAAGCGACTGTGGTCGAACGACCGGCCCTTCGACCATGAGGGCGCATTCTACAGCATCAAAGGCGGCTACGTGCCGCGCAAGGGTCCGCACGGCGCCGACCTGATCATCCGTATGGGCGGGCAATCCGGAACGGCGCTCAAGGTGGCCGGCCGGCATGCCGATGTCTTCGAACTGGCGCCGGGCTCGATCGACGAGGTTCGGCGGCTGATGGAGCGTGTGCGCGGTGCCGCCGCCGAGCACGGCCGCGCCGGCAAGCTGCGCTTTGCGCTTCCGGTCAGGATTCACCAGGGTGCTTCCGCCTCCGGCCCCAAGGCGGTCGACGTTGCCGGGCCGCCGGCCCAGGCCGTCCTGTCGTTGCTTGCCTATGCGGCTCTCGGGATCGATGAATTCATGATTGTCGGCGTCGACACGCCGCGCGAGATCGCGACGACCGGCCGGGAAACGATCGCGCTGTTGCGCAATTCGCTGGCACGCCGCGAAAGCGATGCATTCCAGCCCGGGGCGTATGCGCCTCGCGCGGGACTGGAGACGCGTGCAGCAGGCTGAGGTCCTTCAGCCTTTTGTTGCTTCAGGCCTGTTGCCAAGCCGTGACAGGCCTTCGATGACGGCTGCTGAATCCGTCAGCGCGCCGAAGACGCCGTCTTCGACCGTCACCATGTGAAGCGCGGCTTCGTGGGCTTGTCTGTCACCGCTGGCACAGGCATCGGAAATCGTCAGGCATTGAAAGTTGCGGTCGCAGGCTTCCCGCAGCGTGGTGTGGACGCAGACATCCGTCGTGCATCCGGAAAACATGAGATGGGCGATGCCTTGCGCACGCAGGACGAGCTCGAAGTCCGTATAGGTGAAGGCGCTGTTGCAGGTTTTATCGACGATGATGTCGTGCTGCGCGACGTCGATTTCCGGAACGATCTGGAACCCCGGACCCGAGCGTAGCAGGATTTCGGTGCCGTCGAGCCCGGCGCGCTTGCGGCGCCATTTTTCGTAGGGCGTCATGTCGGCCATGTCGGCCCGATATCCCTGCCTTGTGTGGATGATCCTGACGCCAGCCTTGCGGGCGGCTGATATTAGCTGGCTCACGGTCGGCAGGATCGCCCTGAGCGGCGAAGGGTCATATCCCTGCCTAGCGAAGTAGCCCGTCGTCGACAGGAAATCCTGCTGCAGGTCGATGACGATCAGCGCGGTGGTTTCGGCCACCAGCCTGCCGTCATAGGGGAAGTCGAATGGTGTTGCCTTGATCATCCGCGGTTCTCTCCTCGCCGATTGTGAGGTCCATCCTGACCGGCGAAGTTGCAGCCGTCCACCCGGGTAGCAGCCCGCCGGCGACGACAGTTCTCCGTGCAAACCCTATTCGACGACGTTTGCCCTCCGACACGACGACGATGAGGTCGCCACCGTTGTCCGACCTGTCACGGTTACGTCCGACGATTTGTTGAGTGTTGCAGTCATCTTCAATGTTGACTAATAAGGTCATGTTTCATAGTCAACCGGGCATCGCCTGCCGAAAGCCGGAATCTCGAAATGCGGGCGGCGGCCGCACTGGAGAAAAGCCATGACCATGTCTGGAATTGATGCCCAGACTGCCTTCCATATCGACGCGGCGCACTTCGCCGTCGGCGAGCGGACGCTGCTCGGTGCGGTTTCGCTCGAACTGCAGCGCTCGCGCGTCTACGGGCTGATCGGCCACAATGGTTCGGGCAAGTCGACGCTGATCAAGCTGATGGCGGGCCAGCAGCCGGCAAGCTCAGGCGCCATCACCTTCGCCAGGCGCCAGCTGCCGCAGTGGGGTGCCCGCGAACTTGCCCGCGCGCTTGCCTATCTGCCGCAGACGACGCCGGCGGCGACCGGTCTCACCGTGCGCGAACTGGCGACGCTTGGGTCCTATCCCTGGCATGGCGCGCTTGGCCGCTTTCGCGCCGAGGACAGGCAGCATGTCGACGAGGCGCTGGCCCTGACCGACATGGACGGTTTTGCGGATCGGCTGGTGGACGAATTGTCCGGCGGTGAACGCCAGCGCGCCTGGCTGGCCATGCCGGTGGCGCAGAACGCCGGCGTCATGTTGCTCGATGAGCCGATCTCGGCGCTCGACATCGCCCATCGGGTCGAGGTGCTCGGGCTGGTCAGGGACCTCAGCCGCAAGCGCGATCTCTGCGTCGTCGTCGTGCTGCACGATCCCAATATGGCGGCGCGCTACTGCGATGAGCTGATCGCACTCAAGGATGGCAAGCTGCTGACGCGCGGCACGCCCGGCGAAATCATGCGCGGCGATGTGCTGAAGGGCATTTTCGGCGTGGAGATGGGCGTGTTCGCGCACCCCGTCACCGGCCAGCCTGTTGGCTATGTGCAGTGACGAGATTTGATGCGGCGGTGGAAAATAGAAAGCGGCCGACCGCTCTGAGAACAAGGAAGAAGCTGTTGTCGAGAAGTGGTTTGTTGGCGGCGTTGGTCGCATCAGTCATCCTGTCGGTAGGTAGCGCGACCGCCCAGGAGCAACCGGCTGGTGCCGCCCCCGCGATCGAGGCGCCCGCGGCACCGGGAGTCGTCCCCCCGGCCACGATGGCGCCTGCCCAGCCGGCCAGCCAGCCGAGAGCATCAGCCGAGGCGGGGACTTCGACGGCGATGGAGCTGACCTTGCCGCATGATCTGTCGCCATGGGGCATGTTCATGGCGGCCGATATCATCGTCAAGGCGGTGATGATCGGGCTGGCCTTTGCCTCCCTCGTCACCTGGACGATATGGCTAGCCAAATCGCTGGAGATTTTTGGTGGCAAGCTGCGCATCCGTCGCGCCGTGCGGGCGATTGGCGATGCCGCCACGCTGAAGCAGGCCAGCCGTGCCCTCGACCGTAGCGGCGGCCCCGGCGCGCTGCTGGTGCGGGCGGCCGAGGAGGAGACCGCGCTTTCGGCCGGCGCGCTCGATCATGTCTCCGGCGACGGCCTCAAAGAACGGGTCACGTCGCGCCTGTCACGCATCGAGGCGGCGGCGTCGCGGCGCATGTCGCGCGGCACCGGCGTGCTGGCCACGATCGGCTCGACCGCGCCCTTTGTCGGCCTGTTCGGCACCGTCTGGGGCATCATGAACGCCTTCATCGGCATCTCGCAGGCGCAGACCACCAATCTCGCCGTGGTCGCGCCGGGCATCGCCGAAGCGCTGCTGGCCACGGCGATGGGCCTTGTCGCGGCGATACCGGCTGTCGTCATCTACAACGTCTTTGCCCGCTCGATAGCCGGCTACCGGCAGATCCTCGCCGATGCCTCGGCGGGCGTCGAACGGCTGGTCAGCCGCGACCTCGATTTCCGCACCGTCGCGCCGGCAACGGCGCTCGCGGCGGAGTAGTGCCATGGCAAGCAGAATCCGGCAGACCATGGATGGCGATCTCGAGGAAAGCCACGAGATCAACGTCACCCCCTTCATCGATGTCATCCTGGTGCTGCTGATCATCTTCATGGTCGCGGCGCCGCTGGCGACGGTGGATGTCAATGTCGACCTGCCGGGCTCGACCGCAACGCCCGCGCCACGGCCCGAAACACCGCTGTTCCTGACGCTGAAGGACGATCTGACGCTGGCGATCGGCAACGATAGCGTGCCGCGCCCGGCTTTCGCCGCGACGCTGGACAGCAGGACAAAAAGCGACAAGCAGACGCGCATCTTCCTGCGCGCCGACAAGGCGGTCGCCTATGGCGACCTGATGGAGGCGATGAACCTGCTGCGCGGCGCTGGCTATCTGAAGATCGCGCTGGTCGGCCTGGAGACGGCGCCGGCCGCCACTGGCGCAGCGGCGCCATGATGCAAGCGGCCGCCTTGCCCTCGGTCCAGTTGTCGCGCTTCGGCTGGCGCGACCTTGGCTTGTGGGCCGGTGCGGCCGCGCTGGTCCTCGGCGCCCATGTCGCGGTCGCCTATGCCGTGCGGAACTTCACGACGGTCACCGAAGCAGATGGCGGTCCGCCACCGGCCCAGGTGATCGAGATGGCGCCGATGGTGGTGATGCCGGCGGTGGAGGAGCAAATTGCCGCGCTGGACGCGGTTATGCCGGATCAGAGCGAGCCGACGCCGACGACCGAGCCAACGCCCGAAGAACCGGTCGAGAAGGCGGAGCCGGTTGCCGGAGGGCCGGAAGCCGATCCCCCTGACGAGGCCGAACCCACCCGGACCGAAGTGGCTGAACCGGTCGACCAGCCGCCGCCGGATGAGGTCGTCCCGGATGTTGTCGAGGCGGTCGCACCCGAGGTCGTCATTCCCTTGCCGCAGCCGAAACCGGTCGAGGTGGTCAAGGACAAGAAACCGGTGGAGGCCAAGGCGAAAAAGCCTGTCGATAAGCCCAAGCCGCGGCCGAAGAAGGAGAGGGCGGCGCCGCCGAAGACGGTAGCCGCCACCAGCGCCGATGCGAGACCAGCGGCCAGGACAGCCGCGCCGAAGTCGGCACGATCGGCGTCGCGATCCGGCGACTCCAGCAAATGGGACTCCCGTTTGGGCGCCTGGATCAAGCGGCACACGCGCTATCCCAGTTCGGCCAAGGCCCGAGGCGCGGAAGGCAGGCCGTATGTCGTCTTCACGGTCGACTCGTACGGCCGGGTCCTGTCCGCCAGGCTCTCTCGTTCCTCCGGAGATGCGGATTTGGACCGTGCGGCGCTCGCCGTGCTGAAAGGTGCCACTGTGCCGGCACCGCCGTCGGAGCTCGGCCCGCACCCGAGCCGAACAGCACCGTTCGTATTCAGCCTTCGCAATTAGAATAGGTCTCGATCCGATTGAACGGATGCTATCGTTTGCGCGAACTGCAGTCGATCAATAGCCCAGCGACAGGCACAGGGCCTCGATCTCTTCGAGATAGAAGCGGCATTTCGTGCGCAGGATCTTGAGGCCTGGGTCATCGGCGCCGTTGATCTCGATGGTCTGCATCATGAAGTCGAAATGGGCGTGGAAGGCGTCCACCGCGCCCCAGAGACTGTCAGCCTGGCAGCCATCGACAATTGCCATCGAGACGAGTTGGCGGGCCTCGACCCGAGCGGCGTCGGTTGATGATGGTCGCCTGGCGATCAAGGCGTCAAGCCGGCTGAAAATGCTTTCCCTGGCGTCGACGCTTCTGATGTTGGCAATCATGTTCATGTGCAGGTCCCCCTTCGCAATTCCAGGCGCGCAAAGGCTTCCCGCCTGGAATGGCTTGAAAACAAATGGTTAGAGCAGGTTCAGTTGATGCCGAACCACTCTAGGCTTGAGCGACCGGGTGCCGGTTCTGCGGGCAGGATGCGATCAAGGCCGGGATTGCGGCCGCATCGGAGGGGTGGCCCCTGATGATGTTGGCGACCTCGGCATCGGCCTGTTCGAACCAGTAGACCATGTTGGCACGGTTCAGATCCGTGGCGGTCTTTTTCAGCAGCGGCAGTAGGTTTTGCAACGCGCATAGCGTCTCCCAGCGGTTTGGCCGGGAGGTCGAGCCTGTCAGCGCGCATGCGGCTGACAATTGCATGTCGCTACGCTCTCCGAGGCTGGGCAGCACGATTGTCTTTTCCCTGCGCCTTGGGGTGCAGCGGATTGCCGCTGAGCTGCGCGTGCCTCGTCGGCCGTGCGCCGCGAAGCACGTCGAAGGCTTCCGCATAGGCCATGCCCAGCAGATAGGAGATCATGGGAAAACGGCTTGCTTCGGCCATTTGCACGAGCTCATTGGTCATCGACGAAATATATTGGAGACTATCGATTTCCGACTGGCGTAAAGATTGGTTTGGCACGTGCTGCTCCTGTCTCTGGTGAACCTAGGGAACGCGTTACGAATATACTGAGCCGACTAATTTATGAATTGGCCCACCGAAGACGGGCACGGTTCCGGGGCCGAGAGAGTCAAAGCATAGATGGGCGCGTCGGTGAGGCGATCGAGGCCGAGCAGACGCTTGATCGCCAAATGACTGAGCGCCGCCGTCGGGCAGGCCGACAGGCCATGATTGGTCGCCGCCAGCATGATGTTCTGGCCGATGTGGCCAGCCTCGATCAGCACGACACGATAGGCGTTGGCGTCCTCGTATTTCCACATCGTGCGATCGAGCTTCGCGCAAAGCAGGACAATGCACGGCATGGCGTCCGCCCACTCCTGCCCGCCGACCAGTTCGGAGATCTTGGGCATATGGTTCGCGGAAATCCTGCCAAGGTCGTGATCGGCGGCGCAATAGTGGTAGACGCCGGGCTCGAGGCCGTCGACGCCGAGCGCGACCACATAGGCTTCATAGGGATTTCTCGCGCCGCCGGAAGGGGTCATGCCAAGCGGCAGGGCGCCAACGCAGTTGGCGGTCTCGCCGGTGATGCCGAGCCCTGCGAACAGGCAATCGGAAAGTTGTTTGGCCGTGATGGTGGGCCGAGCCGTGCGGTTGGTGCGGCGCCGTGCCATCAGGGCGAGAAGTTCATTGTCTTCCAGTGCGTTTGGCAGCTTAATGGCGCCGGCAGAATTTTTCAGCACCAGGTCCGGCTGCGGCGTGTGGCCGGCGCGTTCGATCTGCCGTTCTTCCGCTTGCTCGATGGTCATGTATGCACTGTCCTGGACGCAGAAATGCATCAGCGCGGTCGGAAGGCCCCAGCTCCATTGTCCGGAAAACTGCTCCTCCTGCTCGGCGAGCGGCGATCCGGCGGTCACCAGGGCGGAAAAATCGAGCAACTGGGGAACGACAGCCTTCAGCTCGGACTTCGACCACCCATGGGCACGGGCGATATCGGCCGTCGACGCCCATTTGTCCCACGATGCAAGAAGACCGACCATCTCCGGGCTGCATTCAAACACGCTTCTGGTCAGGAAGTTGCAGGCCGTGACCTTGTTTGGTCCGGGGTAGAAAACAAGCGTTTTTGAAGAGCGCATTTTCATGATGCTGAATGCCATGTGCGGAGCCGGAGCGCCGACAAGCGAACCGCTCGCCGGCGCAGAACGGCTTCAGCGCTTGTTGTAGTGCATGCCCTGCGAAAAGAAGACGGTCTGCGTGCCGGCGGCAATCGTCAGCTTCGGAGCGGTGGTTACTTTCTTGGCCATTTTCATCCCTTTCCTGACCCCATTGGGATCCGTTGAAAGACCCCCCAAAACGGGAGCCACGGCAAGAAAGGTAAGGTCGAAAGAGTTAATGGTATGTTAAAATTGCAGTAAATCCGCGCGCCAAAGACAGCCGGATGAATTATCTTCCCCGGTACCAAAGTGTAAAATATCGATTTTATTCAGATACAGAGTAGACAATCGTTAGCATACGCTTTTTCGGTGTATGCTTATTCTTATTTAGCGTAGGCCACGGTGATCGAAGGGATTAGCCCAGCCCGTCCCGGGTGAGGCTGACCACCAGTTGGTCGATGCTCGGATCGTCGAGCGTGATGACATGCGCCATGCTGATGGCATCTCTTGGGTGGATGTTGGCAATGTCGCGCCGCATGATGACGGACACGAATGCTGGCCCGGCCTCCGTCAGAAGCATGGCCTTGCCCATCAGCACCGGTTCAGAGATGGGCGCCCATTGCACGGAGATCAGCGACGGCTCACCGGTCTGGCGGCGATTGATGCCGCTGAAATAGATCCAGTTCAGGCGCGAGATCGCCACCCCATAGTGGTTGCCGCGCGCCCGCGCCCATGTCGATCCCCGGCGTTCCGACCATCCGGTGACCCTTCTGAAGGTGACCAGCTCGGCTTCGCGCCGCACGAAGGTCACCGTTCGCATCAAAAGGTCGGGCCGGGCCGGAATCGAAAAATAGGTGAAATAGATGCCTCCCGCGATCGATGGGCTGGGCGGGCGGATCATCTGATTGAACAGGCTCTCGGAAATCGGCGGCAGTCCGCCGACCCTGGGTTCGGGGACACCGGGATCCCGGTACAGTTCAGCTTCGTCGATCCGGAAGTAGTCGCATATCAGTTTGGCGGTGGCCTTGTTCGGAACCGTCTGTCCTTGCAGGTAGCGTTCGAACTGCGTGCGGTTGATCCCGAGTTCGCGGCATACCGCGCTTACGGAGGCATGGTCCTTGCAGAGTCGTCTGAGGTTTGCAGCGAGATTCTCGCGAATTGACACGTCTTTGCTTCCGCAGGCGGATTTTTCATTTCGGCTCAAAAGCCATATAACGTCTTCGGTCGCCCCCCGCCGAAACGCCCTTGTCACAACGCACAGAAAAAACTGATTTGGTAGCGCCAATCTAATAGCGGCTTTCAAAAGAACGCAAACAATCCGTGAGCGGCTTCCGCCATAAGTCCAATTGATAACAGTTTCGTCAGATATCGCGAGACGGAGGCGCAGTATTGCGCGCGGCCTTCGATGGCGCCTTGGCACAACAAATATCGCCCGCAGACATGCCAGGACGAGGGTCGTGCTTTTCTCTTGTCATGGAGAGCAGGAGATCGATTATTCCGCTGGTGGAGCTGAGGAGGATCGAACTCCTGACCTCGTCATTGCGAACGACGCGCTCTCCCAGCTGAGCTACAGCCCCGTCCAGCGGATGGCGCATTTATCGGGCGCCGCGGTTTCCTGTCAAGGCGGCGTTTTGCCGAAATCCCCTGCCGCTGCGTGTCAGACCAGCGTGGAAGGAAGGCGGCCCTTGCCGGTTTCGCGCGCAATGGCTACATGTCGGCAACAATTGGAGACCGGCATGCTCGCCCTCATTCAAACAATCGTCATGGCGCTTGACCTCTACTGGTGGATCATCGTCGCGTCGGCGATCTTTTCCTGGCTCTACGCCTTCAATGTCGTCAACTCCCGCAATCAGTTCGTCGGCAGCATCGGCAACATGCTCTACCGGCTGACCGAGCCGGCGTTGCGGCCGATCCGCCGCTTTATGCCGGACCTTGGCGGCATCGACATCTCGCCCATCATCCTGCTTCTGATTTTGTTCTTCCTGCGGCAGTTCCTGCTCACCACGGTGGCGCCTCTGGTCCTGTGAGCCCGACGCCTGCATGAGCGCGCCGTTCCGCATGCGCGATGGTGGCGTCGACCTGTTTGTCCGGCTGACGCCGAAGGCCGCGCTGGACAGACTCGAAGGCGTTGAGACGACAGCGGACGGGCGAAGCCACCTCAAGGCGCGCGTCCGCGCCGTGCCGGAAAACGGCGCCGCCAATCATGCGCTTGAAAAGCTGATCGCCAAGTCGCTGGGCGTGCCGGGGTCCGCCGTCTGGGTTGTCGCCGGCGGTACCGCCCGGCTGAAGACCGTGCGCATTTTAGGCGACCCGGCGATGTTGACGAAGAGCATCGAGGGGCTCGGCCGCCAGTCCTGACGCCGTTCGGTGTGACGTTCAATCTCCCAGCGGCAGACGGGGATCGTCGACTTTCAACGTGTTCACGCTCTGCTTGATGCGGCGCAGATTTTCGAGAACCCGCGGTCCGCGCGTCTCGGCGACCGAGGTGACGATCATGTCGACGATCGACAGCAGCGCGTAGCGCGACGGTGTCGGCTTGTAGATGTTGCCGTCTTCCAGAGACTGGAAATGGAGGACCGTGTCGGCGGCCTTGGCGAGTGCCGAATCCGGCGGGGTGATGGCGATTGTGGTGGCGCCATATTGCTGGGCGACCTGCACCGCATCGATGACCGATCGCGCGTAGCCGGAGACTGAGAAGGCGATCAGCGTGGTGTCGGGCGTGGCGACGGCGGCGTACATGCGCTGCAGCTGTCCGTCGATCTGCGCCAGCACCGACACGCCCAGCCTGAACAGCCGGTTCTGCATCTCGGTCGCCATCATCGACGAAATACCGCCGGAACCGATGCACAGCACATTGCCCGAGACGGCGATGCGCGCGGCGACGGCGACCAGCGTCGTCATGTCGAGGTTTTCGCTGGCGCGCTGGATGGCCGATATCGCCGCTTCGGTGATGGCGGAAGCGATGCGCTGTTCGCGGGCATCGCGGCTCAACGGCTCCGGCGACAGATACTGGCCGCCAATGGCGATGGCCTGCGCGAGATAGAATTTGAAATCGCGCAGGCCCTCGCAACCGAGGTTGCGGCAGAACCGTGTCACCGTCGGTTCGCTGACGCCAACGCGCGCGGCAATTTCCGAAATAGCCGCCTTGGAGACGAAGTCGAGGTCGGCCAGGACGAAGCCGGCCAGCTTGCGATCCGACTTCGTTCCGTCCTGCAAGATCAGTTGCAGGCGCGTGATGATGTCGGCCGGCGTCTTCATGCTGATATTTTCATAGAGGCAGGCCCGTCGCCTTGTCGAACAGATGGATGTTGCCGGGATCGACGCTCACCGGCAGCAGGTCGCCCGGCCTGACCGGCACCCTGTCGCGGAACACGGCGCGCACCGTGTCAGTGCCGATGGCGCCATAGACATGGGTCTCGGAGCCGGTCGGCTCGACGACATCCACTTTGATCGCCATCGCGTCGACAGCCTCGCCGATGACAAAGTGCTCGGGCCGGATGCCGGCCTCCACCGCGCTGCCCGCCGGCACCTGTTTGCCGGCAAGTGCAAGCCGCCCGCCACCGCCCGACTCGAACCAGGTCTTCTCAGCTGTCGTCTTGAGTGAGCCCGACACAAAGCTCATCGACGGCGAGCCGAGGAAGCTGGCGACGAACTTGTTGGCCGGCCTGTCATAGAGTTCCAGCGGCGCCCCGACCTGCTGGATCCTGCCGCGGTCCATCACCACGATGCGGTCGGCCATGGTCATGGCTTCGATCTGGTCGTGGGTGACATAGACGATCGTCGATTTCAGCCGCTGATGCAGCGCCTTGATCTCGACGCGCATCTGCACGCGCAATTGCGCGTCGAGGTTGGACAGGGGCTCGTCGAACAGGAACACTGACGGCTCGCGCACGATGGCGCGGCCCATGGCGACGCGCTGGCGCTGGCCGCCGGACAATTGGCGGGGGTAGCGGTCGAGATAGGAGAAGAGATTGAGGACGCCGGACGCCTTCTTGACCTTCGTGTCGACCGCCTCGCGCGCCTCGCCGCGTATCCTCGGGCCAAAGCCGATATTTTCGGCTGCCTTCAGATGCGGAAACAGCGCATAGGACTGGAACACCATGGCAATGTTGCGCTGCTGCGGCGGCAGCGTGTTGGCGCGCACACCGCCGATCAAGAGGTCGCCGGAGGTGATCGTCTCCAGCCCGGCCAGCATCCGCAGCAAGGTCGACTTGCCGCAGCCGGAGGGGCCGACCAGCACGACGAACTCGCCGCTCTTGATATCGAGGCTGATGTTCTCGAGGATCTTGTGCTGCCCGAAGGATTTCGACAGGTCGCGAAACTCGACGTCGGTCATGCTCACGCCCCCAAAATGTCGTCGATGAAGGGCAGGCAACCGGCGGTCAGCCCCGCGTCAACGGGCAACACCACGCCTGTTATTCCAGATGCGCGATCGGACGCAAGGAAGGCGACGGCTTCCGCCACTTCCGAAGCGTTGACGATGCGGCCAAGCGGATAGAGCCGCTGCAGCTTGCCGAGGATTTCCGGATCCTTGGCAAGGCGGTGGTCCCAGGCGGCGGTGCGGATCGATCCGGGGCAGACGACATTGGCGCGCAGGCCGCTGCGGCCGAGCTCGACGGCGACCGCCTTGGCATAGGCGTTGATGCCGGCCTTGGCCGCGGCATAGGCGGGATTGCCGAAATGCGCGATGGCGTTGACCGACGAGATGAAGACGACGCTGCCGGAGCCTCGGCCGGCCATCGCCTTGACCAGCGGATCGGCGAAGTTCATCACGCCGGTCAGGTTGAGGTCGAGTTCCTGCTCTATTGTGTCGGGATTGAGCCCCGAAATCGTCTCGGCTCGCGTCCAGCCGGCATTGTTGACGAGAATGTCGGGCACGCCATCCCGGTCGAGGATCGCGGCGATCGCCGCCGCTAACGACGCCTTGTCGAGAAGATCGAAGACGTGACGGGAGGCAAGGTGCGGGCTCTTCAGCGCCTCGCTGGACTGGTCGCAGCCGATGACCCTGGCACCCCTTTGCGCCAGCAGCGCGACGATGGCCGTGCCGAGGCCGCCGCCAGCACCTGTCACCACGACAGTCTTGCCATCGAACTCGGCCCTGCCTTCGAACTCGACTTGCGAAACCACCGTGCGTCATCCTCCGGGAGTCCTGACAGATCATGCAAGGCCTAAGCTTATAAATGTAATTAAGCAACAGAATAATCTGCTTGCAAGCCTTCAAATCATGGATAATGTAGGAAAGTCACATAAATCTTCTGCTCCGGCAACGAAGAGGCGCGCAGGCGCAAAATCAAAATGGGAGAGATCAAATGAGCCTTGCAAAATGGACTGTCGGCCTGACGGCCGGAATGAGCATGCTGGCAATCGCGGCGCAGGCGGATGCGGGCGAGGTGCGCGTCACCGTCGCCGAGTACAGCGCCAAGACTGCTCCCTATTTCGCCGACGTCAAGAAGGAATTCGAGGCGGCGAACCCCGGTATCACCGTCAAGTTCGAGGTGGTGCCGTGGGATGTGCTGCTGCAGAAGCTGACTACCGACATCACCGCCGGCACCAATGCCGATCTGTCGATCATCGGCACGCGCTGGTTGATCGACTTTGTCCAGCAGGACGTCGCCGAGCCGCTCGACGGCTACATCAAGCCCGACTTCAAGGACCGCTTCATCGACACCTTCCTGTCGCCGTCGATCATGGAAGGCAAGACCTATGGCCTGCCGATCGCGGCCTCGGCGCGCGCCATGTATTACAATAAGGAGCTGTTCGAGAAGGCCGGCATCGCCAAGCCGCCGGCAACCTGGACCGAGCTGCAGGAAGATGCGCGCAAGATCAAGGCGCTGGGGTCAGGCACTTTCGGTTTCGGCCTGCAGGGCAAGGAGATCGAGACCGACGTCTACTACTATTATGCGATGTGGTCCCAGGGCACCGAGATTCTCAACAAGGATGGCACTTCGGGCCTTGGCACGCCCGGCGCGCTTGAAGCCGCCAAGCTCTACAAGTCGATGATCGACGAAGGCCTGACCGAGCCGGGTGTCACCTCCAACAACCGCGAGGACGTGCAGAACCTGTTCAAGCAGGGCAAGGTCGGGATGATGATCACGGCACCCTTCCTGTCCAACCAGATCAAGGACGAGGCGCCGAACCTGAAATATGGCGTGGCTGCCATTCCCGCCGGGCCAACCGGCGCGCGCGGCACCTATGGCGTCACCGATTCCATCATCATGTTCAAGAACTCCAAGAATAAGGACGAGGCCTGGAAGCTGCTCGACTTCCTGTTCACCACGGAACAGCGCGCCAAGTTCACGCAAGGCGAAGGCTTCCTGCCGGTGAATAAGGAAGAAGCCAAGATGGATTACTACGTCAACAATGCCGATCTGGCGGCGTTCACCGCGCTGCTGCCCGACGCCCGCTTCGCGCCGGTCATCCCAGGCTGGGAGGAGGTCGCCCAGATCACCTCCGACGCCATGCAGAAGATCTATCTCGGCGGCGACCCCGAGGCAGCATTGAAAGACGCAGCCGCCAAGGCCAACGCGGTGCTGAAGAAATAGGGCGTATCTCCCTGCGCCCGTGGCGCGCTCCACTCAGGCGGGGCGCGCCACCCCTTGATTCCCGGCAAGGTGCGGCGGATCCGAAATTCGCATAAGCAGAACCTTCTGATCCAGCGCCCCGAGGTTGCAGGCCAGCCGATGCAAAACCGTTTCTTGCCCTATCTCCTGACCTTGCCCAGCCTGTTCCTGGCGGCGATCGTCATCTTCTGGCCGGTCTGGGACCTGATCCAGATCTCGACGCATGACGTCAGCCGCTTCGGCCAGCTTCGCGACTTCAACGACTTTGCCAATTTCGCCACGCTCACTGCCGATCCCGATTTCATGGCCGCGCTCTGGCGCACCGGCCAGTGGACGGTGATGGTCGTCGGTGGTGCGCTGCTTTTGTCTGTCCCGGTGGCAATGATCCTCAACACCGATTTCTATGGCCGGGGTATTGCCCGCGTCATCATCATGCTGCCCTGGGCGGTGTCGCTGACCATGACCGCGGTGGTCTGGCGTTGGGCACTGAGCGGCGAAAGCGGCATGCTGAACTCGGCGCTGATCGGCCTCGGCCTCATCGACCACAATATCCAGTGGCTGGCGAGCGCCGAGACCGCCTTTCCCATGCAGGTGCTGATCGGCATCCTGGTGACGGTGCCGTTCACGACGACGATCTTCCTCGGCGGGCTGTCGTCGATCCCCGACGACCTTTACGAGGCGGCGGCGCTCGAAGGGGCGACGCCGCTGCAGCAGTTCCGCGAGATAACCTTTCCGCTCTTAAAACCGTTCATCAACATCGCCATCGTGCTCAACACCATCTATGTCTTCAATTCCTTCCCGATCATCTGGGTGATGACACAAGGCGGGCCGGCCAACTCGACCGATATCCTGGTCACCCACCTCTACAAGCTGGCCTTCCGCATCGGCAAACTCGGCGAAGCATCGGCGGTGTCGCTGGTGATGTTCGCCATATTGCTGGCCTTCACCATGATCTATGTGCGGCTGGCGATGCGGGAGCAACGCGCGTGACAAATAAGCTCATGACGGGCAAGCTGAAGCGTTCGATCATCGCCTGGCTGCTGCTGGCGCCGCTGATCGTGGTGACGATCTTTCCCTTTGCGGTGATGTTCCTGACCGCGGTCAAGCCAAGACAGGAAGTGCTGTCGCCGACCTGGTGGCCGAGCGAATTCCGTTGGTCGAATTTTTCCGACATGTGGGTGGCGACCGGCTTCGGCCAGGCGCTGCTCAATTCGCTCTACGTGTCTGTGATCGCCACCGTCGGCGCCATCCTGATCTCGGTTCCGGCGGCCTATGCGATGTCGCGCTTCCGCTTTGCCGGCTACGGCGCCTTGCGCCAGTTCCTGCTGATCTCGCAGATGATTTCGCCGATCGTGCTGGTGCTCGGCCTGTTCCGGCTGATGGCGGCATGGGGCCTGGTCGAGAGCACGACGGCGCTGGGCTTCATCTACATGGCCTTCAACGTCGCCTTCACGGTGTGGATGCTGCAGAGCTATTTCGACACCATTCCGCGCGATCTCGAGGAGGCGGCCTGGATGGAAGGCGCCGGCCGCTGGCTGACCTTGCGCAAGGTGTTCCTGCCGCTCTGCCTGCCGGCGATCGCGGTGACCGCGATCTTCACCTTCATCAATGCCTGGAACGAATTCGTCGTGGCGCTCACCATGCTGCGCAGCCAGGAAAGCTATACGCTGCCGATCCAGGTATTTTCGCTGGTCGCCGGCCGCTACACCATCGAATGGCATCACGTCATGGCCGCGACGCTGCTCGCGACCTTGCCGGTGGCCATCCTGTTTATCTGGCTGCAGCGCTACCTCGTTCGCGGGCTGGCGCTCGGGGCGGTCAAATAGCGCCTATTCACGACGGAGCTTTCATGCGCATCTTCACCGCCTCGCTGGCGACAGAAACCAACACCTTCTCGCCGGTGCCGACCGATAGGGCCTCGTTCGAGATGGCTTTCTATGCCGGGCCAGGCAAGCATCCGGAAACGCCGACGCTGTGCTCCTCGCCAATTGTGGCGCTGCGCCGGCGTGCCGTGGCCGAAGGGCTTGACGTCGTCGAGGGCACCGCCACCTGGGCGGAGCCGGGCGGCCTGGTGCAGCGGCAGACCTATGAGGCGCTGCGCGATGAGATTCTCGGCCAGCTGAAGGCAGCGCTGCCAGTCGATGCCGTCATCCTCGGCCTGCATGGCGCGATGGTGGCGCAAGGCTATGACGATTGCGAAGGCGACCTGCTCGAACGGGTTCGCGCAATGGTTGGGCCGGACGTGGTGATCGCGGTTGAACTCGATCCGCACAGCCATCTGACGCCGAAGCGCGTGGCGGCCTCTGACATCCTCGCCTACTTCCTCGAATTCCCGCACACCGATTTCTACGAGCGCGGCGAGCATGTCGTCGAGCTTGGCCTCGCCGCGGCGCGCGGCGAGATCAAGCCGGTCATCTCGACCTTCGACTGCCGCATGATCCAGGTGCTGCCGACCAGCCGCGAGCCGATGCGCTCCTTCGTCGACCGCATCAAGGCGTTGCACGGCAAGGACGGCGTGCTGTCGGTCTCGGTCATCCATGGCTTCATGGCGGCCGACGTGCCCGAGATGGGCACGCGCATCCTGGTCGTCACCGACAATGACAAGGCCAAGGGCGACGCGCTGGCGGAACGGCTGGGGCGGGAGCTTTACGCGCTGCGCGAAAAGACGGCGATGACCATGTTGAGCGCCGCCGACGGCATCGATCGGGCGCTGGCCGTGCGCGCGCAAAATCCGGGCAAGCCGGTGGTCATCGCCGATATCTGGGACAATCCCGGCGGCGGTGTCCCCGGCGACGGCACCTTTGTGCTGCGCCATATGCTGGCGCGTGGCCTGGACAAATTCGGCGTTGCGACGATCTGGGATCCGATCGCGGTCACCTTCTGCCTGGCCGCGGGCGAGGGTGCCATCATCGACTTGCGCTTCGGCGGCAAGGCCGGGCCGCAGGCAGGCGAGCCGATCGACGCGCGCGTGCGCGTGCTCAAAGTGGTTCCGGAGGGTTGGCAAAGTTTCGGGCCAAGCCGGGTGACGCTCGGGCCGACGGCGCTGGTCCGCCTCGAAGGCACCGAGGTCGACATCATCCTCAACACCAATCGCACGCAGACCTTCGAGCCGGATATCTTTTCCAACATCGGCGTCGATCCGATGAGCAAGGATATCCTGCTGATCAAGTCGACCAACCATTTCTATGCCGGCTTCGAGCCGATCGCCGCCGAGATCATCTATGTCTCGGCGCCGAGTTCGTATCCCAGCAATCCGGCGGTGACCAACTACACCAAGCTGAAGCGGCCGATCTGGCCGCGGGTGGCTGATCCATGGAAGGTGTAGGGCTTTCCCTTCTCCCACAGGGGAGGAAGGGAAAGGCTGGCCCTACACCAGCCCGCGCTTGGCCATCATCGCTTCGGGCGACGGCATCTTGCCGCGGAAGGCGGTGTAGAGTTCTTCCGGGTCCTTCGAGCCGCCGGCGGCGTAGATGTTCTTGCGCAGCCGCTCGGCCAGCGCCGGATTGAAGGGGTCGCCGGTTTCCTCGAAGGCGGCGAAAGCGTCGGCATCGAGTACTTCCGACCACATGTAGGAATAGTAGCCGGCCGAATAGCCGTCGCCGGAAAAGACATGGCCGAAATGCGGGGTGCGATGGCGCATCGCGATTGTGTCCGGCATGGACAGCTTCGCAAGCGTTTCGGCTTCGAAACGAAGCGGCGCCTCCGGTGCATCCGGCCGGGCGTGATAGGCCATGTCGATCAGCGCCGAGGCGGTGAATTCGACGGTGGCGAAGCCGGCGCCAAACGTGCGCGCCGCCAGCATCTTGTCGAGCAGCGCCTTGGGCATCGGCTTGCCCGTCTTCACATGCAAAGCATGCTTTTCCAGCACCGCCGGCACCGTCAGCCAATGCTCGTAGAGCTGCGAGGGAAGTTCGACGAAATCGCGGCTGACCGAGGTGCCCGCGACCGACGGCCAGGTGACGTCGGTCAGCATGCCGTGCAGCGCATGGCCGAACTCGTGGAACAGCGTCTTCGCCTCGTCGACCGACAGCAAAGCCGGCTCGCCCACCGGCGGCTTGGCGAAGTTCATGATGTTGTAGATCACCGGTTTCGAGCCGTGGCCCAACCTATAGCCGGACTGCAGCGCGCTCATCCAGGCGCCGGAGCGTTTTGACGGCCGCGCGAAATAGTCGGCAAGGAACAGGCCGCGCTCGCTGCCGTCGGCATTTTTCACCACGAAGACGCGGGCATCCGGATGCCAGGCGGCGATGCCTTTTTTCTCCTCGAAGGTGATGCCGAACAACCGTGTCGCCACATCGAAGCAGGCGTCGATGATCCGGTCGAGCTGCAAATAGGGTTTCAGCTCCGCCTCGTCGAAGGCGAATTTCTCCGCGCGCAGTTTCTCCTGGTAGAAGCGCCAGTCCCAGGCGGCGAATTTTTCATTGCTGCCGGCTGCGGTGGCCAACCGCTGCAGGTCGGTCTGGTCGGCGGCCGCCTTCTCCAGCGCTTTCTCCCACACCGGATCAAGCAGCGCGTGCACCGCCTTCGGTGTCTTGGCCATGGTGTCGTCGAGCTTCAGCGCGGCGAAGGAGGCGTAACCGAGCAGCTTTGCCCTTTCGGCGCGCAGGCGCAGCATGTCGCGCACGACGGATGTGTTGTCGGTGGCGCCGCCATTCTGGCCGCGCATGGTGAAGGCGCGGAAGGCGATCTCGCGCAGATCGCGACGTTCGGAGAAGGTCGAGAACGGCTCATAAATCGAGCGCGACAGGGTCACGGCATAGCGGCCCTTCTGGCCGCGCATTTCGGCGGCTTCGGCCATCGAGCTTTTCAGGAAATCCGGCAGACCGACAAGGTCGGCCTCGTCGAGATACAGCGCCCAGTCGCGCTCGTCGGCCAGCACATTCTGGCCAAAGCTGGTGCCGAGCGAAGACAGCTCCTCGCTGATCTTGGCCAGCCGCTTCTTGCCGTCGGCGTCGAGTTTGGCGCCAGATCGGACAAAGCCCTTCCAGGTCTTTTCCAGCACCCGCAGGGTCTCGGCATCGAGCTTCAGGCTCTCACGGCGCTGGTAGAGATCGTCGATACGGGCAAACAGCTGCTCATTCATCGAAATCGCCGAGAAATGCCTGGACATTTTCGGCGAGATGTCGCGCTCCAGCGCCTGGATCGTATCATTGGTGTAGGCGCCGGCGCGGCACCAGAAGATCGACGAGACACGATCGAGTGCTTCGCCGCCGAGCTCCAGCGCGGCAAGCGTGTTCTCGATCGTCGGCGCATCCTTGTTGCCGGCGATCGCCTCGATCTCGGCCTCATGCGCCTTCAGCGCCGCATCGAAGACCGGGGAGAAGTCGCCGTCGCCAATGCTGGCAAAATCGGGCAGGCCGAGCGGCCCACGCCACGCGGTCAGCGGATGGGTGGATAGGTCGACGGCTTTTGTGGAAGGCATGGACAGTCTTTCGCTGGAGAAGGCAGGGGTGGGCCGCCACCGATGTAGGGCGCGGCCGGCGGACTCGCAATATCGCGGTTGGCCGATATCCGCCTCAGAAGCCGTCGCAGTTCTCTGCGATTGCCGCTTGCGAACTGGCGGTGATGCGGTTGTCGGTCACCGCGAAGGTTTCCTGCATCAGCATGTCGTTGTTGGGGAAATCGTAACAGGCGACCACCGTGGTGACGCCGCCTTCGCTCTTCTCGATCCGGTGCCGGATCGCAGCACCCGCAACGGCACCTTTCCATTCGTCGATAGAAGCGATGAATTCCTGCTTGCTTTGCACGATGCCGAGGTCGTCCAGCTTGATGCGGACATCATCGGAGAGCAGGTCGGACAGTTCGGTGCGGTCGGCGACCAGCAGTGCCGAATACCAGCGGCTGATGATGGCGCGGTCATCGGCGCGGGCGGCAATAATCGCGACCAGCAGCGCGGCCGCCGTGAAAACGATCGACCGGATGTTCGCCACCTTGCGCGCCGCTGTGTTCATCCCAGCTCCGGCCGTTCGAAATCGCCGGTCTCCTTGTTCATCGTCCAGAGTTCACCGGTCGAAATGTCGAACCAGGCGCCGTGCAGCGACAGCCGTCCCTTGCCTTCGAGGATCGAGACGCAGGGAAAGGTCCGGAGATTGGCGATGGAATAGCGGATCGAGATGCGCTCCAGCGCGGTCTGGCGCTCCGTCGCCGTCATGAAGGTGCTGGAGGACACGGTTTCGGCGGCCGGTGCGATCAGGCTCATCCACTTGCCGATGAAGTCGCCGGGCGACAGCGGCGCGGAATTGGTGTCGAGCGCGGCGCGGATGCCGCCACAGCGGCCATGGCCCATGACGACGATGTTCTTGACCTTGAGGCTCTGCACGGCGAATTCAAGCGCCGCCGAGGTCGAATGGAATTCGCCGTCCGGCGCGTAGGGCGGCACCAGATTGCCGACATTGCGCAGCACGAAGAGTTCGCCCGGCCCCGCATCGAAGATCGCTTCGGGCGCCGAACGGGAATCGCAGCAGGCAACGATCATCGTTTCCGGGGCTTGGCCTTCGCGGGCAAGCTCGCGGTAGCGTCCGCTCTCGGTGAGATAGCGGCCGCTCATGAAATTGCGGTAGCCGGTGAGAAGATGTTCGGGGAGGTGGGACATGGGCGGCGTCTGGAGCCTTTCCGGGTTGGAGGCGGCAGCTCGTTGCGGTCAAAAGAGCCTCTAACCGTAAAAGCCCGTTGCGAGCAATGCAGAATTATGAGGGCTGGCTATAAATGCCATGCATCAGGCGCAGCCTTGGCCATGCTCACGCCCAGATGGCAATGGGAATGCCAAAACCGTCGCGGGCCGGCGGGTCGGGAAACGGCCGTGCCTCACCGCTGGCGATGCGACCGGCGATCAGCATCATTGCGGCTGCGTCAAGGAAATCATCGGCGGCGGCACCGCGCGGCGGCTGGTCGAGAAAGCCCTTCTCGTAGCCATGCCGGCAGAGCAGCGCCTTGCGTTCCGCCATGCCGGCCGGATTGACGCTGCCCTTGATCTTCTTCGGCAGTTGCATGGCCTGGTCGCCGTTCAGCCGGCAGAAGGCGACTTCCGGATGCGATTCGAACACACGGCCGCGTAGATCGGGTCGCGCGATCAGCAGGGCGTCGATCTCGCGGATCTTGGCAAAAATACCGAATGCCTGGATCGAAACGCCGCGCGGCGGGTCGGATGTGGTTTTGGCCACCTCGCTTGCCCTGATGTGCGCGGCATACCAGGCTTCGATGGTGGTGAAGTCGTTGGTGTCGGCATAGAGCGCGGCGCGGGACGGGATCGAGAAGACACTGGATTGGCGTGCCCCAAGCAACGGCCGCACCAGCGCCTCCGGGCCGCGCCCGCCTTTGCTCGAAAACTCGGGCAAGCCGATCGGCATGTCGACGGCAACAACCGCGTCATCGGGAAGTGCCGCAAGCAGAGCGGCGAAGCTGGCAAAGACAGCGACGGAGGGTGTCGAACCGGGGTTACGAGGTGTCGAACCGGGGTTACGAGGTGTCGAACCGGGGTTACGAAGTGTCGAACCGGGTTCGCGCCGCACGGCAATCCAGCCGGCTTTGCAGCCGTCGACGCCGACCAGCACGGTCTCGGTCGATGTCACGCCCGGCGGTCCCGCCCCGGATGCGTGAGGTGGCGCAGCTGGACCATCGCCATCGGGTGCGACAGGCTCGGGGCATCGGTTTCAAGCTGCAGTTCGTCACCGCCGCGCTTGGCGGTGCGCGCCAGGATCTCGTAGACCGCCGCCGTTGTCGACTGCAGCGCCTTGATCGCCGGCTGGCCCGACAGGATGCGTGCCAGGTAGACGGCCGCCGTCAGATCGCCCAGGCCATTCGGTGGCTTGTCGATCAGGCGGTGCTCGGCGAGCAGCGCCTGGTTGCCGTCGATCAGCAGGTTGCCGGTGCCGCCTGACATCATCGACGGCGCCGAGGTGACCAGCATGGTCGATGGCCCGGCATGGAGCGCCGCCGCGATCACCGATTTCAGGTCGGGCAACGGGGCGCCGGCCATCCATTCCAGTTCGTAGCGGTTGGGGGTGGCGATGTCGGCGATCGGCATCAGCCGGTCGCGCATGGCGATGGCGGTCGGCTCCGGCACATAGAGGCCGCCCGAATCACCCATCACCGGATCGCAGATATAGATGGCGTCAGGTGTCCTTGCCTTCACGGCGGCGACCAGCGAGGCGACGGCCTCGGCCTGACCGGCCTCGCCGAGGTATCCGGACAGCACGGCGCCGACCTCGCCCAGCCATGGCGCGCGCTCGAGATCGGCCATCAACGCCTTGAACTGATCGAGCGGCGGTACGATGCGCGTCGCCCGCCCATGGCCGGGATGCCAGGGCAGGATGACCGTCGGCACCGCCCAGACCGGGAAGCCCAGGGTCTCCAAGGCAAAGACGGCGGCACGATTGCCGACCGAGCCGCGCGCGACATGGCTGGAAATGACGATGACCGCACGCGGCGCGTCGGTTTGTTCGGCGCTCATTGTTGCTTGATTCCTAACTGCCCCGGATGACGTAAAGCACGAGCCAGATCATCAGGCCCAGCGCCAGCAGCAGGCCGAGTGTCCGGCCAATGCGAGTGCCCCAGACTTCGATCGGATCAGCACGATCGGCATCGGCCGCGGTGACGTGATCGTGCAGGCCTTTCGTGGCCCGCGCCACAAGCGAGTTGCCGGCCGGATCCGTCTCGCGCGCAACGCGCTCGAGGATACGGCGCGATTCCTTCTCGCTGTCCTGGCGTTCCGCCATGATGATGTCCCGTTTTGCCCGGACCTTATCGCGTTCGCGCGGCCAATCACAGGGCCTTGCAACGGCATCGGGCGTGCCAGGCAAACGGCTGCCGGTCGGGCGGTTTTCTTGCGCGCTGATTGTGGTAATGCTTGCCACGCAACTTCTACCGAGGAACCCCATCATGTTTGCCCAGCGCCTTGCCTCACCGTCCATGTTCCGCACGCTGCCCGCCTTCCTGGTGATGGCGATCGTGCTGCCGCTGCTGGCCGGCTGCGGCTACAACACCATCCCGACGGCGGAGGAAAACGCCAGGGCGGCATGGAGCGAGGTGCTGAACCAGTATCAGCGCCGCGCCGACCTCATCCCCAACCTGGTCGAGACGGTCAAGGGCTATGCCTCGCACGAAAAGGACACACTCGACGCGGTGGTCGAAGCCCGCGCCAAGGCCACACAGATCACAGTGACGCCGGAAACGCTGAAGGATCCCGAAGCCCTCAAGAAGTTCCAGGACGCCCAGGCAGGGTTGACCAGCGCGCTGTCGCGGCTGATCGCGGTCTCGGAAGCCTATCCCGACCTCAAGGCCAACCAGAATTTCCTGGCGCTGCAGGCGCAGCTCGAAGGCACCGAGAACCGCATCGCGGTGGCGCGGCGCGACTACATCCAGGCGGTCAGGGACTACAATCTGACGCTGAAGACGTTCCCGTCGGTGCTGTGGGCGACATTCTGGTTCCGCAGCAACGAGCCGTTCGCCAATTTCACCGTCGATGAAGACAAGATGCAGCCGCCGAAGGTCGATTTCGGCACGAAGCAGGGCGGGTGATCGTCGGGGCCAAACGTCGTGATCTTGCAGGCCGATAGGGGGCGACGCGTCATTCGTCTTGTCGCCGTCGTGCTCCTCATCCTTGTGCTGCCGTTCTCGGCCCTCGCCGCCGATCTCCCGGAGCTGACCGGTCGTGTCGTCGACAATGCCGGCATCATCGATGCGGCGACCAAGACAGTCCTGACGCAAAAGCTCGCCGACTTCGAGACAAAAGGCTCCGACCAGATCGTCGTCGCGACGATCCCCAGCCTCGACGGCGAAGAGATCGAGCCTTACGCCAACCGACTGTTCCGCTTCTGGAAACTCGGTCAGGCGAAGGAAAACAACGGCGTCCTGCTGCTGGTTGCACCAAACGACCGCAAGATGCGCATCGAGGTCGGTTATGGTCTTGAGGGGACGCTGACCGACCTGCACACCAAGCTGATCATCGAAAACGACATGGTGCCGGCCTTCCGCGCCGGCGATTTCTCCGGCGGCATAGAAAAGGCCGTCGACGACATGATCATGGTGCTGGAAGGCAATCCGGAGGAGCTGGAGGCGCGCGGCGAGCGCAACCAGCAGGCCCCCTTCAATTCCGACGACCTGTTCTTCGCCGTCTTCATCAGCATCTGGGCGATCATCTTCTTCGGCAGCATCGCGGTCTCCGTCCTGCCGCCGATCTTCGGCCAGAAGCTCGGTCCCGGCCGCTATCGCTGGCTCGGCATGACCTTCGAGCCAAACCGGCGGTCGCCCCGTGGCGGCTGGTCGTCGGGAAGCTCTGGCGGCGGCTGGTCTTCGGGCGGCGGCGGTGGCGGCTTTTCCGGCGGCGGCGGTTCGTCCGGTGGCGGCGGCTCGTCGGGAAGCTGGTGATGGCATGACGTTACGCACCATCAGCTTGATGAGACCTCGCCGCTTCGCCACAGCTGTCCTGATGGCCGTGGCCGTGCTGTTCTCCTGCTTCATGGCCTACGCCGCCGACTTGCCGGCCCTGACCGGCCGTGTCGTCGACAATGCCGGCATCATCGACGCCGCGACCAAGGCAGCGCTGACGCAAAAGCTTGCTGACTTCGAGACCAAAGGCTCCGACCAGATCGTCGTCGCGACGATCCCCAGTCTCGATGGCGAGGAGATCGAACCTTACGCCAACCGGCTGTTCCGCTTCTGGAAGCTCGGCCAGGCTGGCGAAAACAACGGCGTCCTGCTGCTGGTGGCACCGAACGATCGCAAGATGCGCATCGAGGTCGGCTACGGGCTGGAAGGCACGCTGACCGACCTGCACACCAAGCTGATCATTGAAAACGACATGGTGCCGGCGTTCCGCGCCGGCGATTTCTCCGGCGGCATAGCCAAGGCCGTCGACGACATGGTCATGGTGCTGGAAGGCAATCCGGAAGAACTGGAAGCGCGGGGCAAGCGCAATCCCGCCGATGACAGCACGTCCATCGACCCAATCGTCGCCGTGTTCCTGATCCTGTGGGCGACGATGTTCTTCGGCGGCATGGCGATGGCATTCCTGCCGCCGATGTTCGGCACAAAGCTGTCGCCAGGCGTGTACAAATGGTTGGGGATGACATTTCGCTACGGCCGCGGGCCGAGCAGGTCGGGCAGCAGCAGCTGGACAACGGGTTCGTCGTCAGGCAGCGGCTGGTCGTCGGGAAGCTCCGGTGGTGGCTGGTCTTCGGGGTCAAGCAGCGGTGGCGGGTTTTCCGGTGGCGGCGGCTCATCCGGTGGTGGCGGTTCTTCAGGAAGCTGGTGAGACAGATCATGGCAACACGACCAATCAGCCCGCAGGATCATGAGCGCATCGCAGCCGCGATCCGCTCCGCCGAATCGAAAACCGACGGCGAGATCTACTGCGTCGTGGCGCATGCCAGCGACGGGTATTTCTTCCCGGCCGCTTTCATGGCGACCGTAGGCATGCTGATCGTCAGCCTGGCCGTCGGCTATGGGCTGGAGGCCTGGTGGCTGTCGATCCGGCTGCCGCATTTCGTCCTCGCCCAACTCCTGGCACTGGCCTGCGTGCTGGCCTTGTTGTGGGTGCAGCCCGGCCTGCGCATCCATCTGGTGCCGGGGCGGCTGCGCTATCAGGCCGCGCACGCCAATGCGATCAAGCAATTCCTCGCCCGCAATGTCCACCGCACCACGGCGCGCACCGGTGTGCTGATCTTCGTCTCGATCGCCGAACGCTATGCCGAAGTGGTCGCCGACTCGGGCATCGATGCCAAGGTCGGCCAGGATGTCTGGGACGGCGTCGTGCGCGACCTTACCGCGCATGCCGGCGACGACCGGCTTGCCGACGGCTTCGTCAAGGCGATCGAGCAGGTGGGCGCGGTGCTGACCGAGCATTTCCCGGTCACGGCGGGCGACAGCAACGAGGTGGACGATCATCTCGTCGAAATCTAAGCCCTTCCGAAGAGGTATTGAAGGCATCTCACCGAGGCGGTGATCGCCTGTGAGAAAGCGGTCGGCAGGCCGCCCGGACTCTTGCAATCGGGCGATGCGGGTTTATGGTTAACAAATCATGAATACGCTGACCATCGACATCCGGAAGGCCGACCCGCGCGATGCCAGTGCCATCGCCGAGGTGCATCTGGAGGCCTGGCGCGGCGCCTATTCCGGCATCATTCCGCACCGTACGCTGACATCGATGATCAACCGTCGCGGCGCCGACTGGTGGGCGAACGCGATTCGCCGCGCCGCCACCGTTCTGGTGGTCGAAATCGGCGGCAAGATCGCCGGCTATGCGACGATCGGCAAGAACCGCGCCCGCGAACTGCGCCAGCAAGGCGAAATCTACGAATTGTACCTGCGCCCTGAATATCAGGGCATCGGGCTAGGCAGCCGGCTGTTTGCGGCAGCTAGGGCGCGTCTGGCCGATCACGGGCTGAAAGGCATGGTGGTCTGGGCGCTGGAAGACAACCAGAACGCGCTTGCCTTCTACGCCGGCGCCGGCGGCCGCGATGTCGCCGAGGGCGTCGAGATCTTCGAACAGAAGGCGCTGAAGAAGGTCGCTTTCGTCTGGGAATGACAGACCGGCCTTTCGGCCACTCGCGTCTTCCGATCGCACCCAGCACCATTCGCCGCATTGCGCCGCGCGGCAGCGCCCGCTATCGATCTCTCATCAAAAGAGGGACAAAGCCATGCGCATCGAAGCCATAGCCAGCGGAAAGAATCCGCCTGAGGACGTCAACGTCATCATCGAGGTGCCGATCGGCGGCGAGCCGATCAAGTATGAGATGGACAAGGAGGCCGGCACGCTGTTCGTCGACCGCTTCCTGCACACCTCGATGCGCTACCCCGGCAATTACGGCTTCGTGCCGCACACGCTGTCGGGCGACGGCGATCCGATCGACGTTCTGGTCTGCAACACGCGCGCGCTGGTGCCGGGTTGCGTCATCAATGTGAGGCCGATCGGCGTGCTGATCATGGAAGACAATGCCGGCCAGGACGAGAAGATCATCGCCGTGCCGTCACCGAAACTGACGCTGCGCTATGAGAACGTCACCGAATACACGCAACTGCCCGACATCACACGCCAGCAGGTGCAGCACTTCTTCGAGCACTACAAGGATCTCGAGCCCGGCAAATGGGTCAAGATCGAAGGCTGGCACGATTCCAAATATGCCAAGAAGATGATCGTCGACGCGATCGCGCGGGCCAAGGCGAGCAAGTAGCCGGACCGGTCAGTTATCGACCCGGCCGAAGGCCGGCACGTTGCCGATGACGGTGTGCCTGTCCTTGCCGCAGGCGAAGGTTCGCGCCTTGTCGTCGGCAAGCTTGCGTGCCTGATCGTTGGCGGCGGGATTGCCGGTGGCCAGAACCAGGCCGATCGTGCAGCCGTCGCGGGCTTCCATCTGGCCGACCTTGGCGACGAGCAGCACTTCGGTCGGCTTGTTCTCACCCTCGGGATTGCTGATCGAGCGGCGATGGATCGCGGCAAAGGGCACGGCCTTGTCGCCTTTGGTCTCGATGCGCCATTCGATCTTGGCTCCGGATGAATTGAAACCGGAAAAGCTCTCCCACACCGTCGTCATGTCGCCGCCGGGCGGAAACCCGTAGAACAGCGATTCACGCGCGTCGTCATAGGCAATCAGCACGGGATAGCCGCGATAGCCCGAACAGGCGAGTTCGGCCCAGTCGCCGTCGCCTTCCTCGGCCTGCGCGTAGGTCACGCAGTCCTTCTTCGAGTCGAGATCGGTATAGGCGCTTGCAATGCCATCGGCGTGTGCAGTCTGGCAGAAGCCGGCGAGAATGAGCGGAATCAGCAGGCTACGCATCGCGAGACGTCTCCGTTGCAGGCCATTGCAGCGTAGCGCCAAACGCTATTTCTTCAAACTGGCTTCAATCAGCAGATCGGCGTTGCGGGCGACCGCTTGTGCCGGGCCGCCGAGCCCGAACAACTGACCGCTGATATAGGCCCCTTCGATCAGGAGCAGCAGGCCGTCGCCGAGCGTGTCAGGGTCTTGTGCGCCCATCGCAACGGCCATCCCGCGCAACCGGCGGCGCAATTCCTGCTTGTTGGCCTCGCTGACCACGCGGGCGGGATGGTTGTGGTCGGGATATTCGACCGCCGCATTGGTCATGCCGCAGCCGCGATAGTCCGCCACTTGGGTGCGCTTGCCGATGCGGGTCAGGAACGCCTTAATCTGCGCGCGCGGGTCGCCGGGATGAGCGGCGACCGCCTCGTCGAAACGCTCCCAGTATTCAAGATCGTATTGCCTGAGATAGGAAGCGGCCAACTCGTCCTTGGAGGGAAAGCTGCGATAGAGGCTGGGCTTGGTGACGCCGGCCCGTTTGACGATCTCGTCGACGCCGATCGCCCTGATGCCGCGCCGGTAGAACAAGTCATAGGCCACATCGAGAATCTTCTTGGCGGCCTTCGGCGGCGCCGATGCATGACCGTCGCTGATGGTCAGATCAATATTTTTGTCCGTTGGCATCGCGTGACTCGATTGACAATGTTACCGATCGGTACGTATACGTGCTCCCACCCTGCAACGTACCGGTCAGTAACATGATAGCTCAATCCCGCCCATTTGGCCAGCGCTACGCTTTCGTCGTGGTTGGCGTCATCTTCCTCTGCCTGCTGGTCGCGGCCGGCCTGCGGTCCGCTCCCGCCGTCATGATGCTGCCGCTTGAGAACAGTTTTGGCTGGCGGCGCGACATCATCTCGCTGGCCGCCGGTGTCGGCATCCTGCTTTACGGCCTGACGGGGCCATTTGCCGCAGCCCTGATGGAGCGGATCGGGCTGCGCCGCACGCTGCTGGCCTCGCTGGTGGTGATGTCGGGCTCTACCGCGCTCAGCCTGCTGATGACCAAGCCCTGGCACCTGTTCATCACCTGGGGCGTGTTCTCGGGCATTGGTTCCGGCGCTGTCGCTAGCGTACTCGGCGCCACCATCGTCAATCGCTGGTTCAAGACCAATCGCGGCCTTGTCATGGGATTGATGTCGGCCTCCAGCGCCTCCGGCATGCTGGTGTTCCTGCCGCTGATCGCCGCGCTGGCGCAGTCGGGCGGCTGGCAACCTGTCGTCGTTGCGGTGGCGATCGCCACCGCGGCCCTGATACCGCTGGTCTGGCTGCTGGTGCCGGAGCGGCCGGCTTCGATCGGCATGGTGCGCTATGGCGCCCAGGCCGACGACGTGCCGCCGGCCCCGCCCGCTTCACAGGGCAATTTCCTCGCGCATACGTTCTCGACGCTGCGCCGCGCCGCCGGCACAAGGGTGTTCTGGTATCTGTTCGCCACCTTCTTCGTCTGCGGCTTCACCACCAACGGTCTGGTCGGCACGCACCTGATCGCCTTCTGCGGCGACATGGGCATCGGCGAGGTGCAGGCCGCCGGCCTTCTGTCGATGATGGGCATTTTCGATCTGATCGGCACCACATTGTCGGGCTGGCTCACCGACCGTTTCGACCCGCGCAAGCTGCTCGGCGTCTATTACGGCATCCGTGGCCTGTCGCTGATCTATCTGCCCTATTCCGGTTTCTCGGCGACCAGCCTGATCATCTTCGCCGTGCTCTACGGCCTCGACTGGATCGCCACCGTGCCGCCGACGCTGAGGCTCGCCAATGAGGCGTTCGGCGATCGCAGCGGGCCGATCGTGTTCGGCTGGATCGTCGCCGGCCACCAGATCGGTGCGGCCACCGCCGCCGCCTTCGGCGGCACCATGCGCGAGTTGCAGGGCAATTACGAGCTGGCCTTCCTGATTGCCGGCATGACGGCGATTGCCGCGGCGTGTATCTCGCTGCTGATCAACACCAGCAAGCCGGCATTCGAGGCGGAGCCGCAGGCGGCGTAGGCGCGGCGGTCGAGCGCTAATCTCCCCCCTCGAGGGGGGGAGATCACCCGCCTGTTAATCGTCAGAAAAACTTCATCATCCCGAGATACGCCTGAAACATTGACGCTGGACCTTGGTGGCACCGTTCAAGCGATCCAGGAGACAGCCGTGAACAAGCTCTCGATGACCCGACGCGCCTTCGTCACCTCCGCCAGCGCCGTCGGCCTGGCCGGCGTTTCGAGCCTGGCGCTGCCCTACTATTCGCGTGCCAACCAGCGGCCGGCCTTCACCCATGGCGTCCAGTCAGGCGATGTCGACGCAACCAGCGGCATGGTGTGGACGCGCACCGACCGCCCGTCGCGCGTCATGTTCGAGGTGTCGTCGACGGAGAATTTCGCCAATGCGACACGCCTGGCGCCGCTCGATACCTCGCCGGCCAGCGACTACACGGTCAAGCGGCTGCTCACCGACCTCGCTTCCGATCAGGACATCTTCTACCGCATGACATCAGCCGATCTCGCCGACATCAACGCCGTTTCCGAGCCGATCACCGGGCGCTTCAGGACGGCGCCGGCTTCGAAGCGCGACATCCGCTTCGCCTGGTCAGGCGACACCGCCGGCCAGGGCTGGGGCATCGACGAGACCGGCATGAAGACCTACGCCACGATCGGCAAGCACACGCCCGACTTCTTCCTGCATTCTGGTGACACCATCTATGCCGACGGCGCCATGAAGGACGAGGTCGACCTGCCCGGCGGCGGCAAGTGGAAGAACGTCGTGCTGATCAACGGCAAGCGCAAGGTCGCCGAGACGCTGGACGAATACCGAGACCAGTGGAAATACAACATGATGGACAGGAACGTGCTTGGCCTGAGCGCCATCTGCCCGACCTTCTACCAGTGGGACGACCACGAAGTGCTGAACAACTGGTCGGATTCGAAGGATCTCAGCGCCGACAATCGCTACACGGAGAAATCCATCCACGTGCTGGCGGCCCGCGCGGCGCGCGCCTTCCATGAAATGACGACGATCCGCTACGAACCGTCCGAGCCCGGCCGCGTCTATCGCAAAATTGCCTATGGGCCGCTGCTCGACGTGTTCTTCCTCGACATGCGCTCCTATCGCGGCCCCAACGGTCCTGGCATGCAGGATGAGATGACGCCGCAATCGCGCATGCTGGGCGAACAGCAGACGAAATGGCTGAAGCGCGAACTGGCGAATTCGAAGGCGACCTGGAAAATCATCGCCGCCGACATGCCGCTCGGCCTCGTCGTCTGGGACGATGGCGCCAAGAAGGCCGGCGCTGAAGCGGTCAGCAATGGCGACAATGGCTTGCCAAAAGGGCGCGAGCTCGAGATCGCCGACCTGCTGCGCTTCATCAAGAATGCCGGCATCAGCAACACCGTCTGGCTGACCGCCGACGTGCATTATACGGCTGCGCACTACTACAACCCGGACAAGGCGCAGTTCCAGGATTTCAATCCGTTCTGGGAATTCGTCTCAGGTCCCATCCATGCCGGCACGTTCGGCCCGAACGATTTCGACACGACGTTCGGCCCGGAGCTGAAGTTCATCAAGGCGCCGAGCGCCGAGCAAGGCCAGAACCTGCCGCCATCGGCCGGCCTGCAGTTCTTCGGGCTTGTCGACATCAACGGTGCCAGTGAGCAGATGACCGTGCGGTTGATGGATCGCGACGACAACGAGCTCTACAAGGTAACGCTCGACCCGGTGCGGTCGGCGTAAGCGCGCGCTCTGTTGGAAAGGTGTCGCGCGTCCAGGGCGCGCGGCGTCTTAGTCCGGGTAGCAGACCATCGGTATATTAGGCCACACGGCGCTGTCGCAGTTGGCGCTGACCTGCCTCTGCTTGAAGGCGGCGCTGACCGGGCCGGTCACCATCGGGTCGACGCCGTCCGGTGCATCGGCAAAGATCTGCTCGGCGGTCTGCGTGTCGGACTGCACAACTGCGCGCGCGCCCTTCTGCGTCGCGGCCGACTGCGCGGCGTTTGCGGCCAGCAGGACGGCGAAGGCAACGGACGCGATGAGCGGCCAGAATCGGTTGAGTCTATCGGTCATGACGTTCGAACTGCCCGGGCCCTGAAAGGTTCCCGCCTTGGTTAACAAAACCATCTCACACGCAGATGCTTAAGATTTGATGAGTATTTGGTGTCGCGCCTCCTCTTTCGCAACTGCGAAAAACCCTGTATGAGCCGCGCAACCGAAAGAGGCAGCGCCTTTTGGCCTGCTGCCTGCAACGCTTCCGAGACCAGAACATGAAAATCCGTAATATCGCGATCATCGCGCACGTCGACCATGGAAAAACCACCCTTGTCGACCAATTGCTCCGGCAATCCGGCTCCTTTCGCGACAATCAGCGCGTCGCCGAGCGCGCCATGGATTCCAACGACCTCGAAAAGGAACGCGGCATCACCATCCTTGCCAAGGCGACCTCGGTCGACTGGAAGGATACCCGCATCAATATCGTCGACACCCCTGGCCACGCCGATTTCGGTGGCGAGGTCGAACGCATCCTGTCGATGGTCGATTCGGCCATCGTGCTGGTCGACGCCGCAGAAGGGCCGATGCCGCAGACCAAATTCGTCGTCGGCAAGGCACTCAAGGTCGGCCTGAAGCCGATCGTCGTCATCAACAAGATCGACCGCCCGGACGCCCGCCATGTCGAGGTGGTCAACGAAGTGTTCGACCTGTTTGCAGCGCTCGACGCCACCGACGACCAGCTCGACTTCCCGATTCTGTACGGTTCAGGCCGTGACGGCTGGGTTTCGGAAAATTCGGAAGGCCCCAAGGATCAGGGCCTGGCGCCGCTGTTCGACCTGGTCATCAAGCATGTGCCGGCGCCGACCGTGCATCCCGGCCCGTTCCGCATGATCGGTACCATCCTGGAAGCCAATCCGTTCCTCGGCCGCATCATCACCGGCCGCATCGAGAGCGGCACGCTGAAGTCCAACCAGCCCGTCAAGGTGCTGCACCATGACGGCACGCTGGTCGAAACCGGCCGTATTTCCAAGATACTCGCTTTCCGCGGCCTCGAACGCCAGCCGATCGAGGAAGCTCAGGCGGGCGACATCGTCGCCATTGCCGGCCTGTCGAAAGGCACCGTCGCCGACACCTTCTGCGATCCGGCGGTGAGCGAGCCGCTGCATGCGCAGCCGATCGATCCGCCGACCGTGACCATGTCGTTCCTGGTCAACGATTCGCCACTGGCCGGTACCGAAGGCGACAAGGTGACCAGCCGCGTCATCCGCGACCGTCTGTTGCGCGAGGCCGAAGGCAATGTCGCGCTGAAGATCGAGGAATCGCCGGACAAGGATTCGTTCTTCGTCTCCGGCCGCGGCGAATTGCAGCTGGCCGTGCTGATCGAGACGATGCGCCGCGAAGGTTTCGAGATCGCCGTGTCGCGTCCGCGCGTCGTCATGCAGAAGGGTGAGAACGGCGACCTGCTCGAGCCGGTCGAGGAAGTCGTCATCGACGTCGACGAGGAACATGCCGGCATCGTCGTGCAGAAGATGTCGGAGCGCAAGGCCGAGATGGTCGAGCTGCGTCCGTCCGGCGGCAACCGCCAGCGCATCGTCTTCCACGCGCCGACGCGCGGCCTGATCGGCTACCAGTCGGAACTGTTGACCGACACGCGCGGCACCGCCGTGATGAACCGGCTGTTCCATGCCTATGAGCCTTACAAGGGCGAATTGCCGGGCCGCACCAATGGCGTGCTGATCTCCAACGAGCAGGGCGAGGCGGTGGCCTATGCCATGTGGAACCTTGAAGACCGTGGTCCGATGGTCATCGATCCCGGCGTCAAGGTCTATCAGGGCATGATCATCGGCATCCATTCCAGAGACAACGATCTCGAAGTGAATGTGCTGAAAGGCAAGAAGCTGACCAACATCCGCGCCGCCGGCAAGGATGAGGCGGTCAAGCTGACCCCGCCGATTCGCATGACGCTGGAGAAGGCCTTGGCCTGGATCCAGGACGACGAGCTAGTCGAGGTGACGCCGAAGACCATCCGTCTGCGCAAGCTCTATCTCGATCCGAACGAGCGCAAGCGCTTCGAGAAGTCAGCCAAGGCGGTCGGCGCGGCGTAAGCTCGCTATTTTTCCAACAGCCGAGAGGGGCGGAGCAAACCAGTGCTCCGCCCCTTTTCGTTCACCCACCGGCAGCCGCGATGATGGTCTGCCGATCGACCTCGCCGGACAGATCGATGTGGATCGTCATGCCCTCGCGGGCCGGCTTGCGCAGGGCCTTCGCCCCGTCCCGGCCAAGGATCAGCAATCGTTTCTCTTCCAGCGCTTGAAGCCGTGATCGCGAGATGCCGAGTTCGCCGGCGAGCAAACGATCGAGCCGGAGCGACGTCGGCATTTCGAGTCCAAGCTGGAGTTCCAGCACGGTCGCGGCTTCCCTGGTGTCGCCGAGCCTGCGCTTGTGCACGGCGACGTCGGGGAATTCCTCGACATGTCCCACCCGGCTGCGCAGCGCAACGACGTCGAAAGCATGGCGGCGGGAGAGTGCCGAATCGTTGTTTTCGAGCGCCTGTAGCAAGGCAGGCTCGATGTCGCGGCGGTTGCAGCGCTCGAAAATGTCGAAATTCCAGGAATTTTTGCAGTCGGTGCAGCGATAGATCAGCCACACATCAATACGCTTGCCATTGGCGTTGACGCGGAATTTTCCGCTGCTGCAATAGGCCTTCACAGTGCCGCAGCGATTGCAGTTGATGAGCGGTCGAGGTGCGGTCTTGGGCGCGATTGCCCAATGGATACGCAGAATTCCAGACATGCCGATAAGCCCTTCCCGTCGGGAAGTTCGCCAGGTCGGCGATGTCGAGATGCCCATGCGGGCACGGCGTGGCGAGAGGCTGCGGTTCTTGGAAATCAGGTGTCACGGGCGGAAAGCGCGCGACAGCGGTCCAGCAGTGCCAAACCGGTCTCGAACCGCCGCCCAGAAGAACACATGAACATGAAAACAGACACCGCGAATGCGGTGTTGTGCAGTGTGTCGGGGGAGTTGACGAGACCGGCGATTACGTAGGCAAAGTGAAGCTCAAAATTGTTTCGCGGCGACCTCTCTAGCCGCGGGATGCCGGACCGACAAGCGCCTTTTTGTCGGTGCTACCGCAGCCGAGCCACTTGCGCTAATGTCTGATATCGAAGGTTTTCAACCAGAGACCCTGGCCATGCACCACACCTCGCTCCTCATCTTCGCCGGCGCTTTGTTCGTTGCCGCCGGTTCACCCGGTCCGTCGATCGCGGCCCTCGTCGCGCGCGTTATCGCGAAAGGCTTTCGCGACGTGTTCCCGTTTCTGCTCGCCATGTGGATCGGCGAGGGCATCTGGCTGTCGCTGGCGGTGTTAGGGCTGGCCGTCGTAGCGCAGACCTTCCATTTCGCCTTCGTAGTCGTGAAATGGGTCGGCGTTGCCTATCTCGCTTACCTCGCCTGGAAGATGTGGACCGCCCCCGTCGATGCGAAAGAGGGCGAGATGCCGCGCGAGGATTCTCCGACAAAGCTGTTCTTCGCCGGCATGGCGGTGACGCTCGGCAATCCCAAGATCATGATGTTCTACCTGGCGCTGCTGCCGACCATCATCGACCTTGCTTCGGTCAGCATCGTCGGCTGGGTCGAGCTGACGGCGACAATGGCCGTGGTGCTGGTCGCCATCGATCTCGCCTGGGTGCTCGCTGCATCACAGGCGCGCAAGCTTTTGAAGAGCAAGCGCGCCATGAAGATCGCCAACCGCGTCAGCGCCACGACCATGGCCGGCGCGGCAGCGGCCATCGCGGCGCGGTCCTGAGCCGAAGCGTCCGCCCATCATATTGATGATCGGCGCGATCTCGACGTTGCAGTTCGGCTCCATCAGAATCGGACAGTCCCTAGTCTTGCTGGCAGCGTCATCGATGTCCTTTGCCTCGATGATCGAATAGCCGCCGGTCGGGTTGCTGCCGCCATGTTCTCGATCTTGCCTTCGGCAAGACGGTCTTCGACTGCCGGCTTGCGGTCACGCCGCCTGCCGATCATCGGACCAAACCGGCAAACAAGTAACGAGAATGCGAAATTGCTAATATAAGGCCTGGCTGGATTCCAGCTGCCGAGCCTCACCGAGCCATGGCATGGTATTCGTCGTTCGGCCGCATATCGATTGCCGCGGCCACCCGGTTCGACATGTTGAAGAAGGCCGCGGTCGAGGCGATGTCCCAGATGTCGCGGTCGGTGAAGCCGGCCTTGCGCAGTGCCGCCCGGTCGGCCTCGACGACCTTCGCCGGCTCCTCCGTCAGCTTGGCGGCGAATTCGAGCATCGCCGCCTGCTTCGGCGAAAGCTCGGCGGCGCGGAAATTCATCACCATCATTTCACCGAGCGCCGGGTCGCCGGACAGCTGACGCACCGCAGCGCCATGCGCGGTCAGGCAATAATAGCAGTGGTTGATCGAGGAGACGGCGACCGCAATCATCTCGCGTTCCAGCTTCGACAGGCCGGAATCACCCAGCATCAGATCATTGTACATGTCGGTGAAAGCACGCAGCTTCTTCTCGTCGAAGGCGTAGGCGCGCAACACGTTGGGAACCAGGCCGAGCTTCTCTTCGCATTTGGCGAAATAGGCTTTTGTCGCCTCACTCAGCTCCGCCTGGCCAAGGTCAAGCGCGGTGATTTTGCCGGTCATCGGTCATTTCTCCTCGTTGGGCGATGCCTTGTTGCCGAATTCCGATATTTCTTTGCAAGCCGTCAAACCTTTGTCGCCAAACAGCGGTCATCTGCTACCATAGTGGTAAAAGCATTGACGGGAGGGAAGTGCGTCATGGCCAGCGTGAAATCCGCGAGCAAGCCGAAGAAAAAAGCCACGGCAGCGACAAAAGCGGAGGAAAGGCCAGCCAGGCTTGCCGACTATCTGCTCGCCCGAGCGCCGGCTGAAGACATCGCCACCTATGAAGCGGCCGACCTCGAACGCGCCGCAGATCTCGCCGGCCGGGCGATTGCCGTTCACAAAAAAGGCGAGTGTGTCGTCGCCGTCGATGCCGATTCCGGCGTTGTGCGAGACGGCCGCCCGGTGACGGTCATCACCGTCGTCAACGACAACATGCCATTCCTGTTCGATTCCATCCTCGGCGAGATCACCGAGACATCAGGCGAACCGACGCTGGTCACCCATCCGGTCATCGTCGTGCGCCACGGCAAAGGCGGTGTGGATGAAATCCTCGGCGACGGCAATTTCGCCAAGGACGACGGCAACCACGACCGGCTGAGCGTCATCCATGTCCATATCCCGCGGCTGACCGCCGAGCAGGCCAGCGGATTGACAGAGCGGCTGCGCAAGATGCTCGGCCAGGTTCACGCCGCCGTGCACGACTGGAAGCCGATGCTGGCCCGCCTCGATCAGGCGATTTCCGAGTTCCGCTACTCGGCCGTGCCACTCGACAAGAAGAGCGTTGCCGAGGCCATCGCCTTCCTCGAGTGGCTGCGCGACGACAATTTCACCTTCCTCGGCATGCGCGAGTTCAAATACACCGGCGGCGAGGAAAGCGGCACGCTGGAGCGCGCAGACAAGCCCGGCCTCGGCATCCTCACCGACCCCGATGTGCTCGTGCTCAGGCGCGGCACCGAAGCGGTGACGACAACGCCGGAGATCCGCGCCTTCCTGCATGGGCCAGAGCCGCTGATCGTCACCAAGGCAAACGCAAAGTCTTCCGTGCATCGCCGCATCTATCTCGATTACATCGGCATCAAGACCTACACTGCAAAGGGCACGCTGGCGGGCGAATTGCGCATCGTCGGCCTGTTCACCTCGACCGCCTACACGCGTTCGGTGATGAAGATCCCATATCTTCGATCAAAGGCCGAAACCATCATCGCCAAGTCCGGCTTCGACCGGCACGATCACTCCGGCAAGGCGCTGATCAACGTTTTGGAGAGCTATCCGCGCGACGAATTGTTCCAGGTGCCGGTGCCGATCCTGAGGAAGCACGCCGCCGCCATTCTCGGCCTGGTCGAGCGGCCGCGCGTGCGGGCGCTGGTGCGCGCCGACCAGTTCGACCGCTTCGTCTCGATCCTCGTCTTCGTGCCGCGCGACCGTTACGACAGCGTCGTGCGCGAGAAGATCGGCAGCTATCTGAAGACCGTGTTCGAAGGCCGGTTGTCGGCCTACTACCCGGCCTTCCCCGAAGGCGGGCTGGCGCGCGTGCATTTCATCATCGGCCGTTCCGGCGGCAAGACGCCCAAGGTCGAGCAAGCGACGATCGAGGCGGCGATCCGCGACATCGTGCGTACCTGGGAAGATGCCCTTTCCGATGCGGCGGAGGCCAGTGGCTCCGACCAGGCGTTGAAGCGCATCGCCGCGCGGCTGCCGGAAAGCTACCGCGATTCGTTCAGCGCGGCGGTGGCGCTGGCCGATGCCGGGCGCATTGCCAAAATCAGCGCCAGCAATCCGATCGCCATCGACTATTATCGCCATGCCGAGCAGAAGCCGCACCAGGCGGCGCTGAAGATCTATCACCATGGCAGTCCGGTGGCGCTGTCGCGTCGGGTGCCGGTGCTGGAAAACATCGGCTTTCGCGTCATCAGCGAACGCACTTTCGAGGTCGGCGACGACCAGTCCGGCATGATCAATAGTGATCAGCCCGGCATGGTCTTCATCCACGACATGGAGCTGGAAAACAGCTACGGCAAGCCGATCGACTTGACGGACAGCGGCGCCCTGTTCGAGGACGCCTTCCTGTCCGTCTGGCGCGGCGACGTCGACAATGACGGCTATAACGGCCTCGCCCAGACCGCCGGTCTGTGGTCGGGCGAGATCACCATCCTGCGGGCCTATGGCCGCTACCTGCAGCAGGTCGGCATCCCGCAAAGCCAAGATTTCATCGCCGCCGCGCTCAATCGCTATCCCGACATCGCGCGCGGCCTGCATGCGCTGTTCATCGCCCGGCTTGGTCCGACGGCCGAAGGGGAAGGCGTCGTGGCGGCAAAGCATCTCAAGGCCAAGATCAAGGAGGCGCTGGAAGATGTGCCGAATATCGACGACGACACCATCATCCGGCGCTACCTCAACCTGATCGAAGCCTCGCTGCGCACCAATCATTTCGTTGCCGATACGAGGGCTAAAGGCCAATCGCTGGCGATCAAGCTCGATTCGCATGCGGTCGACGGTTTGCCGGCGCCGCGGCCGTGGCGGGAGATCTTCGTCTATGGCTCCGAGGTCGAGGGCGTGCATCTTCGCTTCGGCCCGGTGGCCCGCGGCGGCCTGCGCTGGTCGGACCGCGCCCAGGACTACCGCACCGAGGTGCTCGGCCTGGTCAAGGCGCAGCAGGTCAAGAATGCCGTCATCGTGCCGGTAGGCGCAAAGGGCGGCTTCTTCCCCAAGCGCCTGCCGGTGGGCGGCAGCCGCGATGCGATCTTCGAGGCCGGCACATCGGCCTACAAGAACTTCGTCTCCAGCCTGCTATCGATCACCGACAATATCGGCCTCGACGGTGTCATCCCGCCGGCTGGTGTCGTGCGCCGCGACCCGGACGATCCGTATTTCGTCGTTGCCGCCGACAAGGGCACGGCGACTTTCTCCGACACCGCCAACGCGATTAGCGAGAAGCATGGCTTCTGGCTCGACGACGCCTTCGCCAGCGGCGGCTCGGCCGGTTATGACCACAAGAAGATGGGCATCACCGCCAAGGGCGCCTGGGAGGCGGTCAAGCGGCATTTCCGCGAGATCAACCGCGACATCCAGACCTCGCCCTTCACCGTCGTCGGTGTCGGCGACATGTCGGGGGACGTGTTCGGCAACGGCATGCTGTTGTCGCCGAAGACCAGGCTGATCGCCGCCTTCGACCATCGCGATATCTTCATCGATCCCGATCCCGACATGGCGGCTTCGATGGCCGAGCGCGAGCGCATGTTCGCTTTGCCGCGTTCGAGCTGGCAGGACTACGACAAGACGAAACTGTCGGAAGGCGGCATCATCGTCTCGCGCAACCAGAAGTCGATCACCTTGCCGGCGGCAGCAGCGGCGGCGATCGGCCTGGGCAAAACCACCGCCACGCCGGTCGAGATCATGACCGCCATCCTCAAGGCGCCGGTCGATCTTCTCTGGTTCGGCGGCATCGGCACATATTTGCGGGCATCCACCGAAACCAATGCCGAGGTCGGCGACCGAGCCAATGACGCTATCCGCATCACCGCGCTCGACGTGCGCGCCAAGGTCATCGGCGAGGGCGCCAATCTCGGCGTCACGCAGCGGGCGCGCATCGAGTTCGGCCTGAATGGCGGCCGCTGCAACTCCGACGCCATCGACAATTCTGGCGGCGTCAACTGCTCCGACGTCGAGGTCAACATCAAGATCGCGCTGGCGTCCGCCATGCGCAAGGGATCGTTGACGCGGCCGGCACGCAACAAGCTGCTGGCCGAGATGACCGAGGAGGTCGGCTCGCTGGTGCTGTCCAACAACTACCAGCAGACGCTGGCGCTTTCGATCGCCCGCAAGCGCGGCCTTGCCGACATCGCGCACCAAAGCCGTTTCATGACGGCGCTGGAGGCACGCGGCCTGCTCGACCGTGCCGTGGAGACGCTGCCGTCGCCTGCGGCACTTGCCGAGCGCGAAGCGCGCGGCGAACCGCTGACACGGGCCGAGCTCGGCGTTCTGCTCGCCTATGCCAAGATCGTGCTGTTTTCCGACGTCGTCGCCAGCGACGTGCCGGACGATGCGCATTTCGACCGCGACCTGATGGGCTATTTCCCGGACCGGATGGCGAAGAAATACGCCACTGAGATCCATGGCCACAGGCTGCGCCGCGAGATCATCACCCGGGTCGTCGCCAACGATCTGGTCAATCGCGGCGGCCCGTCCTTCGTCGACCGGCTGCAGGAAGCCACGGGGTGCACCGCCGCCGACGTGGTGCGTACTTTCGCCGTCGTGCGCGACGGTTTTGCGCTGCCGGCGCTCTATCGCGAGATCGACGCGCTCGACAACCAGATCGACGGCCAGGTGCAGCTCGATCTCTATCAGATGGTCAGCCGGCTGATCTACGTGACCAGCGGCTGGTACCTGAAGAACGATGCCGGCACGGCACCCCTTGGCCAGCGCATCACTGAGCTGCAGGAAGCCCGCAAGGCGCTGGAACCCAAGCTCGTTTCGCTGCTGCCGGCCTTCTCGCGCGAGCGGATCGAAGAGAAACGCCACGGGCTGTTCAAGAGCGGCGCGCCAGAAAGGCTGGCCGAACAGCTGGCGCTGAGCGAGGTGGCGGAACTCATCCCCGACATCGCGCTGACGGCACGCACCGCCGGCGCCGACATCGTCGCCGCTGCCAAGGCGTTCTTCGCGGTCAGCGATGCCTTCCGCATCCCGCGTGTCGAGGACGCGGCACGCTCGATAACGCCCTCGGACTACTACGATCAGATGGCGCTTTCGCGCGCCACCGATACGATCGGCGCGGCACGGCGCGGCATCGCGGTGGCGGCACTCACCGGCCACGCCAAGACGGCCGATCCGGTGGCGGCCTGGCTGGAAGCCGGTGGCGAGCGGGTGGCGCGCATCCGCGAGAGGCTGCAGGCGCTGACCGAGGGCGGCGACATCACCGTGTCGCGGCTGTCGGTCGCGTCGGGGCTGATCAGCGATCTTACGGGGATGTAGTCTCGAAGCCTGGCGTTACCCTCCCGCTTGTGGGGAGGTCGCTGCGAAGCAGCGGGGTGGGGGGTGGCGCCGGACCCACCCGGACCCTCGGTCCGACCTACAAGGGGGAGGTCGGGGTTGGCGCCCATGCCCCGTTCACTCGGAAATCAAGGGGACAAGCCAATGAACGGCGACGCGACGCTTGTTCGTTTGCGTGCCCATCGGAAAACATGCAGACATGGCGCGAGCCGCCAGCGACATGAGGCGATCGGAGGGGACATGACCGAGGTAGCAGTGCAGCGCGCGTCCGGGCGCGGCATCTGGGGATGGATGCTGTTCGACTGGGCGGCGCAGCCGTTCTTCACGGTCGTCACCACTTTCATCTTCGGGCCCTACTTCGTCTCGCGCATGGCCAGCAATCCGGAAACCGGCCAGGCGGCCTGGGGCTACGGCATCGCCGCGGCCGGCCTTGTCATCGCCGTGCTGTCGCCGATCCTCGGCTCGATCGCCGACCAGACCGGACCGCGCAAGCCGTGGATCGCGTTTTTCGCCGCGGTCAAGATCACAAGCCTTTGCCTGTTGTGGTTCGCGGCCCCCGGCTCTAACCTTTTCCTGGTCGTGCTGTTGTTCTCGCTGGCATCGGTCGCGGCCGAGTTTTCGACCGTGTTCAACGATTCGATGATGCCGCGGCTGGTGCCGAAGAGCGAGATCGGCCGGATTTCCAACATGGCCTGGGGCCTTGGTTATCTCGGCGGCATGATTGCGCTGATCTTCGTCGTCGCCTGCATGGCCGGTTCGCCGGAGACCGGCAAGACGATCATCGGCATCGAGCCGCTGTTCGGGCTCGACCCGAAGCTCGGCGAGGATGCACGCGCCACCGGGCCTTTGTCGGCCGGCTGGTACTTCCTGTTCATCCTGCCGATGTTCTTCTTCACCCCCGATGCCATCAAGGGCCTGCCGATCGGTCCGGCGGTGCGAGAGGGATTGGCGGAGCTGAAAGTAACACTGGGTGAGGTGCGCAAGCGCAGCGGCATCTTCCGCTTCCTTGTCGCCCGCATGATCTATCAGGACGGAGTCAATGCGCTGCTGGCGCTGGGTGGCACTTTTGCGGCTGCAATGTTCCATTGGTCGATCACGGAGATCGGTATTTTCGGCATCATTCTCAACGTCGTCGCCATCTTCGGCTGCCTGGTTGCAGCCCGTCTCGACATGGCGCTTGGCTCAAAAACCATCGTGATGATTTCGCTGGTCCTGCTCAGCATCGCCACGATCGGCATCGTCTCGACCGGACCGGGCTACACTTTGTTCGGCCTCTGGATGATGCCTGGACCGGACAGTGGCGGCCTGTTCGGCACGGCGGCGGAAAAGGCCTACATCTTTTTCGGCCTGCTGATCGGCGTGGCTTTCGGGCCGGTGCAGGCGTCGTCGCGGTCCTACATGGCGCGCAGCGTCACGGCGGCAGAATCCGGCCGCTATTTCGGCATTTATGCGCTGGCCGGGCGGGCGACCAGTTTCCTGGCGCCGTTCATGGTCGCATCCGTCACCCTGGCCAGCGGCTCGGCGCGGCTCGGCATGGCGGTGATCGTGCTGTTCCTTGGGGTCGGCATGGCGATCCTGATCAAGACGCCCTATCCGGCGGACCGGCCAAGCGAATAGCCGCTCTTCCCTTCTCTCCCAAGGGAGAAGGAAAGGGCGCTAATGCCTGAAATGCCTCACACCCGTAAACACCATGGCGATGCCGTGCTCGTCGGCGGCGGCGATGACGTCCTTGTCGTTCATCGAGCCGCCGGGCTGGATGACGGCGGTGGCGCCGGCGGCGATCGCCGACAGCAATCCATCGGCGAAGGGGAAGAAAGCGTCGGAGGCGACGACCGAACCCTTGGTCAGCGGTTCGGCAAGGCCCGCGGCCTCGGCGGCGTCGAGCGCTTTGCGGGCGGCGATGCGTGAGGAATCGACCCGGCTCATCTGGCCGGCGCCGATGCCGACGGTGGCGCCGTCCTTGACGTAGACGATGGCGTTCGACTTGACGTGCTTGGCGATGCGGAAGGCGAATTTGAGGTCGGCCATTTCGGCGGGCGTCGGCGCGCGCTTGGTCACCACTTTCAGCTCGAGGTCGTCGACCACGGCATTGTCCCGGCCCTGGACGAGCATGCCGCCGGCGACGGATTTGACCGTCGTGCCTGATGTGCGCGGGTCCGGCAGGCCGCCGGCGACCAGCAGGCGCAGGTTCTTCTTCGCCGCGACGATCGCCGCTGCCTCGCCGGTCGCGCCGGGCGCGATGATCACCTCGGTGAAGGTCTTGACGATTTCTTCGGCGGCTTCGGCGTCGAGGACGCGATTCATGGCGACGATGCCGCCGAAGGCCGAGACCGGGTCGCAGGCGAGCGCCTTGGCGTAGGCCGCCTTTAGCGAGGTGCCTTCGGCGACACCGCACGGGTTGGCGTGCTTGATAATGGCGACGGCGGCGGAGCGTGCCGGATCGAATTCGCCGACCAGTTCGAAGGCGGCGTCGGTGTCGTTGATGTTGTTGTAGGACAGCTGCTTGCCCTGCAGCTGGCGCGCCGTGGCGACGCCCGGCCGCTTGTCGCCGTTGACGTAGAAGCCGGCGCTCTGATGCGGGTTCTCGCCGTAGCGCATCACCTCGACAAGCCTGCCGCCAAAGGCGCGCCATGTCGGATGCTCGATCTCGAGCGCTTCGGCGAACCAACCGGAGATCGCAGCGTCATAGGTGGCGGTGCGGGCAAAGGCCTTGGCCGCCAGCTTCTTGCGGAAATCCAGCGACAGCGAGCCGATGTTCATCTCCAGCGCGTTCAGCACCGAGGCGTAGTCGCCGGGATCGGTGACGATGGCGACATAGGCGTGGTTCTTGGCCGAGGCGCGGATCATCGCCGGCCCGCCAATATCGATGTTCTCGACGATCGATGCGTAGTCGGCGCCGGAGCGGCGGACCTCCTCGAACGGATAGAGATTGGAGACGACGAGATCGATCGGCTCGATGCCGTATTTGCGCATTGCCGCGGAATGCTCCGGGTCGTCGCGCACGCCCAGCAGCGCGCCATGCACGCTGGGATGCAAGGTCTTGACGCGGCCATCCATGATCTCGGGAAAACCGGTGAGCTCGGAGACGTCGCGCACCGCCAGGCCCGCTTCAGCGATCGCCTTTGCCGTGCCGCCGGTCGAGACCAGTTCGACACCAGCTGCTGCCAGCGCCGTGGCGAAATCGATGAGGCCGGTCTTGTCGAAGACGGAGAGCAGGGCGCGACGCACGGGAACGAGGTCAGGTGCGGGAATGTTCTTGGCGGCGACGGCCATGGGCTGGCGGCCTTTCACGGCTTGTGTGATGGATGCCCGCGCCCGTAGCACATGCCGCCCGGAAATCAAACCGGCGGTCAGGCAAGCTCAGTTGTTTTCCGGGTAACCGGCTATGCGGGTGCGCGTCAGCTGCCAGTGGACTTCGGCGACTTCCGAGGCCTTGAAGGCTAGCACGATCTGGCGGCTGCGGCGGGGGCCGCCGAGACCGGCGAAATAGATCGATTCCTCGACCTCCGGCACCACTTCGGCTGATGTGAACACCCAGGTGTCGGCCTGATCTGCGGCCAGCACCAGGCGATCATGCTCGTCCTGCAGGAGGTTGATGTCGGGGTGGACGTGGAAGCGGATGGTGACGAAGTCGCGTCCGTTGTTGCGGATTGCAGCGTTGCCGGGGCGCTGGAAACGGTCTCTGCCGGCCAGCACATTGCCGTTCGCCGACAGTTTCAGCTCGCGCTCATGCAGGAAGCCGAAGCGCGGGACATAGCCGTCGTGGCGGGCGATGAACCCCTGAACGCCCTTCTGGTCGGTACGCTTGCACTGCACATGCTGCGGGCCGCCGATCAACGGCGAACCGAGCAGGTCGTTGACGCGCAGCGAATGGCTGAAGCGTGCCGACGAGGTGTCGTTGATGGTGGCGGTCGAGTGCGCGGCGGTGGCGCGCGCCAGCGGCCGGAATTCAGCTGCGCCATAGGTGTCGATGCCGGCGTTGACGATGTAGTGCTGGCGGCCGGACGACAGTTCGAAGGCGAGGCAGCTGGCGTGTGCTGCGTTGGACACGTCGACCGGCGGCGGCAGGCCGGTGTCGGCGATGACCGTGCTGCCACCCATCGACAGGCGCTCATAGCCGGAATGCGGCGCATGCAGCAGGGGCGCGCCAGCGGTATCGTCGTGGCGCAGGATGGTGGCGATGCGGTCGTGGATGGTGGCGCCCATGCCGTTGAAGCGGGCGAGGCTGCCGTCCTGATGGCGGAAGAAGCGCAGCGCCGGCAGCATGCGGTCGATGGCGCCGATCAGTGCCTGCGGCGGCGTCTCCGCCTGGTTGGCATAGGTCTGGCGCAGCGGCAGAAGGTCGGCGAGGATTTCCAGGACGACCATCGGATTGCGCGAAATGTGCCCGCCGTCGGCGAGGATCTGGCGGTCGAGTTCCTCGGCAAGGTTTCGGGTTGCGCCGCGCAGTGCCGATGCCGGCGCCGGCAGGGACAACGCGGCGAAGGCGAGCGCGATGCGGGCCCGCAGCCTGTCCTTGCCGTCGGGCATTTCGCGCGCCATCGACCGGAGGTAGCGGATCTGGATGGCGAGCGACTTCAGGAAAGCGCGGTAGAAGGGGAACTCGGCCCCCTGCAGCACGACGGAGGAGTGCTGCAGCCAGGCGATGATGCGCTTGGCCGTAGTGCCTGGCTCCCAGGCGATGCCGGAAATATGGCTGCCATGCATGGCGATCCAGTCGGAGACCAGGGCGCGGGCATTGGCGGCTGCAAGCTCGGTGCCGGCGGCGCGCATATGGCGCAGCCAGCGAAAACCGTGCAGCGTCTTCTGCCAGCCGTGATTGGGTACGGTGATCTGGAAAGGCGACTTGCCCCCGGTCTCGACCAGATGTCCCGACAGGGGATAGCGGCCGTAATAAATCTCGAGTGCAATCTGCGGGTCGGCGAGGCGCAGGTCAGGCGGCGCTATGAGCACACGTTCGGGCGTGCGGCCGGAATAGCGCCAGCGATAGACAGGCCCGGCACGCAGGCGTCGGCGCGTCTTGCGCCAGAACTCCTTCGCGACAAGCGTCCACAGACGCGTCGTGCTGCTGGCAGCAAGTGCCAAAACCCCTCCTGATCGTCCTCTACCCCGGCGCCGAGTTTACATGATTGAACGACTCGTGCGAAGGCGAATTCCACGGGACCGTGCCGGTTCACCCGGTTTTGCCCCCGAGCCTCCCTAAAAAAGTCATTAAATCCAGTCAGTTAAATCCCAAAGCGCGCCGCTGTAATCCGATGCGAAGCACCTCAGGGTTGTGTTTCACATATGTCGTTGCCCCAAAACCGCTGCGGCATACATTAGCCGGCTCGACGCATCCGGGCGGCGAAGAAGCCGTCGAGGCCCGAGCGCTCCGGCGCGCCGAGGTCCAGGTCGGCGGGCGTGGTGCGCAGCGTGCCTTGCGGCGTCAGGAACGGATCGATGCCGGCAATCTCACCTTGCCGCAGCGGATCGTTGGCTATGTCAGCCCTGCCGGCCAGAAAGGCGCGATGGAGATCCTCGCCTTCGAGCGGGTCGAGCGAGCAGTTGGAAAAGACGATCCTGCCGCCGGGTTTCACCAGCGTAACAGTGCGGGCGAGCAGCCTGCGTTGCAGGTCGGCGAGTTTCTCGACATCGGCCGCCGTCTTGGTCCATGGCACGTCGGGATGCCTCCGCACCGTGCCGGTCGACGAGCAGGGCGCGTCGAGAAGAACGGCGTCGAACAATTCCTTCGGCTCGTATTTGAGCAGGTCGGCCGGGACGATCTCGGCGGACAGGCCGAGGCGGTCGAGGTTCTGCGTCAGCCGCATTAGCCGGTTTTTCGAGGTGTCGACGGCGGTGACCTTGGCGCCGGCGAGAATGAGCTGAGCGGTCTTGCCGCCGGGAGCTGCGCAGAGATCGGCGACACGAAGCCCCCTGACATCGCCGAACAGCCGGGCCGGCAGACTGGCCGCGGCATCCTGGACCCACCAGGCGCCCTCGGCAAAGCCGGGCAATTCGATGACGGGTCCAACAAGCTTTTCCACCCGGACCGTGCCGGTCGGCAGAACGATGCCGCCGAGCTTTTCGGCCCAAAGCTCGGGATCGGCCTTGACCGAGAAATCGACCGGCGCCTCAACGCGGTGGGCTGCCAGGATCTGCCTGGCCTTCTCAGGGCCATAGGTGGACTTCAGCCGGTCGGAAAACCATTTGGGCGCTTCGTCGGTGGCGGCAAGGGCGGCAGGCAATTCCGTTTCCTTGGCGCGCGCGAGCGTGCGCAGCACGCCATTGACGAGGCCGGAGAAGCGCACCGTGCGCGGATCGGACTTGGCGTGGGTCACGGCCAGGTCGACTGCGGCGCTGTCGGGGATGTCGAGGAACAGGATCTGGGCCGCCGCCACATGCAAGATGTGCGACAAAGCAGTGGCATTGGGCGGCAGCGGCTTCTCCAGGCGTCGCGCCAGCAGCCCTGATATGGTCATGCGATAGCGTAGCGCGGTGACCAGAATGGCGCGCACGAGGCCGCGATCGCGCAAATCGAGCGCCCTGTATTGCGGGTGGCCGTTTTCGTGATCGGTCAGGCCGTCGAGCGGCGTCCTGGCGTCGATGACGGCGGCAAGCAGGCGCGCCGCCGCCTTGCGTGCGGCGAGGCCGGCAACGAAGTCGCCGCCGTCCTTGTGTTCCTGATCACCTGAAACCGTGCGTCGAGGTCCTCTGTCCGCCACGCTCACGACCACCGGCCCTTGGGTCCGGTCGGGTTGCGGCCCCACGGGTTGGATTTCGGCCTGGCGGGCTCCGCCGGCTGCTCGGGCTGCGCGGCCTCGCCCCACGGGCCGGATGGCCGCTGTTCGTCCGCCTGCCGTGGCGCCTGGCGCGGAGCGGCCTGGGTTTCGCTGCCTTGCATCTGCTGCGCCATCGCCTGCAAGGCGGCGATGCGGTTTTCTGTGCTTGGGTGGGTGGAAAACAGACTGTCCATGCGCTCGCCGGAAAGAGGATTGATGATGAAGAGATGCGCGGTTGCCGGATTGCGCTCGGCATCGGGGTTGCGGATGCGTTCGGCGCCGCGGGCGATCTTGTCAAGGGCCGACGCCAGCCAGAGCGGGTGTCCACAGATTTCGGCACCGCGCCGGTCGGCCTCGTATTCGCGGGTGCGGCTGACCGCCATCTGCACGACCATCGCGGCAAAGGGCGCCACGATCATCGCCGCCAGCACGCCGACAAAGCCGAACGGGTTGTTGTTGTTGTCGTCGTTGTCGCGATTGCCGCCGAAGAAGAAGGCGAAATTCCCGAGCATCGAGATGGCGCCGGCAAAGGTGGCGACGATCGTCATGGTCAGCGTGTCGCGGTGCTGCACATGGGCGAGCTCGTGCGCCATGACCGCGGCGACCTCTTCATGCGTCAGCGCCTGCAAAAGGCCGGTGGAGGCGGCGACCGCGGCGTTCTGCGGGTTGCGGCCGGTGGCGAAGGCGTTCGGCTGCGGATTGTCGATCAGATAGGTCTTCGGCATCGGCAGGTCGGCCTGTTTGGCCAGCGACTGGACGATGGCGTAATATTCGGGCGCGTTCCTTTCGTCGACCTCGACGGCGCGGTTCATCGACAGCACCATCTTGTCGGCGTTCCAGTAGCTGAACAGATTGGTGCCGGCGGCGAACAGGAAAGCGATCATCATGCCGCCCGATCCGCCGATCAAGAAGCCGACGCCCATGAACAGTGCGGTTATCGCGGCAAGAAGCATGGCGGTGCGGATGGTGTTCATCGTCTGCTCCTGTCCAACTGGTGGTGAAAGGGGGTCGATAGTCGTGCGTTCATCGCTATATGATGGGAAACGCCAGTTCCTGTTTCAATCCGTTGGAAGTATCGCGTGAACGACGAAACCAGTAAAATCGATGCCGACCTTGGCCATGATCCCTCGCCAAAGGCGCTGACGCCGGCAGCCAGACGGGCGCTCGCGGAGGCCGAAGCAAGGCGTGTAAAATATTTGGAGAAAGAAGCGGCAGCGCCGAAGGAAATCGGCGGCCGTGGCGGCAAGGAGCCCGGCCGCTATGGCGACTGGGAGGTCAAGGGCCTGACCAGCGACTTCTAAGGTATGTTGATATTCAGGTGATGCTGGCCTGCAAGCGTTGGTTTCCTGCGCTTCCGGTGCTCACGTACTTTAGTACGCTCTGCTCCGGTTCTCGGAAACCAACGCTTTCGTCTCAGCCTGACCTGAATCTCAACACACCTTTAGACGGCGTTGCGCTACATCTTTAGGCGGCGCTGCGCTGCGGTTCCAGCGCGATCCAGCCATGCTCGTCGATGGTGATGCCAACCGTGTCGTAGCCTGCGATCGCGGCATGCTGCGTTGGCAAGGGATGCTTGTGCGTGGCGTTGATGACCATGACCGCCGCGCCCGCCGCCTCGGCTGCGGTGATGCCAGCCGGAGCATCCTCGAACACGAGGCAGTCGCGCGCATCGAAGCCCAGCCGTTCCGCGCCAAGCCGGAAGCAATCGGGCGCCGGCTTGCCGCAGGAGACATCTTCCGCCGCGACGAGGACGGAAGGGACAGGGATGCCGGCGGCCTGCATGCGCAACAGCGCCAGTTCACGCGGCGCTGAGGTCACGATCGCCCAGCGCTCGGGCGGCAGCGAATTGAGAAACGCCGCCGCGCCGGCGATCTGGAGAATGCCGTCCAGATCGGCTGCCTCGGCCTTCAGCAGCAGATCAGCCTCGTACGCCGGGTCTACGCCCGGGAGTGCCAGGCCGGTGATGGTCTCGATCGCCCGTACGCCATGGATAGTCGGCAGGAAGGCGGCAACGTCGAGGCCCTGGCGGCTTGCCCAATCGCTCCACACCCGTTCCGCCGAGGCGATGGAATTGATGAGCGTGCCGTCCATATCGAAGAGGAAGGCCGCGAATTTTCTGCCTGAATACATGATTTTCCTTGAGTCCGGGGGAGCGCTTGTGGCGTTCCCGAACCTAACGTCTCGGCCACGGCAGGGGAAGACATGGGCCGGGCTTTTCAATCGGCCCAGGGAACCACGCCAGTCTTTTCGCGTTTGAGCAAAACTGTTTTTCGCGACGATCGAAGGGGGACTGCGATGCTGATCCGGCTCGGCTACGAAATCGCCATCGAATGCACCGAGGCCACCCCGGTGATTTCGCTGCTTGAGATCCACAAGGACCGCCAGGCCGACATCAAGCGGCAGACGCGCGTGCTGACCTCGCCGTCGGTGCCGACCAAGCTCTACCACGATCTGTACGGCAATGCCTGCCGCCGCTTCACCGCCCCCGCCGGCGGCTTTCGCATCCTTTACGATGCGGTCGTCGAGGACAGCGGCGACACTGACGAGGTCAACACGCTGGCCAGGGAAGTGCCGGTGGCGGAATTGCCCGACGAGGTGCTTGGTTATCTGCTGGGCAGCCGCTATTGCGAGACGGATCATCTGAGCGGCCTGGCCTGGCAGCTCTTTGGCCATGTCCCGCCGGGCTGGGCCCGCGTGCAGGCTATCGTCGATTATGTCCACAACCGGCTGTCCTTCGGCTACGGCTATGCACGCTCGACCCGCACCGCGGCGCAGGCGCATGAGGAACGGGTCGGCGTCTGCCGTGACTTCGCCCATCTGGCGATCACGCTGTGCCGCTGCATGAACATTCCGGCGCGCTATGTGAACGGCTATCTCGGCGACATCGGCGTGCCGGTCGATCCGGCGCCGATGGACTTCTCGGCTTGGCTGGAAGTGTTCCTCGACGGCAAATGGTACACGTTCGATGCCCGCCACAACACGCCGAGGACCGGCCGCGTCGTCATCGCGCGCGGCCGTGACGCCACCGACGTGCCGCTGCTGCACAGCTTCGGCCCGCACCGGCTCAGCCTGTTCAAGGTGTGGACCTACGAACAGGAAGGCAATTTGTTCAACCCGCCCTATCACGGCATCGACAGGACGGTCAGCGCACGGATGCTGGCCTAAACACGTTCTACGGTCTCGGAACATCTGGTCCGCTTCGGCACACAAGCCCTGTGCCGCAACAGGACGTCATCGGGCATTCCTGCGATCTTAGGTCAGATGATGGTAAGCGGTTTGTAAACGAAGCCGCGGCCGTGTCTTTTTGTTTACCAATCGTTCACCTTTGTGAAGCTCGAAACCAAACAAAAACAATGCGTTGGTGTTGAGCAGCCAGCCCTCCAGGGCGCGGCGGCGTCATCCGGCTGGAATCCTGCATTGTCCTTCCTGCGGCGACGAGGCCGAGGCGAGTGGAGGCTGTAGGATGCGGAATTACGGGGGTCTTGTTCACGCGGTCGGCGGGTTCGCCAGGGATCGCGGTGGAAATTTCGCAGTCCTGTTCGGCCTTGCTGCCTCGGTCTTGGCGCTGAGCGTCGGCTTTTCCGTCAACGTCTCGCAGCTGTACAATGCCAGATCGAGCCTTCAGGGCGTGGTCGACGCCGCGGTCACGTCGACGGCGCGCGACCTGACGACCGGCGTCATCAAGGAAGCCGACGCCAACAAATCGGTGCAGGCCTTTCTCGACGCCAACAGCCAGGCCGGCATCCTGCGGGTCGATCAGATCGTGCTCGACAGCCTGATTGTCAGCAAGACCGCCAAGACGGTCCAGGCGGACGCCCATGTCGACGTCGCCCTGTATTTCCCGATTCTTGGCATGGGTGACATGAAGCGCGTCACCGCTTCAACGACGGCGCTCTATTCGGACAAGACCGTCGAAGTGGCGATGATGCTCGACATAACAGGATCGATGAGGAAGCGCGGCAAGGTCGACAAAATCCGCGATCTGAGAGCAGCTGCAAAAAACGCCGTTCTGACGATGCTGCAGAACCAGGATCCGAAGAACCCCCGCATCCGCGTCGCGATTGTGCCTTACGCATCAGGGGTGAACGCCGGCAAGCTGGCGGAAAACGTCTATGCCGAGAAGCAAGGGAGCTCTGAGCTGCCACCCGTCGCCGGCAGTCCGCTTCTCGTCGCCAAGACGGGCAAAAATCTGCTGCCCTCCTTCAGCGACTACACCTCCATCGTCGGCGCGGCGATGCCACATCCCGACAACTGCACCACGGAGCGCAAGGACAAGAACGGCAACGCGGATATGAGCGCCGATGGCCCAGACACTGTTCGCACCGACAGGAACGGCAAGAAATATTATGCCTTGGTCAATCGGGATGATCATCTCGATGGCGGAGGAATGAACAGGTGCCCTGATGCGGAAGTGATTCCGTTGACTGCCGATTCCGAAGCATTGCTTGGTTCGATCGACGACTTCCAGGCCGATGGTTATACGGCCGGCGCGATCGCCATTCAGTGGACCTACTACATGCTGTCGCCGCAATGGCGCACTGCGATCAAGAATGCCGGTCTCGGCAAAGGCGCCTCGGATGCCGACGCGAAGAAGATCGCCAAGGTCGCGATCCTGATGACCGATGGCCAATTCAACACCGCCTTCGCTGGTGCCGGGGGCAGCTACAACAGCCAGGGCAACCTTGCGCGCGGCAACGCCGAAACGCTGTGCGGCAACATGAAAAATGACGGCATCGAGATTTTCACCATCGGCTTCGATCTGAACAACAAGGACATGTCGGCAACCGAGCGGGACCAGGCAAAGGCGGTGCTGAAAGGCTGTTCATCGAAAGACGCCTCCGCCGCCAAGAGACATTTCTTCGAGGTGTCCACCGGGGCCGAATTGAACGACGCCTTTCAGGAAATCATCCGCAACACCGAAAAGGTCGCATTGACCCAGTAATCCGCAAACGTAAAAGGCCGCCGCTTCTTTCGAAGCTGGCGGCCTTCCGTGTTTCCGTCCGTGGCGCGGCCCTAGGCGATGACCCAAGAGGTCCTCCGCCGCGCATCTCGCGCCTTAACGGGAAGACTGCTTCCCGAAAGTGCAATCCGCTGAGGCCACGTTCTGGAAAACGAAATCACTCGACATCGGATCACCTCCTTTCGATCTGTTGAACACACTGAGATGATGGGGTCTCATTTGAGAAATGGCAAGGTGCCACCCTCAAAAAGCAGGGTGTGTGTCTTTCCAGACAGGCTGGCCAGACGGGCGGCTTGCAGTCCAGGGGCAAACAGACAACATTGGCGCTCTGGCTTTGGGGAGGAAGCATGGACGCCAACGACAAGGCCGCGCGGATCGTTCGAACGGTTGTTGAAACGCTGAAGCCGGGCTTTGCTGTCAAGCTCTGGACCGGCGAGCGCATTGGCCCCGCCACCGGCCCTGTGCTCACTGTCAACGATCAGGACATCGTCTGGCAGATGGTGAAGCGACCGTCCCTGTCGACGCTGATCGAGATGTGGATTTCCAAGACGATAGACATCGAAGACGGGACGATTTTCGATTTCTACGCCCTGCCGTCGCAAGGCAGGCTCAGAACCAAGATCAAGTCGCTGCCGAAGATGGCGATCCTGCGTGATCTGCCAGCCGTGCTGTTTTCAAGGAAACAGATGACGGCGCGGACCGATCTTTCGGGGCGCAATCCTTATGTCAGCGGTTCGAGCCAGGAAGCGATCCAGCATCACTATGACATTTCGAACGCCTTCTATCGGCTCTTCCTCGACGAGCGCATGGTCTACAGCTGCGGCTACTTCAAGGATTTCGCCAACAGCATCGACCAGGCGCAGATCGACAAGCTCGACCATATCTGCCGCAAGCTGCGGCTGAAGCCCGGCGAGAGGCTGCTCGACATCGGCTGCGGCTGGGGAGCGATGCTGATCCATGCCGCGAAGAACTACGGCGTCGTCGGCCACGGTGTCTCGTTGTCGGAAGCCCAGACGCAACTCGCCCGTGAGCGCATTCGCGCCGAGGGGCTGGAGGACAAGATCACGATTGAAATAAAATCCTACGCCGAGCTTACCGGTAGCTTCGACAAGATATCGTCGATCGGCATGTTCGAGCATCTAGGCCTCGCCAACCACGCCGCCTACTTTTCGACCGTTCACCGCCTGCTCAAACCCGGCGGCATCTACCTGCACCACGCCATCACCAGGCGCAGCAAGGGCGACATGAAAAAGACCTTGCGCAAGGGTCCGGAGTTCAAGGCGCTGATCAAATACATCTTCCCCGGCGGCGAACTCGACACGATCGGCATGACGCTCGGCAATCTCGAAGCCCACGGCTTCCTCGTCTACGATGTCGAGAATCTGCGTGAGCATTATGCCCGCACCTGCCGCCTATGGGCCGAGCGTCTGCACGCGCGGTTCGACGAGGCGATCGCCGAGGTAGGAGAAGCCAAGGCGCGCCTCTGGCTGCTTTATCTGACCGGCTGTTCGATCACCTTCGAACGCGCCTCGGCACAGATTTTCCAGACCGTCGTCACCAAGCGCGCGCGTGGCCCGAGCGGGCTGCCGCCGACGCGGGCGGATCTGTATCGGTAGCTTACAGGAAGCGTATCGTGTCGCCGACCTCGATGCTGGCCGGTCGATCCACCGTGCAATAGACGCCGAGATTGTGCGCGTTGTGGCGAACCAGATTGCGCAGGATCGCCGGATCGTTTTCGAAGCCATCCTGGGCGATGATGGTGAAACCGCAGCGGCGGCAGGGTTCCGAGATGGTCAGCAACAGGTCGCCGATCGCCAGCTTGCGGCCGATCCATTCCGTCTCGGGAAACGCCCCTTCGATTGCCGCCATGTCGACGACGATGTTGGGGCGAAAACGGCGCGGATCGGGGGTGCCTTCCGGATGCAATGCCTTCAGGCGTGCCAGCGACGCCGTGGTCAACAGATGGATCGGCGCCTTGCGATAACGCTCCGCCGTCAGCGGGCCGGAATAGTCAGGCGCGGCATTCTCCCGGCGAAACGGCCGGATCGAGGCCTCGAAGCCAAGATAGGCCGACACCGCGCGGTCGCTCTCGATCCCCGGCGCAGCCAGCCAGCCGCCGCCCGGAACGGCGATCTCGAGTTCGCGGGCCGGCGACAGCCGGGTGCGGATGCGCGGCACCTTGTGCCATTTCGCCTCGCGGTCCGGTCGTGCGATCTCGTTGTCGGTGGCATCGACCAGACCGAACAGGCGGTCGCCGTCGATGCTTTCCGAACCGACAAGGATCGCATCGAGCCGTTCGCCGGCGAGCGAGCTCGCCGGATAGCGCCAAAGCTCAGTAACGGAACCCAGTGCAGTCCCGGTTTGCATCAAGCCTTCTTGTTCTGCCGGTTGGCGATCAGGTCTTCGACGACGGCCGGGTCGGCCAGTGTCGAGGTGTCGCCGAGGGCTGAAAAGTCGTCCTCGGCGATCTTGCGCAGAATGCGGCGCATGATCTTGCCCGAGCGCGTCTTCGGCAGGCCAGGCGCGAACTGGATCTTGTCGGGCGAAGCGATGGCGCCGATCTCCTTGCGGACATGAGCGATCAGCTCCTTGCGCAATTCCTCGCCGGGCTGCTCGCCGGCCATCAGCGTGACGTAGCAGTAGATGCCCTGGCCCTTGATGTCGTGCGGGTAGCCGACGACGGCGGCTTCGGAAATCTTGTCGTGGCTGACCAGTGCGGATTCGACTTCGGCCGTGCCCATGCGATGGCCGGAGACGTTGATGACATCGTCGACGCGGCCGGTGATCCAGTAATAGCCGTCGGCGTCACGGCGGCAGCCATCGCCGGTGAAGTACTTGCCCTTGTAGGTGGAAAAATAGGTCTGGATGAAGCGCTCGTGATCGCCGTAGACGGTGCGCATCTGGCCGGGCCAGGAATCGGTGATGCACAGATTGCCGTCGGCCGCCCCCTCCAGCACCTTCCCCTCGCCGTCGACCAGCTGCGGCTTGACGCCGAAGAAGGGCCGCGTCGCCGAACCTGGCTTGAGGTCGGTGGCACCCGGCAGCGGCGTGATCAGGATGCCGCCGGTCTCGGTCTGCCACCAGGTGTCGACGATCGGCACCTTGCCGTTGCCGACGATGTTGAAATACCACTCCCAGGCTTCCGGGTTGATCGGCTCGCCCACCGAACCCAGCACGCGCAGCGATCTGCGCGATGTCTTGGTGACATGCGCATCGCCAGCGCCCATCAGCGCGCGCAGAGCCGTCGGCGCGGTGTAGAAGATGTTGACCTTGTGCTTGTCGATGACGTCCCAGAAGCGCGACTGCGACGGATAGTTCGGCACGCCTTCGAACATCAGCGTGGTGGCGCCGTTGGCGAGCGGGCCGTAGATGATGTAGCTGTGGCCGGTCACCCAGCCGACATCGGCGGTGCACCAGTAGATGTCACCGTCATGGTAGTCGAAGACATATTGGTGCGTCATCGAGACGTAGACAAGGTAGCCGGCGGTGGTGTGCAGCACACCCTTCGGCTTGCCGGTCGAGCCGGAGGTGTAGAGGATGAACAGCGGATCCTCGGCTTTCATCTTCTCCGGCTTGCATTCGGCCTTCACCGTCGCGACTTCGTCGTGATACCAGACGTCGCGTCCCGGCGCCCAGCCGACCTTGCCGCCGGTGCGGCGCACGACGACGACGTTCTTGACCATGACGAAATTCTTGGCGGCGATGTCGATCGCCTTGTCGGTGTTTTCCTTAAGCGGAATGACCTTGCCGCCGCGCAGGCCTTCGTCGGCAGTGATGACGAAGGTCGATTCGCAATCGACGATGCGGCCGGCCAGCGCATCCGGCGAAAAGCCGCCGAAGACGATCGAGTGGATGGCGCCGATGCGGGTGCAGGCCAGCATCGCATAGGCGGCTTCCGGGATCATCGGCATGTAGATGGTGACTCGATCACCCTTCTTGACGCCGTGCTTCTTCATCACATTTGCGAGCCGGCAGACATGCTCGTAAAGCTCGTTGTAGGTGATCTTCTTGTCGTCGTAGGGATTGTCGCCTTCCCAGATGATGGCGGTCTGGTTGCCGCGTTTCTTCAGGTGCCGGTCGATGCAGTTGACCGAGACGTTGGTCAGCCCGTCCTCGAACCATTTGATCGAGACCTTGCCGTCGAAGGAGGTGTTCTTGACCTTGCTGAAGGGCTTGAACCAGTCGATGCGCTTGCCGTGCTTGCCCCAGAACTTGTCCGGGTTCTTGACGCTGTCGGCATACCATTTCAGGTAGGTGTCATTGTCGATCAGCGCGTTTTTCTTCCACGCCGGCTGGACGCGATGGACATGAACCTCGGACATTTCTGACTTTCCTCCCGAACCAATCCGCCGGCTTGAAACGCCGGCGGGGATCGCGACTAGGCTGCCGCGAATTCGGCGGCATTATTACCAGTTCGTCTGTCATCGCAATATTAGACGTTGGATTCGCGCGGCGGGATGCCGCAGGTGGTTTCTCCGGGGCTGTCAGCACTCGGACAAGCTCGCTGCTAACTGCATGTTTTCACGCGGAAAACCTGTTTTCGATCAGGAAAAATCAATAGACAGTTAAGCAACGGCGCGCACACTCTGACGTTGGGAGGAAAGGAGACTCAACCAGGGACCGCCCGAGGGGACTGCCATGCGCGACCATTCCGAAATGGACCTGATGCTCAAAGGCTATGGCTTGACCACGGCCAAGATTCTTTATCATTTCCCCGATCACCCGCATCTCCTGCAGAGCTTCATCTGGCAGGACTATGATCTGGCGCCGCAATTTCCGGTGCTGATCAAGTTCATCGAGTTCTGGAAGGCCAAGCTGGACGGGCCGCTGCATTCGATCAGCTACACGCACCATAAGCTGATCGCGCCGAATGAATGGCGCAAGGTCGACGGCGAGTTCGTGGTTCATTGAACGGCGGCAAGGCCGCCGTTCAGTTCGATTGCAAGTTTCAGACCGCCGGCGGGTTGAGCCGGGCGAAACCTTCCTGCCGCCGGTACGGGAAATACGGGTAGGGCGCGGTGACTTCGCTTGCCGCATCGAGTGTCCTGATCTGCTCCGGCGTCAACGTCCAGCCGACGGCGCCGAGATTCTGCCGGAGCTGTTCCTCGTTGCGGGCGCCGATGATGACCGACGACACGGTCGGGCGCTGCAGCAGCCAGTTGATCGCGATCTGCGGCACGGTCTTGCCGGTTTCCTCAGCCACCGCGTCGAGGGCATCCATGACCCGGTAGAGATGCTCGTCCTCGACCGGCGGCCCGAAATCAGCTGTGTCGTGCAGCCGGCTCTTTTCCGGCAAGGGCTGGCCACGGCGGATCTTGCCGGTCAGGCGGCCCCAGCCGAGCGGGCTCCACACCAGCGCGCCGACGCCCTGGTCGAGGCCGAGCGGCATCAGCTCCCACTCATAGTCGCGGCCGACCAGCGAATAATAGACCTGATGGGCAACATAGCGCGGATAGCCTTGGCTGTCGGCTTGCGCCAACGACTTCATCACTTGCCAGCCGGAGAAGTTGGAGACGCCGACATAGCGCAGCTTGCCGGCGCGCACGAGCTCGTCCAGCGTCGACAGAACCTCCTCGATCGGTGTGCCGGCATCGAAGGCATGCAACTGCAAAAGATCGATATAATCGGTGCCGAGACGCTTCAACGCGGCGTCGACCGACCTGATCAGCCGCGAACGCGACGAGCCGTAATCGGCCGGGCCGTCGCCCATCGGCAGCGAGGTCTTGGTCGAGATCAGCACGGCGCCGCGGCGGCCTTTTATCGCTTCGCCAAGCACCTGTTCCGAAGCCCCGTTCGAATAGACGTCGGCGGTGTCGAACAAATTGACGCCGGCCTCCAGGCAGATATCGATCAGCCGCCGCGCTTCCCTGGCGTCGCTGTTGCCCCAGGCGCCGAACAGCGGGCCGGAACCGCCAAAGGTTCCCGCGCCGAATGAGAGTGCGGGCACTTTCAGGCCCGATGCGCCGAGACGTCGATAGTCCATCTTTTTACTCCTGGTTGTGTGGGTGTTGAAAGCGGATTTGCCGAGGACGGCTACGACCGGACGGAGGCAGGCGCGCCGAGCGCGGCGGTGCGATCGAGACGCAGCGCCAGTCCCGCCACACCGAGTGCCGCGAGCGGCAGCAGGGCGGCGACCCAGGTGAGGGAACCCAGACCAAGCCCATGGGCAATGACCGCGCCGCCAAGCCAGGCGCCTGCCGCATTGCCGAGATTGAAAGCGGCGATGTTGAAGGACGAGGCGAGGCTCTGGCCCGCACCTTGCGCCTTGTCCAGCACCCACATCTGCAGCGGCGCCACGGTGGCGAAGGCGGCGGCGCCGAGCAGGCCGACATAGATGACGGCCATCACCTGGCTGTGGATGGCGAAGGTCATGGTTGCGAGCACCAGTGCGAGCACCACGAGACTGCCCAGCACGGCCGGCACCAGCCAGCGGTCGGCGACCTTGCCGCCTGCGAGATTGCCGGCGATGAGACCGCCGCCGAAGACGAGCAGGATCGGCGACACGGCCGCTTCCTGGAAGCCGCTGATCTGCGTCAACACCGGAGCGATGTAGGTGAAGACGGCGAAGACACCGGCGTAGCCGAGCACGGTGGTGGCAAGACCAAGCAGGACGGGCATGCGGCGCAGAACGGCGAGATCGGCGCGCAGGTCGCTCTTTTCGGGCGCCGTCTGGCTGCGTGGTACCAGAGCCAGGATGACGGCGAAGGCCGCCAGGCCGACCGCGGTCACCACCCAGAAGGTCGTCCGCCAGCCGAAAGCTTGGCCGAGCCAGGTGCCGAAGGGCACGCCGAGGATGTTGGCGATGGTCAGGCCGGTGAACATCAGCGCGATCGCCGAGGCCTTCTTGTTGGGTGCGACTAGCCCGGTGGCGACGACAGAGCCGACGCCGAAGAAGGTGCCGTGGGCAAAAGCGGTGATGACGCGGGCGCCCATCAGCGTCCAGTAGTCGGGCGCCAGCGCACAGGCGAGATTGCCAAGCGTGAAGATCGCCATCAGCGCCAGAAGCACGGTCTTGCGTGGCCAGTTGCCGGTGGCGATGGTCAGCAAGGGGGCGCCGATGACGACGCCGAGCGCATAGCCCGAAATGAGCTGGCCGGCGGCCGAGATCGAAACGCCGAGATCCTTGCTGACATCGAGCAGCAGACCCATGATGACAAATTCGGTGACGCCAATGCCGAAGGCACCGGCGGCAAGCGCGTAGAGAGCAAGAGGCATGGCGGTTTCCACTTCGATGTCGAAGAGCGCCGTCCCGCGCCCCGACCCAAAAGATCGTGCGGCCATGCATTGTGAACCAGACTTGCCTTGGGCACATTTTCTGTGAAATAGATTCACAAATGGCCAGACCCGACATCAATCGCTCCGGCGAGATCGAAGTGTTCGTGCGCGTCGTCGAGGAAGGCAGTTTTTCCTCCGCCGCACGCGCGTTGCGGATGACGCCGTCGGCGGTGAGCAAGCTGATCGCGCGGCTGGAGGCCAGGCTTGGCACGCGGCTGGTCAGCCGTTCGACGCGAAAGCTGCAACTGACCCCGGAAGGCACGGCGTTCTACGAGAGCAGCCTGCGCATCCTCGCCGACATGGCGGCGGCCGAGCAGGAGGCAGCGGCGGGCGCGGCACCGCGCGGGCGGCTGCGCGTCAACACCTACGTGCCCTTCGGGGTGCACCGGCTGATCCCGCTTCTGCCGGGCTTCCTCGAACGCTACCCGGAAATTTCGGTCGATCTGGTGCTGACCGACAGCGTCATCGACCTGATGGCGGAACGCGCCGATGTCGCCATCCGTGCCGGCCCGCTGAGTGAGTCACGGCTGGTGGCGCGCAAGCTCGGGCAAAGCCCGGTGGTGGTCGTTGCGGCACCTTCTTACCTCGAGACGCACGGCATACCGCTGACGCCAGCCAATCTCGACAGGCACAACCGGATGGGCTTCGGTTTTGTTCGGCATGTCGATGGCTGGCCGTTCGTCGACGCGGCCGGCAACCCCATCATGGTTCCGATCACCGGCAACACTCTGGTCAGCGATGGCGAGGCGATGCGGCTGATGGCGCTGGCGGGCGCGGGCATCGCCCGGCTGGCCCGTTGGCATGTTGCGTCCGATATCGCCACCGGCCGGCTGGTGTCGCTGCTGGAGGCATTCAATCCCGGCGACGAGGAGCCCACCCACGCCGTCTATGTCGGCCAGGGCCGGCATCTGCCGGCGCGGGTGCGCGCCTTTCTCGATTTTCTGGGGGAGAGTGTACGGCTGACCTGACATCTCGGGAGTCACGGATTCCCGAGATGTCAGTGTGGGCTGTGTTTATGCTTTCGGCGTGAACGGCGCCGGGCGTCGGCCCGCTGCCTGACGCTCCAGCATCCAGCCGGGATATTCGGACGGCAGGGCGCTGACCTCGTCCAGACGAACCAGATCGTCGGTGTCGAGCTTCAGCTGGGTCGCGGCAAGGTTCTGCTCCAGCTGCTCCATGCGGCTGGCGCCGATGATGACGCTCATCACGAAGGGCTTGGCCAGGACATAGCCGAGCGCCACCGTGGCGACGCTCACATCATGCTTTTTGGCGATTTCGCGCATGACGGCAACGGCCGCCCAGGCGCGATCCTCATTGACCGGTGGGAAGTTGAAGCTGGCGCGACGGCCTTCGCCATTGTCCGGAGCGCCGGGGCCATATTTGCCGGACAGCAAGCCGCCGGCCATCGGCGACCACACCATCAGGCCGAGCTTCTCCTCGTTAAGCAAAGGCACGATTTCGCGCTCGAGGTCGCGGCCGGCGATCGAATAGTAGGATTGCACGGTCTCGAATCGGGCAAAGCCCTTGCGCTCGGCGATGCCGAGCGCCTTGGCGATGCGCCATGCAGCCCAGTTGGAGACGCCGACATAGCGGACCTTGCCGCTGGCAACCAGATCGTCCAGCGCCCGCAGCGTCTCGTCGATCGGCGTCACCGCGTCGGTGCCGTGCAGCTGATAGAGATCGATATGGTCGAGTTGCAGCCGCTCCAAGCTGGCGTCGACCGAGTCCATGATGTGGCCGCGTGACGAGCCGCGCTGGTTGGGGCCTTCGCCCATGGCGCCATGCGCCTTGGTGGCGATGACCACGTTCTGCCTGTTGACGTCGAGATCCCTGAGCGACTGGCCGAGCAGGCGCTCAGATTCGCCAAAGGAGTAGACGTCAGCCGTGTCGAAGAAGTTGACGCCGGCGGCGAGCGAATGGGCAACGATCTCGTTGACGCCCTTCTGGTCGAGGCTGGCGATCAGGCCCCATTGGGCATTCTGGCCGGCGGCGCCGAAGGTCATGGTGCCGAGGCAGAGTTCGGAGACGAACATCCCCGTATTTCCAAGCTGGTTGTAACGCATGGTGGAGGCTCCAGAGAGTTTGTGATGGCACAAAGCAAATAGGAACGGTACGTTTCGTTTCTAGTCCTGGAGCAAAGAGCCCGCCGAGTTGGCCTAAAGGCCGTTGCCTCTCAGCGACTGCCGAAGATCGCCGACCCAACCCGGACGCTGGTGGCGCCGAAGGCGATCGCCGTCTCGTAGTCGCCGGACATGCCCATCGACAGTTTGGCGACGCCGGCCTCATGCCCAAGCTTTTCCAGCAGGGCGAAGTGGGGGCCGGGGTTCTCGTCGGCCGGCGGGATGCACATCAGGCCTTCGATGGCGAGGCCATGCACATCGCGGCAGCGGGCGACGAAAGCCACCGCCTCGCGGGGCTCGATGCCGGCTTTCTGCGGTTCGGAACCGGTGTTGACCTGGACGTAGAGTCTTGGTGCGCGGCCCTGCCTGGCGATCTCCTTGGCGAGTTCGGCGGCGATCTTCTCGCGATCGACCGTTTCGATGACGTCGAACAGCGCTACCGCTTCCCTGGCCTTGTTGGATTGCAGCGGGCCGATCAGATGAAGTTCGATATCCGGAAATGCGTCCTTCAGATCAGGCCATTTGCCTTGCGCTTCCTGCACGCGATTCTCGCCAAAAATGCGCTGGCCGGCCTCGATGACGGGGCTTATCTCGGCGGCGTCAAAGGTCTTGGAAACCGCGACCAGCGTCACCGCGCCAGCATCCCGCCCGGCCTCCTGCTCCGCTGCGCCGATCTTCGCCTTGACCGCGAAAAACTGCTGAACGACATCGCCCATATGCAAATCCTGCTGTTTTGTCCGACGTTTTTGTCAGACGCGATACCCATATGGTTGACGGGTTTGCCAAACCATGGTGAACACCCGGACCACATTCCCTGAACTGCCGAGCTCTCGCCCGCGGTTCGCGCATGCTTTTAAGTGAAAAACGTCCCATGGCAACCGAACGATACAATCCGCGCGCGTCAGAGCCCAAATGGCAGAAGGCTTGGGACGCCAAGAAGCTGTTCGAAGCGCACAATGACGATCCGCGCCCGAAATACTACGTGCTGGAGATGTTCCCCTATCCGTCGGGGCGCATCCATATCGGCCACACCCGCAACTACACGATGGGCGACGTGGTGGCGCGCTACAAGCGGGCCAAGGGTTTCAACGTGCTTCACCCGATGGGCTGGGATGCCTTCGGCATGCCGGCCGAAAACGCGGCGATGCAGAACAAGGTCCACCCCAAGGAATGGACCTATCAGAACATCGCCACCATGCGCGAGCAGCTCAAGGTCATGGGTCTGTCGCTGGACTGGGCGCGCGAATTCGCCACCTGCGACGTCGACTATTATCACCGCCAGCAGATGCTGTTCCTCGATTTCGTCGAGAAGGGGCTGGTGACCCGCAAATCCTCCAAGGTCAACTGGGATCCGGAGGACATGACCGTGCTCGCCAACGAGCAGGTCATCGACGGGCGCGGCTGGCGCTCGGGTGCGCTGGTCGAACAGCGCGAACTGACGCAGTGGTTCTTCAAGATCACCGACTTTGCACAGGACCTGCTGGATTCGCTCGACGGCCTCGACGAATGGCCGGAAAAAGTGAAACTGATGCAGCAGAACTGGATCGGCCGCTCGGAAGGCCTGCTGATCCGCTGGGCTTTGGCTGTTCCAGACGCTGGCAAAATTGGCAACGGCGAGCATGAGCTGGAAGTCTATACGACAAGGCCCGACACCATTTTCGGCGCTTCCTTCATGGCTGTCGCCGCCGATCATCCGTTGGCCAAAAAAGCCGCCGAGAGCAATCCGGCGCTGGCGAAGTTCATCGAGGAAGTCCGTCATATGGGCACCTCGGTGGCGGCGCTGGAGACGGCTGAGAAGAAGGGCTTTGACACCGGCATCCGCGTCGTCCATCCGTTTGACGACTCATGGACGCTGCCTGTCTATGTCGCCAATTTTGTTTTGATGGAATACGGCACCGGCGCCATCTTCGGCTGCCCATCCGGTGACCAGCGCGACCTCGACTTCGCCAACAAATACGGCCTGCCGGTGATTCCGGTGGTGATGCCGGAAGGCGAGAATCCGGCGACGTTCCAGATCATCGATGAGGCCTATGTCGACGACGGCGTGATGATCAATTCGCGCTTCCTCGACGGCATGAAGCCGGATCAGGCTTTCGGCGAGGTGGCGAAACTGCTGGAGCAGAAGACCATCGGCAACCGGCCGATGGCCGAGCGCAAGGTGAATTTCCGCCTGCGCGACTGGGGTATTTCGCGCCAGCGCTACTGGGGCTGCCCGATCCCAATGATCCATTGCGAGGATTGCGGCGTGGTGCCGGTGCCGAAGGCCGACCTGCCGGTCAAGCTGCCCGACGATGTCGATTTCGACCGGCCGGGCAATCCGCTCGACCGGCATCCGACATGGCGGCATGTGAAATGCCCGCGATGCGGCAGGGACGCGCGGCGCGAAACCGACACGATGGACACGTTCGTCGATTCGTCCTGGTATTTTGCCCGCTTCACGGCACCGTGGGCGCATGAACCGACCGATCCCAAGGCGGCGAATGAATGGCTGCCGGTCGACCAGTATATTGGCGGCATCGAGCACGCGATCCTGCACCTGCTCTATTCGCGCTTCTTCACCCGCGCCATGCGTGAGACCGGCCATGTCGATCTGGCCGAGCCGTTCAAGGGCCTGTTCACGCAAGGCATGGTGGTGCACGAAACCTATCGCGTCGGCTCGGCATCGAACGGCCGCTGGTTGGCGCCCACCGAGGTGCGGCTGGAGGATATCGACGGCAAGCGCAGCGCCATCGACATCGCCACCGGTGAGGCCGTCACCATTGGCCCGCTCGAAAAAATGTCGAAATCGAAGAAGAATACGGTGAGTCCGGAAGACATCACCGATGGCTACGGCGCCGATACGGCGCGCTGGTTCATGCTGTCGGATTCGCCGCCCGAGCGCGATGTCGAATGGACCGACGATGGTGCCGCCGGCGCGCATCGCTTCATCCAGCGCATCTGGCGCCTGGTGTCGACGGCGGCCGAGACGCTGGCCGGCATCAAGCCCGCGGCGGCTGGCAGCGGCGAGGCCGCGGTGGTTTCCAAGGCCGCGCACAAGATCCTGAAGGCGGTCGGTGAGGATATCGAGAAGCTCGCTTTCAACCGCGCCATTGCCCGCATGTACGAACTGGCCAACGCGCTGACCACGCCGCTCAACGAGGTGACCGAAGGCAAGGCCGATGCAGCGCTGAAAGGCGCCTGCCGGCAGGCGGTGGAGGTTCTCGTGCATCTGATCGCGCCGGTCATGCCGCATCTGGCCGAGGAGTGCTGGGAAACGCTCGGCGGCACCGATCTGGTCGCCGAACGGCCGTGGCCGGTCTTCGATCCGGCGCTGGTCGTCGACAACGAAGTCACCTATCCGGTACAGGTCAACGGCAAGAAGCGGGGGGATTTGACAATTGCCCGCGACGCGGACCAAGGTGCGGTCGAAAAAGCGGTATTGGCTCTCGACTTCGTGCAGAAAGCACTCGAAGGCAAGGCTCCGCGCAAGGTGATCATCGTGCCGCAGAGGATCGTCAATGTCGTTGCCTGAGCCGGAAAAGACAGAGTTGAGCCGTTTGCTGCGCCGCATCGCGCTTGCCGGCCTGGTCGGCTCGCTCGCGCTTGTCTCGGCCTGTACGGTGCGGCCGCTCTATTCGAGTGCGCCGCTGTCGGGTTCGCAGGCCAGCGCCAGTGCCGAACTGGCGTCGATCGCCATCAAGCCGGTCGGCTCGCGTTCCGGCCAGCAGGTGCGCAACAATTTGATTTTCGGGTTTGGACGAGGCGCCGGCGAGCCGGCCTCACCGGCCTATTCGCTCAGTCTGGGCGTGACCGAAGCCGTCGAGTCCTCGGCACTTGTGCAGGTGGGGACTGACCAGGACGAGCCGACCGCCGGTTCCGTGACGCTGACCGGCACCTATACGCTGACCGATGCGAAGGCCGGTGTGGTGATCGCATCCGGCAAGCGTTCAATCACCTCGTCGTTCGACAGGCCGCGTCAGGAATTCGCCGCATACCGGGCGCAGATCGACGCCGAGAATCGCGCCGCGCGCGAATTGGCGGAGGCGCTGCAGCTGTCCATTGCCCAGGATCTGGTCAGGCACAGCAAGACGGCTGGCTAGCACGGCTCATCGTTTCACGGAAACGGCCTGGGCCCCAAGCCTTATGGGATGATCGTGAGACCACGATCAGATTCCCGAATCGAGATCGTCCGCATCGCCGCGAAGATACGCCATCAGTCCCCAGCACAGCGAACGCGCCACCGGCGGGTGGGCTGTGAGATGACGATCCGGCCGCGTCGCTCGCAGAGGCTGTCACGCCGATTTTGCTGCCCAATGATCGTCGGCGATCCATCCGGGAAGCAACTGTTAACCACTCGCTCCCTATTGCTCGGCAGACATTGCAGAGTGAGTCTTGAGAATGGAAGCCAGGCGTTTTTCCCGGGTCAATTTGTTGAAGGCAGCATCGCCCGATGATCCCGAGGGGAAGCGTTTCGACGGCATCAACGACAAGGGCGGTCAGCGAATTTCTTCGACCCCGACAGGCACTCTTGATCGCCCGGCGCACAAGAGACTGGATGGCCGGCAGCCCGGGACGCACCAGGCCGGCTATTCCGCGCCGGTTGTCGATCTCGGCGGCAACAAGCGACCCTATATGGAGCCGAGGGGTAGCTCGGCGGCGAGCAACGCGCCTTCGAAAATCGGCGATATTGAAAGTCCTGCCTGGCAAGAATATTTCTTCCTCGCGCCCAACGTGCGGTTTACCCGCACACCAGACTATGAGGCCAAGAAGAATCGTCCGCAGCACGAGCGTATTGTCGAGCAAGGCGGTGCAGACGCGCTCCCAACGCAGCGACTAGCCGCGCAACCCATGGTCGATCAGGCATCCTCCGTACCCTCGCTCCTGGCATTGCCGGCGTCGGTGAAAAGCCCTGCCTCCCAGCCGCTGGCCGGCCGCGGAGTCCCAACACAAAGGCCGTCACCGCCCGCTGCGGCTTTCGTTCCCCCGGGGCGCGCCAGAGAGAAGGCGCCAGTCGTTGCGCCAATGACGATCGCAACGGGACGAGCGTCCACGCGCGCGGTTGCCGCTCCGGGCGCCCCGACCAAACCAGGCACTCCCGAAAAGCTGCGCTGGCCCTATCTTTCTGATCACGCCTTCTTCGAGGCCATGGCGCCCTATCTGGTCGATGTTTCGTCCCAGGCCCGTCAGACCAGCCCAGCCTCACCTGCACCGGTCGCGGCAGTGCCTGTCGCCGTTGCGCGGGCCGACATCCGCTCGCCAATAGTGACCGATGCCACCTCACTGTTTCGTGTCATCGAGTGCCTTCCGGGCCAGGCCTCGAAACCGTTGCCAGACGTTTTGCCGGCTAATTCGAACGAGGCTCTCGCTCAGCCTGAAGTACCAGCGAGCAACGCGTCACCGCAGGCCCAGCCCGCTGCAATACCCGCTGCGGCGCGCGATGCCGCTCCCGCCCTGGCAAATGTAGACGCCACCGTCAGGGTTGCGGCCGCGCGACCTTCTTCACGCCTGCCTCGGACCGGCAAAACTGTGCCATCAACGTCGGGCGATCCCTACGAGCTTCCCCCGGAAGACCTGTTGCAGCAGCCACCGGAGGGACAAGGCTTCTACATGTCGCAGGAGCGGCTCGAGCAGAACGCCGATCTGTTGGAAAGCGTGCTCGAGGATTTCGGTGTGCGCGGCGAGATCATTCATGTTCGCCCCGGCCCGGTCGTCACGCTCTATGAATTCGAGCCGGCGCCGGGCGTCAAATCCTCCCGTGTCATCGGGCTTGCCGATGATATCGCCCGCTCCATGTCTGCGATTTCGGCGCGCGTCGCCGTCGTGCCTGGCCGCAATGTCATCGGTATCGAGCTTCCGAACGAGACGCGCGAAACCGTCTATTTCCGGGAGCTGATCGAATCGGAGGGCTTCCGCAAGACCAACTGCAAGCTGGCGCTTTGTCTCGGCAAGACGATCGGGGGCGAGCCTGTCATCGCCGAGCTGGCAAAGATGCCTCATTTGCTCGTCGCCGGAACCACCGGCTCCGGCAAGTCGGTTGCCATCAACACCATGATCCTGTCGTTGCTCTACCGGCTGAAGCCGGAAGAATGCCGGCTGATCATGGTCGATCCCAAGATGCTTGAACTCTCGGTCTATGACGGCATCCCGCATCTTCTGACGCCCGTCGTCACGGACCCCAAGAAAGCCGTCACCGCGCTCAAATGGGCGGTGCGCGAAATGGAGGACCGTTATCGCAAGATGGCGCGGCTCGGTGTGCGCAACATAGATGGCTACAACGAGCGCGCCGCCGCTGCCCGCGACAAGGGCGAAACCGTCGTCATGACCGTACAGACCGGCTTTGAAAAGGGCACCGGAGAGCCGCTTTTCGAACAGCAGGAAATCGACCTTGCGCCGATGCCCTACATCGTCGTCATCGTCGACGAGATGGCCGACCTGATGATGGTTGCCGGCAAGGAGATCGAAGGCGCGATCCAGCGTCTGGCGCAGATGGCGCGCGCTGCCGGCATTCACCTGATCATGGCAACGCAGCGCCCCTCGGTCGATGTCATCACGGGCACGATCAAGGCCAATTTCCCGACCCGGATTTCCTTCCAGGTGACATCTAAGATCGACAGCCGCACCATCCTGGGCGAGCAGGGCGCCGAACAACTGCTTGGCCAGGGCGACATGTTGCACATGATGGGTGGCGGGCGCATTTCCCGCGTGCATGGTCCCTTTGTTTCCGACGCGGAGGTCGAGCATGTCGTCGCGCATCTGAAGGCGCAGGGCCGCCCCGAATATCTGGAAACCATTACGGCCGACGAGGATGAGGAAGAAATCGAAGACGACCAGGGCGCGGTCTTCGACAAAGGATCCGTTGCAGCCGAAGACAGCGATGCCATCTACGATGAGGCGGTCAAGGTGGTGGTGCGCGACAAGAAGTGTTCGACGTCCTACATCCAGCGCCGCCTCGGCATCGGCTACAACCGCGCCGCATCCCTCGTCGAGCGCATGGAAAAGGAAGGATTGGTCGGCGCCCCCAACCATGTCGGCAAACGCGAAATCATCATGGGCCGGCGTCAGCAGGCGACCGCGCCTGACGAAGACAGCGCGGATTGACCGGTAGGCCCCTTGGCGGGGTGGCTTCGTCTAAAGCGCATTAAAAAAGGCCGGTTGCCCGGCCTTTTTGGTTGAAAGTGGCGCGGCTTCAGCCGATCTTCTGGCCGGTCTTGGCCCAGTCGGCGAGGAACTGTTCCAGGCCCTTGTCGGTCAGCGGGTGCTTGACCAATGCCTTCAGGGTCGCCGGCGGCGCGGTCACGACATCGGCGCCGATGAGCGCTGCCTGCTTGACGTGGTTCACGGTGCGAACCGAAGCGACCAGGATTTCGGTCTGGAAATCGTAATTGTCGTAGATCTGCCGAATCTCCTGGATCAGCTCCATGCCGTCCGAGCCAGTGTCGTCGACGCGGCCGACGAAGGGCGAGATGAACGAGGCGCCGGCCTTGGCCGCCAGCAGCGCCTGATTGGCCGAAAAGCACAGCGTGACGTTGACCATACGGTTCATCTGCGTGCGGATCGTCTTGCAGGCCTTCAGTCCGTCGAGCGTCAGCGGCACCTTGATGCAGACATTGGGCGCGATCTTGGCCAGCACCTCGGCCTCCGCCATCATGTCCTTGAATTCGGTCGCCACGACCTCCGCCGAGACCGGACCTTCGACGATATCGCAGATCTGCTTGGTGACGTCGGCGATCTTGCCGCCCGATTTGAGGATCAGCGACGGATTGGTGGTAACGCCGTCGAGCAGTCCCAGATCGTTCAGTTCACGGATATCCTTGATGTCGGCGGTGTCGACAAAAAATTTCATGGCGGGTCTCCTGAAGATTCTTATGTGCATGCGATGCACATTCGGGGTCGGACTTTGATCTAGACCAAAGTCAGGGCAAGGTCACGCCTCATGATCGAAGATTCGCCCTTTGTCGCAGCCGCACCGGTGCTGGTGCCGATGCCCGCCGAACGCCCCTACACCTATGCCGTGCCGGCCGGCATGCGCGTGGTGCCGGGCTCGATCGTGCGCGTGCCGCTCGGTCCGCGCCAGGTCGCCGGCATCGTCTGGGACGGCGCGGTCGAGAAGGTCGACGCGAAGAAGCTGCGCCCCATCGAACAGGTCTTCGACTGCCCGCCGATCGACCGCGCCATGCGCCGTTTCGTCGACTGGGTGGCGCAATACACGCTGTCGCCGCCGGGCATGGTGGCGCGCATGCTGCTTCGGGCGCCGGAAGCATTCGACCCCGAACCGTGGATCGAGGGGCTGCAGCGCACGCTTCTCGCACCCGACCGGATGACGGGCGCCAGGGAACGCGTGCTGGAGACGGCCGAGGGCGGGCTTGCCTGGACGCGATCCGGCCTCGCCCACGCCGCAGGCGTGTCGTCGACGGTGATCGACGGCCTGAGGGCGCAAGGCGTGTTCGAGACGGTGATGATCCCGCCGCGACCGGTGGTGGCCGCGCCCGATTCCAGCTACGCCATACCGGAGCTGATGCCGGACCAGAGCGACGCCGCTCTGATGCTGCGCGCCAATGTCGCAGCCGGCGTGTTCAATGTCGCGCTGCTCGACGGCGTCACCGGTTCGGGCAAGACGGAGGTCTATTTCGAGGCGGTGGCGGCCGCGCTCGACCAGGGCAAGCAGGTGCTGATCCTGCTGCCGGAGATCGCGCTGACGCATGCCTTTCTCGAGCGCTTCCAGCAGCGCTTCGGCGCCAAGCCCGGCGAATGGCATTCCGACCTGCCACCGCGGATGCGCGAAAAAGTCTGGCGGCAAGTGGCGGAGGGCGGCGTGCGCGTCGTCGCCGGCGCGCGCTCGGCGCTGTTCCTGCCGTTCAAGGAGCTCGGCCTGATCGTCGTCGACGAGGAGCACGACCCTGCCTACAAGCAGGAGGATCGCGTCTTCTACAATGCGCGCGACATGGCCGTGGTGCGCGGCCATATCGGCAGCTTTCCGGTGGTGCTGGCGTCGGCGACGCCGTCGGTCGAAAGCCGGGTCAACGCCAGCCAGGGTCGCTACAACAGGGCCGTTCTTTCCGCCCGCTTCGCCGAGGCTGCTCTTCCCCATCTGAAGGCGGTCGACATGCGACGCGCACCGCCAGCGCGCGGCGGCTTCCTGTCGCCGGTGCTGCTCGACCAGATGCGCCAGACGCTGGAGAGGAAGGAGCAGTCGCTGCTGTTTCTCAACCGGCGCGGCTATGCGCCGTTGACGCTGTGCCGGGTCTGCGGCCACCGCTTCGGCTGCCCGGTCTGCTCGGCCTGGCTGGTCGAGCACCGTTTTCGCGGCCAACTGGTCTGCCATCATTGCGGGCACAACGAGCGCCGTCCCGAAGCCTGCCCGGAATGTGGCACGCTGGATCATCTGGTCGCCTGCGGACCTGGCGTCGAGCGCATCGCCGAAGAGGTCGTCACGCATTTCCCGGACGCGCGCACCATTGTGCTGTCGTCCGACTTGATGGGCGGCGTGCGGCGGCTGCGGCTGGAACTGGAGGCGATCGCCGATGGCGAGGCCGACATCGTCATCGGCACGCAGCTCGTCGCCAAGGGCCACAACTTTCCCAACATGACCCTGGTCGGCGTCGTCGATGCCGATCTCGGCCTTGCCAATGGCGATCCGCGCGCCGCCGAGCGCACCTTCCAGCTGCTTAGCCAGGTCACCGGCCGCGCCGGCCGCACCGGCAAGAAGAGCCTTGGCCTGCTGCAGACCTTCCAGCCCGACCATCCGGTGATGCGGGCGATCGTCTCCGGCGACGCCGAGGCTTTTTACGAGCGCGAGATCGCCGAGCGCGAACGGGCTGCCCTGCCGCCTTTCGGCCGGCTCGCCGGTGTCATCGTCAGCGCGGTGACGCGGGCGGAAGCCGAGGGCCATGCACGCGGCCTGCGCCGCGCCGCGCCAGAGGCCAGCGATCTGTTCGTGCTGGGGCCGGCCGAGGCGCCACTGTCACTGCTCGGCGGCCGTCATCGTTTCCGCCTGCTGATCCAGGGCGAACGGCGCGCCGACATGCAAGGGTTTATCAGGGCCATGCTGGCCAACGGACCGAAGCAGCGCGGCTCGGTCAGGGTGCAGGTCGATATCGACCCGCAGAGCTTTTTGTAAGGTTGCGCTTTCAGCGATAGGCTGCCCGCAAGCCAGCGAGGAATGGAAGATCATATGAAAACCCTTGGCCTTCTGGGCGGCATGAGCTGGGAATCGACGGCCATCTACTACCGCCTGCTCAACGAGATCGTGCGCGAGCGGCTGGGCGACCTGCATTCGGCCAGGCTTCTGCTGTGGTCCTTCGACTTCGCCGAGATCGCCGAGCGGCAGCATCATGGCGACTGGGACGGCGCCGGCGTGCTTCTCGTCGAAGCGGCGCGCAAGCTCGAGGCCGGCGGCGCGGAAGGTCTGCTTTTGTGCACCAACACCATGCACAAACTGGCCGACCAGGTGCAGGCGTCGGTTTCGATTCCGCTGATCCACATCGCCGACGCCACCGCGGTGGCGGTCAAGCGCGCCGGCATGCGGCGCCCGGCGCTGCTGGCGACGCGCTTCACCATGGAGCAGGATTTCTACAAGGGTCGGCTCGCCGAGAAATATGGCTTGAGCCCCGTCGTGCCCGATGCCGCCGGGCGCGACATGGTCCATCGCGTCATCTACGAGGAATTGTGCCAAGGCATCGTCACCGAAATCTCGAAGGCGGCCTATATCGCCGAGACGGAGCGCCTGCGCCGCGAAGAGGCCGCCGACAGCGTCATCATGGGCTGCACCGAGATCACCATGCTCATCGGCCAGCCGGATTTCGACATTCCGGTCTTCGACACGACGCGCATCCATGCCGAGGCGGCAGTGGAATTCACGCTCGGTTGATGCGCTTCCAGCCCTTTGTTCTGACGCAATTCCCAAGGGAAAGCGCTATGCGCTTTTCCCGGGAAAGCCGCTTCCCACTTTTCCTGGTATTGCTTTGAAAGTGCCGGGAGTCATCTGGCGCGGCGTTTTTCCTCCGCTAGAATGCCCGGAATTTCAAAGCAGGCATTTCGAGGGGACAGTATGGATTTTGCGCTTCCGTGGCCGACGAGCCAGGGCGAATGGCTGGCGTGGTCGAGCGCCCTATGGACCGTGCTGCTCGGGCTTTTGTTCTTTCTGGCACCTAGCCTCGCCTTCCGTGCCCTGCGCTTGCAAGTCAAGCCCGAGAAGGCTGCGGCGATCGCCGAGGGACGCGGCCGGATGTCGGGCTTCTATCTCGGCGTCGGCCTGTGCTGCATCCTCTTGGCGCAGCCGCTAATCTACATGGCGCTCGGATTCTCCTGGCTGTTCACCGCCTTCGGCCGGCTGCTGTCGATGATGTCGGATGGTGCCAACACGCCTTTCAATTGGGCTTCCATCGTGGTGGAATTGGTGCTGGCGGCATTGCCGCTCGCCTTCGCCTTCGGCTTTCTGCCTTGAATCGTTGGGTATTCCGCGATGGAAGACGGGTGACTTTCGCCGGATGCGACAATAGTGCCTGAAAACCATGCGGGACGACGCATTGCGGTCTTAAAATGCCTGTGCTAGACGGCAATCGACTTTCGGCCGGGGATAGCGGAAGCCGCGCCTCCGTGCTCGAAAAAATGCAGTAAGGTCAAAGATTTAGCCAGAGTTTTTGCTCGCGCCAACAATCTGCGGCCTGTCAGACAAGAGAAAAGACGGTCCGTGGCTCAATCGTCATCGCCAATCTCAGGTGTCGCAGAACGCTATGCGGGTTCGCTGTTCGAACTCGCCCTGCAGGCAAATTCCGTGGCCAAGGTCGAAGCCGACCTCAACAGTTTCGAAGCCATGCTCGCGGGCAGCGCTGATCTTACCCGGCTGATCAACAGTCCGGTGTTCTCCAGCGAGGACCAGGCGAAGGCCATCGCGGCGATCGCCGAAAAGGCCGGGATCACCGGCCTCACCGGCAATTTCCTGCGCGTCGTCGCCCGCAACCGCCGGCTGTTCGCCATTCCCGGCATGATCAGGGCATTCCGCCAGATCGCCGCCGAACATCGTGGCGAAACCGCTGCTGAAGTGACGTCGGCGCATGAGCTGACCGCTGCCCAGCAGACCGAACTCAAGGCGGCGCTGAAGAGCGTTGCCGGCAAGGACGTGGCCATCTCCGTCACCGTCGATCCGTCGCTGCTCGGCGGGCTGGTGGTCAAGATGGGCTCGCGCCAGATCGATACGTCGCTCAAAACCAAACTCAATTCGCTCAAGCTTGCACTGAAAGAGGTCGGCTGATGGACATCCGCGCCGCGGAAATTTCCGCAATTCTGAAAGACCAGATCAAGAATTTCGGCAAGGAGGCCGAGGTCTCCGAAGTCGGACAGGTGCTGTCCGTCGGTGACGGTATCGCCCGCGTCTATGGCCTCGACAATGTCCAGGCCGGCGAGATGGTCGAATTCCCCGGCGGCATCCGCGGCATGGCGCTCAACCTCGAAGCCGACAATGTCGGCGTCGTCATCTTCGGCGCCGACCGCGACATCAAGGAAGGCGATATCGTCAAGCGCACCGGCGCCATCGTCGACGTCCCCGTTGGTCCGGGCCTGCTCGGCCGCGTCGTCGACGCGCTCGGCAATCCGATCGACGGCAAGGGTCCGATCAAGGCGACCGAACGCAAGCGCGTCGACGTCAAGGCACCCGGCATCATTCCGCGCAAGTCGGTGAACGAGCCGATGTCGACCGGCCTCAAGGCCATCGATGCGCTGATCCCGGTCGGCCGCGGCCAGCGCGAGCTGGTCATCGGCGATCGCCAGACCGGCAAGACCGCCATCATCCTCGACACGATGCTCAACCAGAAGTCGGTGCACGACAACGGCCCCGAGAAGGAAAAGCTCTACTGCGTCTACGTCGCCGTCGGCCAGAAGCGCTCGACCGTCGCGCAGTTCGTCAAGGTGCTGGAAGAGCGCGGCGCGCTCGAATATTCGATCATCGTCGCCGCCACCGCTTCCGATCCGGCACCGATGCAGTTCCTGGCGCCGTTCGCCGGCTGCACCATGGGTGAATATTTCCGCGACAACGGCATGCACGCGCTGATCAGCTATGACGATCTGTCGAAGCAGGCTGTCGCCTACCGCCAGATGTCGCTGCTGCTGCGCCGCCCGCCTGGCCGCGAAGCCTATCCGGGCGACGTCTTCTACCTGCACTCGCGCCTGCTCGAGCGCGCCGCCAAGCTCAACGACGATCTGGGCGGTGGTTCGTTGACCGCTCTGCCGATCATCGAGACGCAGGCCAACGACGTGTCGGCCTACATCCCGACCAACGTGATCTCGATCACCGACGGCCAGATCTTCCTCGAGACCAACCTGTTCTTCCAGGGCATCCGTCCCGCGGTGAACGTCGGCCTGTCAGTCAGCCGCGTCGGCTCGGCCGCGCAGATCAAGGCGATGAAGCAGGTTGCCGGCTCGATCAAGGGTGAGCTCGCGCAGTACCGCGAAATGGCGGCCTTCGCGCAGTTCGGTTCGGATCTCGATGCCGCCACGCAGCGCCTGCTCAACCGCGGATCGCGCCTGACCGAACTCCTGAAGCAGCCGCAGTTCTCGCCGCTGAAGACAGAAGAGCAGGTCGCGGTGATCTTCGCCGGCGTCAACGGCTACCTCGACAAGCTGCCGGTCAACCAGGTCGGCAAGTTCGAGCACGGCCTGCTCAGCCACATGCGTTCAGCCGGCAAGGACGTTCTCGAAGCCATCCGCAAGGAAAAGGCGCTGTCGGACGATCTGCGCGCCAAGCTGAAGGCCGAGATCGACGCTTTCGCCAAGACCTTCGCCTGAGCGAAGCGCAAGACGGGATCAGGTTTGAAGCATGCCTTCGTTAAAAGACCTTCGTAACCGTATCGCCTCGGTCAAGGCGACGCAGAAGATCACCAAGGCGATGCAGATGGTCGCTGCGGCGAAGCTGCGCCGTGCGCAAGAGGCTGCGGAAGCGGCGCGCCCCTATTCGGAGCGCATGGGTTCCGTGCTGGCCAACATCACCCAGGCAATCGGCGGCGGCGGCGATGCCCCGGCGCTGATGACCGGCACCGGCAAGGATGACGTGCATCTGCTCGTCGTCTGCACCGCCGAGCGCGGCCTGTGCGGCGGCTTCAACTCGCAGATCGCCCGCCTTGCCCGCGACCACATCCGCAGGCTGCTGGCCGACGGCAAGCAGGTCAAGATCATCTGCGTCGGCAAGAAGGGTTTCGACATCCTGCGCCGCGACTATGCAGCGATGATCATCGACCGCGTCGATCTGCGCGAGGTCAAGACACTCGGCTTCGTCAATGCCGATGCGATCGCCAAGAAGGTCATCCACCTTTTCAACGAGGGCGGCTTCGACATCTGCACGCTGTTCTATTCGCAGTTCAAGTCGGTGATCAGCCAGATCCCGACCGCGCAGCAGATCATCCCGGCCGGCCTGGCTTCGGCTCCTGCCGAGGCGATCGAAGGCGGCAACGCCGTCTATGAATACGAACCGGAGCCGGGAGAAATCCTCTCCGATCTCATTCCGCGCAACATCTCCGTGCAGGTTTTCCGGGCGCTGCTCGAAAACGCGGCCGGCGAAATGGGCGCCAAGATGAGCGCCATGGACAATGCAACGCGCAACGCCGGCGAGATGATCAACAAGCTGTCGATCACCTACAACCGCCAGCGGCAGGCGCAGATCACCAAGGAACTTATCGAAATCATTTCGGGCGCCGAGGCGCTCTAGGCGCGGTTCGCGGGTTGTCGACCCGCGACCGGACCGCGTGAGAAACAAAGGACGAAAAAGGGTAAAGACGATGGCGAAAGCAGCGACCCCCCAGAAGGCAGCCCCCAAGGCCTCAGCCGCGAAGACCGCAACCCCCGTGAAAGCGGCGGCAAAGGCTCCAGCAGCAGCCGCGAAGGCGGCCCCGGCCAAGGCGGCAGCACCGGCGAAGGCCGCAGCTGCCAAGACATCGGCCGTGGCCAGCAAGGCAACCGGCGTTGTCGGCAAGGTTCGCCAGGTCATCGGCGCAGTCGTCGACGTGCAGTTCGGCGATCACCTGCCGGCGATCCTGAACGCGCTCGAGACGACCAATGTCGGCAACCGCCTGGTGCTCGAAGTTGCCCAGCATCTGGGTGAAAACACCGTGCGCTGCATCGCCATGGACTCGACCGAAGGTCTGGTTCGCGGCCAGGAAGTGCGGGACACCGGCGCGCCGATCACCGTGCCGGTCGGCCCGGGCATGCTCGGCCGCATCATCAACGTCATCGGCGAGCCGGTCGACGAAGAGGGCCCGGTCGACGCCACCGAAATGCGCTCCATCCACCAGCCGGCTCCGACCTATGTCGAGCAGTCGACGGAAGCACAGATCCTGATCACCGGCATCAAGGTGCTCGACCTTCTGGCTCCCTATGCCAAGGGTGGCAAGATCGGCCTGTTCGGCGGCGCCGGCGTTGGCAAGACCGTGCTGATCCAGGAACTGATCAACAACATCGCCAAGGCGCATGGCGGCTATTCGGTGTTCGCCGGCGTCGGCGAGCGCACCCGCGAAGGCAACGATCTCTATCACGAGTTCATCGAATCCGGCGTCAACAAGAAGGGCGGCGGCGAAGGCTCCAAGGCGGCACTCGTCTACGGCCAGATGAACGAGCCGCCGGGCGCGCGCGCCCGCGTCGGTCTGACCGGCCTGACGGTTGCCGAATATTTCCGCGACCAGGGCCAGGACGTGCTGTTCTTCGTCGACAACATCTTCCGCTTCACGCAGGCGGGTTCGGAAGTGTCGGCTCTGCTCGGCCGTATCCCGTCGGCCGTGGGCTATCAGCCGACGCTCGCCACCGACATGGGCGCGCTGCAGGAACGTATCACCACAACCACCAAGGGCTCGATCACGTCCGTGCAGGCCATCTACGTGCCCGCCGACGACTTGACCGATCCGGCGCCGGCGACCTCGTTCGCCCACCTTGACGCGACGACGACGCTCAACCGTGCCATTGCCGAAAAGGGCATTTACCCGGCCGTCGATCCGCTGGATTCGACCTCGCGCATGCTCGACCCGCTGGTCGTCGGCGACGAGCACTATGGCGTCGCGCGCCAGGTGCAGTCGATCCTCCAGCGCTACAAGTCGCTGCAGGACATCATCGCCATCCTGGGCATGGACGAGCTGTCGGAAGAGGACAAGCAGACCGTGGCCCGCGCCCGCAAGATCGAGCGCTTCCTGTCTCAGCCCTTCTTCGTCGCCGAAGTGTTCACCGGCGCGCCGGGCAAGCTGGTCGACCTCGCCGACACCATCAAGGGCTTCAAGGGCCTCTGCAACGGCGACTATGATCACCTTCCGGAAGCTGCCTTCTACATGGTCGGCGGCATCGACGAAGCGGTCGAGAAGGCACAGCGCCTGGCGGCCGAAGCGGCCTGATGAAAGATAGCGGACCCGAATACGCTCAAGGCGATCGGGTCCGGTTACTTCAGCTGAGCGATGAGTTCCTTTCGGATTTTCCAGAGGAAGACGTCGCAGAGCTGAACACTCTCATCGGTCGAGAGTGGACTGTGGAGGAATGGCACGAAAAACTCGGCCAGTTGGAGATTTCCAACTCTCTGAGCCAATCGGAAACCATACATTTTGTGTGGGTGCCGCCCGAGTGGGTTGAACGGATACGATCATGGCTGAAGCTTTCAAATTCGAACTGGTTTCTCCGGAGCGCCTGCTGGTTTCCGAGCAGGTCGAATCGGTCGTCATTCCAGGCGCCGAGGGCGAGATGACGGTGATGGCGCATCACGCCCCGGTCATGACCACGATCAAGCCGGGCGTCGTCACGGTGAAGACGGCTTCGGGCGGGGAAGAGCGCTACGTGGTGTTCGGCGGCTTTGCCGACATCGTTCCAGCCGGTTGCACGCTGCTGGCGGAATCGGCTGTTGCGGTGAAGGATGTCGACCGCGCGGATCTCGCGCGCCGCATCAAGGAAGCTAGGGAAGACGCCGTAGACGCCAAGGACGACCAGGCGCGCAGCAAGGCGGAACAGTTCCTTAGCCAGCTCACCACGCTGGAAGGCGCCATCCTGCCGGCTTAAGGTTCGCTTCCGATGATTTGATGAAAAAGCGGGGCCTTGCCTCGCTTTTTTGTTTAGATACGCAAGGTCGCGAAGGCAGCTGCCGGCCTACCACGGCGCAGCTGTTCGAGGTGGGCGGTCGTTAGGTCCATCAACTTTCCGCGCCCCGGCTCTCCCTTGGCGAAGCCAGCCAGATCAAAAACCGACTCTACTGTCTCTCCCGTTGGCAGGCCTCGGCCAAAAAGTGCCGCCAATGGTACATCGAGCGGATCGGCGAAATGACTTTCCGGCAAGGTCTTGCCGCGTGCCTCGCAGGCCGCGATCCAGGCGGCGATCACCAGCGTCAGGTGCTCGGGCCGGGTCCCGGCTTCGAGGCACTCCAAGGCGGAGGCTACAATGCGCTGTGGCAGTTTCTGACTGCCGTCATTGGCGATCTGTGCCGTGCGGTGGGCAAGCGCGGTATTCGAAAACCGCTCGGCCAGTTCAGCCGTATAGCTTGCCGTGTCGAGCCCGGCATTCCTGGGCAGTGTCGGGATGGCCTCGGCCCAGAGCGCATCGACAAAGGCTCGTATCGCCGGATCGGCGAAGGCGCGGTCGACGGTGACGTGACCGCCGAGCAGGCCGAGATAGGCGATGGCCGAATGCGCGCCGTTGAGCAGGCGCAGCTTCATGTCCTCGAAGGGGCGGACATCGCTGACCATGGTGACGCCGAATTGTTCCCAGGCTGGCCTGCCTTGTGGAAAATTGTCTTCGATCACCCACTGGCAGAACGGTTCGGTCATGACCGGCCAGGCGTCCTCGACGCCGAGTTCTTCTGCGATCCGCGCCCGGTCGGTGTCGGTGGTTGCCGGCACGATGCGGTCGACCATGCTTGAGGGAAACGCGACCTGATGGGCTATGTGGCCGGCGATTCCAGCGTCGCTCTTCACGTCAAGCCTGGCGTCGCGCAATTCGGCGAATTCGGTCAGCAGGCGGTGCAGCGTGGCGCCGTTGGCCGACAGGTTGTCGCAGCACAGCACGGTGAAGGGTGGCACGCCGGCGGCGCGTCGCCGGGCAAGCGACTCAGTCAGGAAACCATGCGCCGTCTTAGGCAATTCGGGGTTTGCCAGATCGTGGACGATGTCGGGATGGGCGACGTCCAGCCCGCCGCCCGCCGCCCTCAAATAGGCCTTCTCGGTGATGGTCAGCGTCACGATGCGGGAGCGAGGGTCGGTCAGCGCGGCCAGCACCGCGCTGGGGTCTTCCGGGGCCACCAGCATGGAGCCGATCGAGCCGATGACGCGAAGCTTCTCTTGGCCGCTGCTTCTGATCGCCAGCGTGTAGAGCCCATCCTGCGGCGTGAGCGCATCGCGCGTGTCGGCGCTGCGTAGCGAAACGCCTGTTATGCCCCAGCCGGTCTCTCCAGCCGCCAGGCAGTCGTCGACATAGGCGGCCTGATGGGCGCGATGGAACGCACCGACGCCGAGATGGACGATGCCCGGGACGACGCGGCTGCGATCATACGAAGGCGTTGCGATCGAAGCCGGCAATGCCCGCGCCGTTTTCCAGGAAAGGCGTTTGATCGTCGTGGTGGGGCTGGTCTGGACGGATGACATGAAATCGCCTCGGGGAGTGGTCGGCAAGCGGCGTAACATCCGATCTCATGCCACACAATGGCACGAAAAGTCATCATACAACAATCCAATTTTTGTATGTTGACATTATTTCTTGCCGACCCTACCGATAGCGGCCCTGGGAGGATCACCGTGGCACTGACCGATGCGGATTTGCTATTTCCCGCCGAGGCGCAGTCGCGCTCGATCGCCCGCGAACTCTATGCCGTGGTCAAGGATCTGCCTCTGGTCAGCCCGCATGGTCACACCGATCCGCGCTGGTATGCGCTGAACGAGCCCTTCCCGGATCCGGCGCAACTGCTCATCGTCCCGGACCACTACATCTTCCGCATGCTGTTCAGCCAAGGCGTCCGCCTCGAGGATCTCGGCGTGACGACGCTGGACGGCGCGCCTGTCGAGACCGACGGCAGGACGATCTGGCGGCGTTTTGCCGAACACTATTATCTGTTTCGGGGCACGCCGACCCGGCTGTGGTTCGATCATGTGCTCGCCGATCTGTTCGGCATCGACGAACCGCTGAACGCGGCGACCGCCGACCGCCATTACGACACCATCGCGACGCTGCTGCAGTGGGAGAATTTCCGTCCGCGTGCACTGTTCGAGCGCTTCAACATCGAGGTCATCGCGACGACGGAAGGCGCGCTCGACGATCTCCAATGGCACCAGATGATCCGCGACAGCGGCTGGCAGGGCCGCGTCGTCACCGCCTATCGGCCGGATGCCGTCGTCGATCCCGATTTCGAGGGTTTCTCGACCAATCTCGACCGGCTCGGCGAGATCACCGGCTGCGACACCGGCAACTGGGCCGGCTATCTCGATGCGCACCGCCGGCGGCGCGCCTTCTTCAAAAGCTTCGGCGCGACCTCGTCCGACCATGGCCATCCAACGGCCGAGACCGCCAATCTTTCGGATGCGGCGGCGCAAGAGCTGTTCAATCGTGTTCGCCGCGGTTCCGACGACGAGCGCGAACGAAAACTGTTTCGTGCCCAGATGCTGACCGAGATGGCCAAGATGAGCCTCGACGACGGGCTGGTGCTGCAGATCCATCCCGGCTCCTGGCGCAATCATTCGCCGGCTGTTTTCCAAAAGTTCGGCCGCGACAAGGGTTTCGATATCCCGACCCGGACGGACTATGTGACGGCGCTGAAGCCGCTGCTCGACTGTGTCGGGCTGGAGCGCGACCTCACGATTATTCTCTTCACGCTCGACGAAACCAGCTATGCGCGCGAGCTGGCGCCGCTGGCCGGCGTCTATCCGGCGCTGAAGCTCGGCCCGGCCTGGTGGTTCCACGACAGCCCGGAAGGCATGCGGCGCTTCCGCGAGATGACCACCGAGACGGCCGGCTTCTACAACACCGTCGGCTTCAACGACGATACCCGTGCCTTTCCATCGATCCCGGCGCGCCACGACGTTGCGCGGCGGGTCGACTGCGCGTTCCTCGCGCGTCTCGTTGCCGAACACAGGCTGCGCGAGGACGAGGCGCATGAGCTGGCGCGGGAGCTTGCCTACACGCTGGCGAAGAAGGCGTACCGGCTCTGAGCCGGGCGCTTTGGTTATAAAAGGGAGGAAGTCATGTTGCATTTCTCGAAATTGACGGCAGCCACGTTCGCTTTCGGCTCGCTGCTGATCGGCATAGCCAACGCTGAGACCGTGCTGCGGTCGTCGGATACCCATCCCGACGGCTATCCAACGGTCGAAGCGGTCAAATATATGGGCGACCTGATCAAGCAGCGCACCAATGGCCGCTATTCCGTCGAGGTCTATCATTCGGCGCAGCTCGGCGAGGAGAAGGACACGATCGAACAGACGCAGACCGGCGTCATCGATCTCAACCGCGTCTCGATGGGACCGTTCAACGGCATCGTGCCGGAGACGGCGGTTCCATCGCTACCCTACATCTTCCGCTCGGTCGAACACATGCGCCATGTGATGGATGGCCCGATCGGCGATCAGATCCTGAAGGCATTCGAAGCACATAACCTCGTCGGCCTCGCCTTCTATGATTCCGGCGCGCGCTCGTTCTACAACACCAAGATGGACATCACCTCGATGGCCGACATGAAGGGGATGAAGTTCCGCGTCATCCAGTCGGACGTTTTCGTCGACATGGTCAATGCGCTGGGCGCCAACGCCACGCCGATGGCCTATGGCGAGGTCTATTCGGCCTTGCAGACAGGCGTCATCGACGGCGCCGAGAACAACTGGCCGAGCTTCGAATCCGCCAAGCACTTCGAGGTCGCCAAGCACTACACGCTCGACCAGCACCAGATCGTGCCCGAGGTTCTCGTGATGTCGAAGGCGAGCTGGGACAAGCTCTCGCCGGAAGACCAGGCGATCGTCCGGCAAGCGGCCAAGGACAGCGTCGTCAAGATGCGCGAACTGTGGGACGCGCAAGAGAAGAAGTCGCGCGACATCGTCGAGAAAGCCGGCGTCAAGGTCAGCGAGATCGACAAGCAGCCACTGATCGATGCGATGAAGCCGGTCTACGACAAGTATCTGTCGACGCCCGAACTCAAGGATCTCGCCGCACGCATCCAGGCGACCAAGTAATCCGTTCGCGGCAATGGTGGCGCGATCTTCCGCGCCACCATCCAGGGGAGGCGCGCATATGAAACCATTCTGGCTGGCGATAGAACGGCTGCTGTCACGGCTGGCGAGGCTTGCGCTGTGGGTCAGCGGCATCGGGCTGACCCTGATGACTGCGATCATCTTCTGGCAGGTGTTCTCGCGCTATGTGCTCAACAGCTCGCCAAGCTGGACGGAACCCTTCTCGGTGCTTTTGATGGGCTGGTTCATCTTCCTGGGTGCTGCGGTCGGTGTCCGCGAGCGCACGCATCTGGGCTTCGATGTGCTGCTCTATTTCCTGCCGTCCGCCGCCAAGGCGGTGCTGCGCAGCATTTCGGATGTCGTCGTGCTCGCCTTCGGTGCCGGCATGATCGTCTACGGCGTCCAGCTTACCAGGCTGACCTGGAACACGGTGATGCCGTCTCTGGCTTTCCCCGGCGGCGTCAGCTTCCTGCCGGTCATCCTGGGCGGCGCGCTTGTCTGCCTGTTTTCTCTGGAGCGGCTGGCCGGGCGATTTGCCGGACTGCCGGTCGACGCCGATCAGTACGCCACGGGCGAGGAAGATCTGTAATGGCCCTGACGGTTCTGTTCGGTACCTTCGTCTTCCTGCTGATCATCGGCACGCCTATCGCGTTCTGCCTCGGCGTCGCCAGCTTCGCGACGGTCCTGGTGCTGGGCCTGCCGCCGCTTGTAGTGTTCCAGCGTCTCAACTCCGGCGTCAGCGTGTTCTCACTGATGGCCATCCCGTTTTTCATCTTCGCCGGCGACCTGATGGTGCGCGGTGGCATTGCCGCCCGTCTGGTGGCGCTGGCCGGTTCGCTGGTCGGTCATCTGCGCGGCGGGCTGGGGCAGGTCAACATCGCCGCCTCGACACTGTTCGGCGGCATTTCCGGCTCGGCGGTGGCCGACGCCTCGGCGGTCGGCGGGCTGATGATCCCGCAGATGAAGGCGCGCGGCTATGGCATAGACTATGCCGTCAACATCACTTCGGTCGGCGCCATCATTGCGCTGCTGATACCGCCTTCGCACAACATGATCATCTATTCGATCTCGGCGGGTGGGCGGATTTCGATCGCCGACCTGTTCACCGCCGGCATCATACCGGGCCTGCTATTGGCGCTGTCTCTCATGATCACGGCCTATTGGGTCGCCAGCCGCCGCGGCTATCCGACCGAGCCCTTCGCCGGCTTCGGCCGGGCGCTGCAATTGCTTGTTGCTGCCATTCCCGGCCTGATCCTGATCGGCATCATCTTCGGCGGCGTCCGCTCAGGCGTCTTCACCGCCACCGAAAGCTCCTGCATCGCCATCGTCTATGCCTTCCTGGTGACGCTGCTGGTCTATCGTTCGATGAGCTGGAACGACTTCGTCACCGCCACCACCGCTGCGGTGCGCACGACCGCAATGGTGCTGATGATCATCGGCTGCGCCGCCGCCTTTGGCTGGCTCCTCGCCTATCTCAGGGTCCCGGCCGCGCTGGTCGCCTTTCTGCAGTCCGTGTCCGACAACAGGCTGGTGATCCTGCTGTTGATCAACATTGTCCTGCTCATCCTCGGCACGTTCATGGACATGTCGCCGTTGATCATCATCACGACGCCGATCTTCCTGCCGGTGGTCATGGCCTATGGCGTCGATCCAGTGCATTTCGGTGTGATCCTCATTCTCAATCTCGGCATTGGCCTGTGCACACCACCGGTGGGGGCCGTGCTGTTCGTCAGCTGCGCCATAGGCCGCATCCCGATCTGGACGGCGATGCGTTCGATCTGGCCATTCTATGGCGCCGCATTCGTCGTGCTGATGCTTGTCACCTACGTGCCGGAGATTTCATTGTGGCTGCCGCGCCTGTTCCACTAGAGCAGTTCGCGCAAACGGCGAACTGCTCTAATCCTTTGTTTTGACGCAATTCCGGACGGAAAACCGTTTCACACTTTTCCTGGAATTGCTTTAGGAGACCATCACGTGTCCGCCGCATCAACGGACCTCAGGGTCGAAAGAAAACCCAAGCTGTCGGAGACCGTGGTCGCGGCGATCCGCAAGCAGCTGCAGGCGGGCGAGATCCTGCCCGGCCACAAATTGCCGACCGAAGGCCAGTTGACCGAAACTTTCGGCGTCAGCCGCACCGTCATCCGCGAGGCGCTGGCCAAGCTTGCCGCCGACGGTCTGGTCGAGCCGCGCCAGGGCGCCGGCGTCTTCGTCACCGAGCACATCTCGACGATGTTCGGCGCGCTGGCCGCCGACATGGGAGCCAAGGATTCGATCGCGCTCAACGTGCTCGAGGTGCGCCTGGCGATCGAGATCGAATCGGCCGGGCTCGCCGCCATCCGCCGCAATGCCGCGCAGGAGGCGGCAATCCAGGAAGCCTTCTTCGAGTTCGAACGGCTGCTGCTTGCCAGCGAGCCGACCGGTCCGGCCGACCTTGCCTTCCATCGCGCGATCGCCAGCGCCACCAACAACCCGTTCTATGTCGAGATGCTCGACGTGCTCGGCCGGCGCGCCATTCCGTGCGACGTGACCTCGCCCTGGTCGACCGAGCTGGTGCAATCCGACAGCTATCAGCGCGGGCTGCAGCGCGAGCATCTGGTGATCCTCAACGCCATTATCTCTGGCGATGCCGAGGCCGCGCGCGAGGCGATGCGTGCACATCTCACCGCCAGCCAGCAGCGTTACCGTGAGCGCCTGCATGCGCGTCAGGCTTTTTATGCCAGTTCGGTCAAAGCCGCGGCCAGCGGATGACCCATTTGAAGTCAGGACAGCCATGAGCCAGAATCATACCGACTATACATCGCGCTTTGCCATCGACCCGGTCGCCGCCGCGGCGATGGGAACAGATGAACTGCGTCATAACTTCCACATTGACGACCTGTTCCAGCCGGGCCGCATCAGCCTGACCTACACCCATTACGACCGCATGATCGTCGGCGGCGCCATGCCGACCGACGCGCCACTGCCGCTGGAAGCGATCAAGCCGACCGGGACCAAAGGTTTTCTCGACCGCCGCGAGATGATCGCCGTCAACATCGGTGGCGCGGGCGTCATCAAGGCCGGGGGCCAGTCCTTCGAATTGCAGGCGCGCGACATGCTCTATCTCGGCATGGGCACCACCGACGTGTCCTTCGCCACGGCGGACAAGGGCGCGCCGGCGAAGTTCTATCTGCTCAGCGCGCCGGCGCATCAGGCCTGGCTCAGCCGGCTGATCCGCATCGGCGATGCCAAGCGCCTCGATCTCGGCAGCAAGGACACCTGCAACGAGCGTTCGATCTTCCAGTTCATCCATGCCGAGGGCGTGAAGACCTGCCAGCTGGTGGTCGGCATGACGCAGCTGGCGCCGGGCTCGGTGTGGAACACCATGCCGTGCCATGTGCACGACCGGCGCATGGAGGCCTATCTCTATTTCGACCTGGCCGAGACGGCACGCGTCTTCCACTTCATGGGCGAGCCGGACGAAACGCGCCATATCGTGATGGGCAATGAGGAGGCGGTGCTGTCGCCGGGATGGTCGATCCATTCGGGCGCCGGCACGTCGAACTATGCTTTCATCTGGGCGATGGCCGGCGACAATGTCGATTATACCGATGTCGATCCGGTGGCCTTGGACGAATTGCGGTGAGCGATCTCTCCGCCTTCAGCCTCGCCGGGAAGCGTATCCTGGTGACCGGCGCCAACACCGGTATCGGCCAGGGCATTGCGGTCTCGGTCGCACGCGCCGGCGGTGCGGTGATCGGTGTCGGCCGCTCTTCGATGGACGACACGGCTGACAAGGTTGCCGCAGTGGGCGGGCAATTCGAGGCGGTGAGTGCCGACCTTGCCGACACGTCGGCCGCCGGTCCGTTGCTCGGCCGGATCTGGGACGAAAGCGGGCCGCTCGACGGGCTGGTCAACAATGCCGGCATCATCCGGCGCGCCGATGCCGTCGATCTCAGCGAGGCCGATTGGGACGACGTCATGGACGTCAATTTGAAGACGATTTTCCGGCTCTGCCAATCCTTCGCCAGGCGGACGCTTGCCGGCGGACGCCAGGGCAAGATTGTCAACATCGCTTCGGTGCTGAGCTTCCAGGGCGGCATCCGTGTTGCGTCCTACACTGCCTCGAAGCATGGCGTGCTCGGCATCACCCGGTTGCTCGCCTGCGAATGGGCGGCAAAGGGCATCAACGTCAACGCCATCGCGCCGGGCTATATCGAGACCAACAACACGCAGGCGTTGCGTGCCGATCCCGACCGCAGTGCGGCCATTCTGGCGCGCATCCCGGCCGGCCGCTGGGGCGAGGCGGGCGACATTGGCGACGCCGCCGTCTTCCTGCTAGCGCCGGCGTCGAACTACATGCATGGCGCGGTGGTGCCGGTGGATGGCGGCTGGCTGGCGCGATGAGGAGATGACGATGACCGCAAAGATTTTCGCGCATGCCGGCGAAGGCGCGTGGACGACGACGCCGGATGGCAACAGGCGACGCGTTCTCCTGCACACCGATGAATTGATGTTGGTCGAATTCGGCTTCGACGAGGGGGGCGTCGGAGCCCTGCATTCGCACCCGCATCTCCAGGCGAGCTACGTCGCCGAAGGCCGCTTCGAGGTGACCATCGACGGCCGGACCGAAAACATCGAAGCCGGCGGCAGCTTCATCGTGCCGTCCGGTCTGGTGCACGGCGTCAAGGCGCTGGAAGCGGGGCGGCTGGTCGACAGCTTCACGCCGCACCGGGCCGATTTCCTCGCCTAGCCAAGGGTAGGGGATCGAGGGAAAACCCGCGCCCCAAAAGAGACGCGGGTTGTTGCCTGGGCGCTTATGGCGCCGCGGTACGCAAGACATGACCGCAGGATGTGAAGCCTGCCGCATCATGGTGAACATAGGCTTAATGCGCCGTACAGCCGAGGGCTGTCCTCTGTCAGGTGATGTGCCGGAGCAGGCTGAAAAGCCGCTCGAATGTCTTGCCGTAGGGCGGACGCAACATGGCTCCCGCGCTCAGCCGCGACTGCAGGAAAACCGGCTTCTCCTTGCTGAAGGTGCGAAAGCCCCATTCGCCGTGATAGGCGCCCATGCCGCTGGCGCCAACACCGCCGAAGGGCTGGTTCTCCTGCACCAGATGCAGCATGCAGTCGTTGATGGTGACACCGCCAGCGACGGTCTCGCGCAGGATGCGCTGACGATTGCCGCTGTCGCGGCCGAACCAGTAGAGCGCCAGCGGCCGATCCGCCCCGTTGACATGGGCGATCGCCTTGTCGATCCCGGCATATTCGACGATCGGCAGCACCGGCCCGAAAATCTCTTCGCGCATCAGCCGCAGGTTTGCGCTGGCATTGCGGACCAGCGTCGGCAGCAATTTCCGGCTGGTGGCGCTGAGTTGCTCGCCGGCCGGGTTGATCTCGGTGATATCGGCGCCGGCATCACGCGACTCGATGATCATGTCGCGCAGGCGTTGGTAATGCCGGTCGCTGATGATGGCGGTATAATCGGGGTTGTCGCGCAAGGTCGGGTAGAGCTTCGCGATCGCCGTTGCGAGCTTGGCTGCGACCGTGCCTGCCTGTCCCTTCGGCACCAGCAGATAATCCGGCGCGATGCAGGTCTGCCCGGCATTCAACAGCTTGCCATAGGCAATGCTGGATACCGCCGCATCGAGGTCGCATGACGGATCGAAGATTGCCGGCGACTTGCCGCCGAGTTCCAGCGTGACCGGGGTCAGGTTGGCGGCCGCCGCGATCGCGACCTGGCGGCCCACCGCCGTTGAGCCGGTGAAGAGCAGGTGGTCGAAAGGCATCGATACGAACGCCTTTCCCATCTCCGCATCGCCGGTGATGACGCTTAGCTCATCAGGTGAGAAATGCTCGGCAACGAGTTTGGCCAGCAGCGCCGAAAATGCCGGTGTCAGCTCGGAAGGTTTTATGAGCACGCGGTTGCCTGCGGCAAGGGCTGCAGTCACCGGCGCGACAGCGAGCTGGAAAGGATAATTCCAGGGCGACACGATGCCGACGACGCCGAGCGGCTGTGGAATGAGGCGATTTCGGCCCGGCAAGAACGGCATGGTGGTGGCGACACGGCGCTCCCGCATCCAGCCCCTGAGATGGGACAGCGCGTGGCGGATGCCGGCGCGCACGACAAACAGTTCCGCAAGCCGCGTCTCGTGTGCCGAGCGGCCGCCAAAGTCGGCGTCGATCTCCGTGCAGATGTCGGCCTCGTGCCGCTCGGTCAGCGCCAGCAGGCGCTTCAGGCGGTCCTTGCGGATGGCAATGTCTGGGAAAGGCTGCGCCTCGAAGGCGGCGCGTTGCAGCCGGAGCCGCTCGCCGAGAACGTCCTGTCTGGTCTGCAGCATCGCGCCCTCCCTGGCTTGTCGGGCCGAGCTTACATCGGGGTGCGTGAGGGAATCCAGCGGGGGTGCGGGTGTCCCCGGGGAAGGCGCAGGCTGCGAACGACCTGTTCCTGTTGTGGCGTGATGACAGCTGCGCTAAGGCAAGGTGCCCACGCAGAGAGTCGTTTTGACCGGTTTCCACATCCTCTCCAATCCACGATATTCCAGTCCGGTGTCCGCCTGATGCCGGCACAGGCAGCGAGCGTTCGGGCGGGGGATCCCAAGCGGCGCGTCCTGAAGGACGTGTTCGGCTTCGATGATTTTCGCCCCGGCCAGGCCGATGTCATGGACGCGCTGCTGGCCGGGCGTCATGTGCTGGCCGTCATGCCGACGGGTGCGGGCAAATCGCTTTGCTACCAGGTTCCGGCGCTGGTTCTGGGCGGGCTGACCATAGTCGTGTCGCCGCTGGTCGCGCTGATGCAGGATCAGGTCGCCGCCTTGCGTCTTGCCGGCGTCGCCGCAGACACGATCAATTCCTCGATCGACCGCGATGCCAATATCGCCGCATGGCGGCGCGTTGCTTCGGGCCAGACGCGCCTGCTCTATCTCGCGCCGGAGCGGCTGATGACCGAGCGGATGCTCGATGCACTGGCCCGGCTCGAGATCAGCCTGATCGCTGTCGACGAGGCGCATTGCATTTCCCAGTGGGGCCCGGCGTTCCGGCGCGAATACGAGGACCTGTCGCGGCTGCGCGGTATTTTCCCAAACGTGCCGATCATCGCGTTGACGGCGACGGCGGACGAGAGCACGCGCACGGACATCGAAGCCCGGCTGTTCGCCGAGCGTGTCGAAACGCTGGTGCTGGGCTTCGACCGGCCGAACATCAAGCTTGCCATCGAGGCCAAGCAGGACAGCAAACGGCAATTGCTGCGCTTCGTCGAGCGCCATCCCGGCCGCAGCGGCATCGTCTACTGCCTATCGCGCAAGAAGACGGAGGAGATGGCGGCGTTCCTCGAGAGGAACGGCGTCACCGCGCTCGCCTATCATGCCGGCATGAGCAAGGAGGCGCGTGACGCCAACCAGAACAGTTTCATGACCCTGTCTGGTGTCGTCATGGTGGCGACCATCGCCTTCGGCATGGGCATCGACAAGCCTGACGTTGCCTATGTCTTCCACACCGACATGCCGGGCAGCCTGGAGGCCTACTACCAGGAGATCGGCCGCGCCGGCCGCGATGGGCGGGACGCTGAGGCGCATATGCTGTTCGGCCTTGGCGATATCCGCATGCGGCGGATGTTCATCGACGACGAGGACGCGCCGGCCGAGCACAAGAGGCGCTCGCATGGCCGGCTCGACACGCTGATCGGCTATTGCGAGACGGCGCAGTGCCGCCGCCAGGTGCTGCTCGGCTATTTCGGCGAGGAAGCGCAGCCCTGCGGCAATTGCGACACCTGCCTCGACCAGGCGCCGCGCGCTGACGGCGGAGCGGAGGCGCGGATCATCCTGGCGGCCATCGCGCAGAGCGGCGAGCGTTTCGGTGCCGGCCATGTCATCGACATTCTGCTCGGCCATGAAACCGAGAAGATCCTCGCCAGGAGCCATCAGAGGCTCGCCAGCTTCGGCAGCGGACTGGCGCACAAGAAGGATTTCTGGCTGTCGCTGATCCGGCAACTCGTCGTAGGCGGGTTTCTGATGCCGGATCCGGCCGGCCATGGCGGCCTCGCCATCGCCGAAAAAGGCCATGCGCTTGGCCGTGGCGAGATGCCGTTCCACTATCGGGTCGAGGTGCGCAGCCGCGCCTTGCGCGGCAAGACGCGTTCCGGGCAGGATCTCGGGCAGGCTGATGTGGACACCGGGCTGCTGGCCGCGCTCAAGGCGCTGAGGCTGCGCCTCGCCAAGGAACGCCAGGTGCCGGCCTATGTGGTGTTTTCCGATCGCACGCTGATCGATATGGCCGAGCGCTGCCCGCATGACCTCGACGCCTTCGCCGAAGTGAATGGCGTTGGCGCTGCCAAGCTCAAGGAATTCGGCCAGGTTTTTCTCGCCGCAATCGCCGCGCACCAGTCGGGTGGCTCTGCCTAAAGTCAGGCCATGGAGATCGGCCCGGATCGGGCACGGCTGGTCATTTGTCCCGGTAAAGGATCAGCCCGGCGTGGTGCAGCCTCCCTCAAGCGTTCCCGCGCGGCTAGCCGGCCAACGCGGTCCAATTGCGTTGCGGAGGCCGCTTGCGAGGCGCCCTCGCTGCAGAACCAGCACTCGCGTTTCAACAAATTGATCAGAGATTGACACTGCAGTCCAACAACGCCACGACTTGGAGGGCTAAGAGACCACCGATCACTGCAATGGCCGCAACAATCTTCACCCGGTAAAACAAGCTACCGGAACGACGGCTTCCGCCGTACTTTCGGCGATCGTATCGATTGTCGACGTGGTCGATCTCGCTCACGCCTTTTCTCCCCTTGCAGAGAATACCTAAACCCTGACATGCCTTCTACGACTTCCGGTCTCGATATTGAGGGAACTCAGATCGGCGTCGGATTGACGCCGGCGGCCCTTAGCCGAGCCCCAAGTTGGGTCCGGGTAGTACAGGCGGACTTGTTGCCGGCAATGCACTGATTGTTGGCCGACGACCAATCCAGCAGGGCGGTATTTATCCAGCTACCAGGTGCGCGCTGCTGGCCAAAGCCACCGGCAGGCGTGGCCGGGTTGGGTTATGCTCTTGCGGGGCGCTGCAGTGCCTGGCGCGGGCCAGGGCCTCGGGGCAACCTTGAGGGGGCGGAGGATGCATGCCCGTGGTATGTGTTACTGGCGGCGCCTATGACGTCGTCATCGGCGCTCGCAATCCGCCACAACGCACGCTCTGGGACGGGACGCTAGCCAAGGCGCCGGTTAGCCTGCCCCACAATGGGTCATTTGCCGCTGGCATCACAATTGCAACGTCGGCAATGCCGGGTGCTGGGACCATGGGACCCGGCATGGGGCGGTGGGGCCCTCGCTGCTTCGCAAATGGAGCGGCGAGGTTTTTTATTCAGCTATCAGCCTTGAATGCTCGGGGCTCGCTGTTCTAATGCGGCAACGGCGGCGGCCTTAATAAAGCGGCTTCAACGGGTGTGGCAAGTTGTCGTTCGGCTCTTTTGCCAGAACGACCAGATCACACCATGGCACAACGCTCACGGCTGTTTGCCGAAGCGGGCTTCCGTCGACTGTGGGTGGTTTTCCTGATGCACAGCCTGCGTTAGAATGTCACGATTACCAAATCGGAGCCCCGTCGTGGCGAAGGCCAACAAACGCCTATTCGACGTGAACGTCTTCCTCAATACCGTGGACGGCGGACGGACCGTAGCGGCGTATCGCAAGAATGAGACTGTCTATTCGCAGGGCGACCCGGCGGATTCCGTCTTCTACATCCAGAAGGGCAAGGTCAAGGTCTGCATCCTATCGGAGCAGGGCAAGGAAGCAATCGTCGCTCTCCACGACAGCGGGGACTTCTTCGGCGAAGGCTGCTTGTCCGGCCAGCCCCTACGCCTTGCCTCGGTCTCTGCGATGGTGGACAGCGTCATTATGCGGCTTGATAAAGCATCGATCTCGCGGGTGCTCAAAGAGGAGCCGCAGTTCTCAGAGGTATTCATGTCATACTTGCTGGCCAGGAACGCCCGCGTCGAAGAGGATTTGGTGGACCAGCTTTTCAATTCGAGCGAGAAGCGCCTGGCGAGGTTGCTCCTGCTGATGGCAAATTTTGGCAAGGAGGGAGCCCCGCAGCCCGTCATTGCGAAGATAAGCCAGGAGACGCTGGCTGAGATGGTCGGCACCACGAGGTCGCGCGTTAGCACCTTCATGAACAAGTTCCGCAAGCTCGGGTTCATTAGGTACAACGGAGATTTGGAGGTTCACAACTCTCTGCTGAATGTGGTCCTCCACGACAATCCTCACCTCAGGGGCAGGGACCTTTGAGGAACCTGTTCTGTATGGAACAGCCAAGCCACTTGCACTCGTGCTATGTTTTGATGTCGGTCTAGACCCCCCAGACCGGCCCTACAACCGTAAGACCATCTCGGTACGGCAACTGCACGACTGCCTGCAGAGTCCCAGTTGTGTGCGTCAGCAAGATGGCGCGGTGGTTGTCGGCGACTCGGCGCGTCCGTCCCAGCCCCCCAACTCCCCAAGCGGACGCGCCGGCATCCCTTTGCCTCCGTCGGGGCCAATGCGGAAAAGTCCTATTTTCAGGCGAGGCGCAGAATTCCTATTGAGCCCACGAATGGGGTCAGGTCAGGCCGTGTCACGGAGCGCTCCCTTCCTCCGCGCTTCCAGAGGTGAGGGGAAGCTATGCTCCAACTGTGCCCTCCACCACCCATGCCGCCTTTCCAACCGCCGCTGGAAGGCTCGTTGCCACGGTCGCTCTTGCCGCGTGCGCCCGAAGCCGATGGCCTGGTCGGACCTTGTTGCGGGATCATGAGATCGGACGGGATCGGCGCAAGGTCGAGGGCCTCGCGGATGAAGTTGCGCAGCGAGACAACGAGATCGTGCGTGTGCACGGGATGCCCGGCCACCAGCTCCCGGATGGCGGTTCGGCCAGCCGGACTGGCATGAAGCGCCGCTACAGATGGCCCGGGACGAAACCCGTTTGCGAAACGTTCATGGAACAGGCAGCGCAAGACCTGGCGTTCCAACACCGGCGTCAGTGAGCAAAAACTGCTCCGGCAGCGGAGCGAAGCCGCGCATGACCCCATGGAGACCGGAAATGTCCGCGAACGCCTATATCAACCGGATCGCGACAGCGGTTCCGGAACATGAGGTTCATCAATTCTATCTGCGGTTCGCGGCTTCCATGCTCGCTGCCAGCCACCGGAGGATTTTCGAACGCATGGCCGGCCTTGCCGACATCGAGAGCCGCTATTCCTGTTTCGCACCCGCCCTGGATCCCGAGGGGCCGTCCGTCGATCTTCAGGGAAGCTTCATCCGCGGCGCGTTTCCCGGAACGGCCGCGAGAATGACGATGTTTTGCGAAGCCGCCCCTGTACTGGCACAAAAAGGCGTCGACGGATTGCGGCTTGGCGACGAAGCGACACGCATTACCCATCTCATCGTTGCCACCTGCACAGGGTTTTCCGCGCCAGGTATCGATCTGGACCTGGTTCGGCGCTGCGGCCTGTCGGACAGGGTCGAACGCACGATGATCGGGTTCATGGGCTGCTACGCGGCGATCAACGCGCTCAAGCTTGCCCGCCACATCGTTCGATCCGACCCGAAGGCAAGGGTCCTGGTTGTCAACATCGAAGTCTGCACCTTGCATCTCCGGGAAACCACCGAGCTGGAAAAGCTGCTGTCTTTCTGCCTCTGGGGCGATGGGTGCGCTGCCGCACTTGTCACCGCCGAGCCGCCCGGCATCGAGCTTGAGAGCTTCCACTGCGCTGTCGCGGATGAGCGGCGCGGCCTGATGAGCTGGGACGTTGGCGACCACGGCTTTAACATGGTTCTCTCCGGCCAGGTACCGGCGGCGGTTCATGAAACCTTGCGGAGCAACCTGGACGCTATCCTCCACGACCGGCCAACCGAAGCGATCGATCTCTGGGCCGTACACCCCGGCGGGCGTTCGGTTCTCGACGCCGTCGAAAGGGCGCTGAACCTTGCGCCCGCTGCACTCGCGCCGTCGCGCGAGGTGCTGCGCCGATACGGCAACATGTCGTCGGCCACCGTCATGTTCGTGCTGGAAAAGATGCTGAAGGCGCCAGCGGGTCTGCTCGGCTGCGGTATGTCGTTCGGACCTGGATTGACGGCCGAAACCATGCTTTTCCGAACCGTGTCATGAAGGCGCTCAGCCACCGGAGCCTCGTCCCGGAAATCCTTGACGGGCTTGCGGCCGACGATCCGCGCGCGCTCACTTCGCGCCGAGACCTCCGCCGCATCAACGCGCTGATGTTCCAGGCGCGGATCATGGCATCATTGCTGCGAAAATTCGTGCCGACGCCGCCACGCCGCATTCTGGAGATCGGAGCCGGCGACGGCACCTTCATGCTCGCCGTGGCGCGGCGCATCGCCAAGCATTGGCCTCAGGTCGAGCTGACGCTGCTCGATCGCACCGGCCTTGTCACCGCTGCTCTGTCCGCCGATTTCGGTAGGTTGGGATGGCAGATCGAGACCATCACCTGCGACGTCTTCGATTGGGCGGAAAGGGCCGAGAGCAAGCACTTCGATGCAATCACCGTCAATCTGTTCCTGCATCATTTCCACGATGCCCAACTGGTGCATCTGCTTTCGTTGCTGGCGCCGAAAGCCCCGTTGCTCCTGGCGACCGAACCGCTGAGGGCGATGCCGGCACTGGCCGCGACCCGACTTCTGCCGGTGATCGGCGCCAACGACGTTACCCGACATGATGCGGCGCAGAGCGTGCGCGCCGGCTTTCGCGACAGCGAGCTTTCCGTTCTCTGGCTTGCGGCGAATGGCAGGCCGCTCGAGGAGCGGCGTGCCGGTCTCTTTTCCCACATCTTCGTCGGCGCCAGCGCCGACGGCGGTCGTGACTCATGAGGCGATTGTCCACCCACGATGCGGTCATCATAGGGGCCGGCCCGGCCGGTTCGTCCGCCGCGCTGACGCTGGCCCGGCGTGGATGGGCCGTGGCGATCGTGGAAAAGAGTGCATTCCCGCGCCGCAAAGTCTGCGGGGAATACGTCTCGGCCAGCAACATCGCGCTGCTCGACCATCTGGAGATCGGCGATGCCTGGCGCGCAAATGCCGGTCCCGAAATCCGCCGCGTCGGCTTCTTCTCCGGTGAGACCTGCGTCGAGGCGCCGATGCCGGGCGCAAAATATGGGCCTCCCGCAAAAGACGGCTTCGGCCGGGCGCTGGGCCGTGACGTTCTCGACGCTCTGCTCTTGCAGGCGGCGCGGTCGGCAGGCGTCGAGATCTTCCAGCCTTGCCGGGCGGTCGCCATCGACCGGGATGGAGATATGCAAAGCGTGCACATTCAGGCGAGGGACGACAATTCCGCCGATGAGACGACCTTGCGTGCGCCGGTGATCGTCGCCGCGCACGGTTCCTGGGAACCGGGACCGCTGCCAAGCCAGATCGAAAAGACCAACCGCCCGTGGGACCTGCTCGGTTTCAAGGCGCATTTCACCGGGTCGTCGCTCGCGCCCGATCTGATGCCGCTGCTGGCGTTTCCCGGCGGCTATGGCGGCATGGTCCTGGCCGATCATGGCCGGCTGTCGATCTCATGCTGCATACGTCGCGACATGCTCGCGCGGCTGCGCGGGAACCATGGCTCCAGCCGGGATGGCCCCAAACAGGATGGCCAAGCGTCGGCCGCCGACGCGGTGCTTCGCCATCTCATGGCTTCTTCCCGGGGCGTGAGCGACGCTCTGGATGGAGCCCGCCGCGACGGTCCGTGGCTTGCAGCCGGCCCGATCCGGCCTGGCATTCGCGCCTGCTATGAAGAGGATATCTTCCGCGTCGGCAATGCCGCCGGGGAGTCTCATCCGATTATCGCCGAAGGGATCTCGATGGCGCTCCAGTCCGGTTGGCTGCTAGCCACGGAACTTGCGGGTGCGCCAAGCGGCCGAGCGGGGCGTGAAGCTGCCGGTAGACGCTATCAAGCCGCCTGGCGAAAACTGTTTTCGATGCGGGTCTACGCAGCTGCAGCCATCGCCCGAATGGCCATCGGCCCCGGCGGCGCGGCACTGATGGGGGCGGCTGTTCGGATATTCCCGCAATCGCTGACACTGGGTGCGCATATCAGCGGCAAGACGAGGCCGATCACCGGCCTTACATAGTGCGGCGCTCGTCTTCGCTCACAGAAAGACAAAATAATCAAATTAAATCAATTATTTGTGGCGGAGAGGGAGGGACTCTCCGGTCATCGCGCCGAAAAGCCCGGAAAACAAGGGTTCTGCAACCGCTAGATGGAAGCCTTGTGTACCAGTCGTGTGTGCCCATGTCCAGGCGTGCTGCCGTCGTGGTCACCTCTGCGGAACGTCCTCTTCCCCGACTTCAAATTGCGCAAGTTCGGACCTCAGCCACCCCGCTAGCAGTTCCGCAACAGCCTCCACTTGATCGTCCCTTCGTAGTGCGCATTCCCAGACCGTTGCCACGCGCCAGTGGATCCCAAGTAGTGCCGCGCGCGCTGCTTCGTCCCGTACGACATTGGCAGCGAACTTGGCCTGCCAGAACTCCGGTCTCGTCGCTGGAGTCGTGGTGTAGCGGCATCCTTCATGACGATGCCAGAAGCAGCCGTGCACGAAGATGGCCGCCCCAAACTTGGGAAAGAGGAGGTCCGGCCGACCCGGAAAGTGCCGCGCATGAAGCCGATACCTGAAACCGCGAGCATGCAGCGCACGCCGCAGCACCGTTTCGGGCTTGGTGTCCTTTCCCCGGATTCCGGCCATCATCCGGGAGCGGGTTTCCTTGTTGACAATATCAGTCACAGGCCTCCTGGCCTCCCTCGCGATAGTTGATATACACCGTGCCAGCGGAATTCTTAAGGGGCCTGATTTGCCTGCAACTTTCGGCATCGTCGATCTATTTGCTGGTCCTGGTGGGTTGGGTGAAGGCTTTGCCTCCCTTGTCGAGGATGGACACGCGCCATTCCGGATCGGGATCTCGGTCGAGAAGGAGGCATCGGCTCATCGCACCCTGACCTTGCGCGCCTTCCTCAGGGAACATCGGCGTCGGCACGGGGGCATGTTGGAGCAATTCATCAACTTCCATGCTGGCCTGATCGCTGAGCCGGACTGGGGCTCTCTGGACGCCGAGGCATGGAGGCTGGCTACAGGGGAGGCGCGCTGTCTGGAACTTGGCACTGACTCGGCCGCTGAGGCAATTGATGAGGCTACGTCGAGGCTACGACGCGACTTTGATGATACGATCCTGATTGGCGGGCCGCCGTGCCAAGCCTACTCACTGGTCGGCCGTGCGCGCGCGAAGGGCAAACTTGGCTATGTTCCCGAAAATGATCCGCGTCACTACCTTTTCCGGGAATATATCCGTGTGCTCGATCGCTTGAGGCCGGCGGCCTTCGTGATGGAGAACGTCAAGGGCATGCTCTCATCAACGGTCGAAAGCAGGTTAGTTTTTGAGATGCTGATGGAGGATCTGTCGTCAATGGGCACCGGGCGCGGCGAACTCTATCAGTTGCGCGCGATCCGGGTCGATGATGGCGTCGTAAGTCTGCGCAAGGCGCGGCAGCCCTCCGACTTCATCGTACGTGCGGAGGCTTTCGGTGTACCTCAGCGACGACATCGGGTGATCATCGTCGGCATTCGCTCTGATCTTGCCTATTTGGCATCTGGCGGGAATATCTCCGTTGCGGACGCGCCGCGCTCAGTAGTTGATGTCATAGGCACGCTTCCCTCACTTCGCAGTGGCCTCAGTCGCGAAAATGACAGCGCGGAGAACTGGCAGGCTACGGTGACCTTCGCGGCGAGGCAGCTTGCCGAAATTCACCACCATGGAAACAACAGGGAACTTCTCACCAGGTTCCTGGATCTGGCGCGGCAACTACCAACGCAACTGGCACCAGTGAGGTCGGCGGTCGCATTGCCGGTCGGCTATGGCAATTCGAATGATGAACTCGTCCGCTGGCTGGAACGCCCCGAGCTCCGCGCGATAGCCCAGCACGAAACCCGAGGCCACATGGCATCCGACCTTGCGCGCTACATGTTTGCGGCAGTCTTCGGCCAAGTTCATGGGACCAGTCCGAAGGCAGACCAATTTCCGAACGAGCTCAGCCCTGATCATCGCAACTGGCACAGCGGCGTGTTCTCAGATCGATTCCGCGTGCAACTGGCACATGAGGCATCGACAACGGTCACCAGCCACATTTCGAAGGACGGTCACTACTTCATCCACCCCGATCCGGCTCAATGCCGCAGCCTGACCGTGCGGGAAGCGGCAAGGCTGCAGACTTTTCCCGACGATTATCTGTTTCTGGGCAACCGGACTCAGCAATACGTTCAGGTCGGAAACGCGGTGCCGCCATTTCTCGCAAGACAGATAGCAGCGCTGTTGTCGAAGACGCTGTCAAAAAAAGTCGCCAACAAATCCTGAGGATCTTGTAACTCTCTGACATTTAGCGTGAGAGTAGATCGCAACTCTCTCTGGACGTCGTAAATGCATGATTCGAGTATAATGCGTCGGGCGGATGTCACCCCCCACGCGGCAGCCTTGATTGAAGGGCTGCGGGATGTCGGATATTCACTTGAGACTGCTCTTTCAGACATTATCGACAATTCGATTACCGCAGGCGCGCGGCGCATCCAAATTCTTACCGAGACTTTTTCTGACGAGCCATTCATCGCGATTATCGACGATGGCGAGGGCATGACGGAGGATGAGCTGGTCGCCGCAATGCGCCCTGGGAGCAAGAACCCGCTGGCGACCCGGGATGAACCCGATCTCGGTCGTTTTGGTCTAGGCCTCAAGAGTGCAAGTTTTTCGCAATGTCGGCGCTTGACGGTAATTTCACGCAAGGCCGAAAAGTCAGCTGCAGCCGTTTGGGACCTTGACGACGTCGCCAAAAGAAACGAATGGGCAGTTCAGCTGCCGGATGATCTATCCGCCATTCCGGGTGCGGACAAGCTGGGTGCCTCTGGAACGCTTGTTCTTTGGGAAAAGCTCGACCGTTTGACCGGCGGCTACTCTTACGACGCAGGCAAGCGTGCCGAGGTGATCAATCAGCGGCTGGCCGAATCCGAGCGGCATCTGCGTCTTGTCTTTCACCGCTTCATGGAAGAATCGAAGCCCCTTCGCATACTGTTGAATGGTCGTTTGCTTCGTCCCTTGGACCCGTTCGCCCGCCAAAACCCCGCGACCATAGCCGATCCGGAAGAAAAACTGACCCTCTTGCGTGGGGATGTAGGAATCCAGAGTTTCACGCTGCCGCACCACAGGCAAATGACCAATGCAGGCTGGGAGGACATCGGTGGGCCGGAGGGCCATCTGAAATCCCAAGGATTCTATCTCTATCGAGGTAGGCGACTGATTCTTCACGGCACCTGGTTCGGGTTGTGTCGTCAGTCGGAACTTACAAAGCTGTCGCGCGTGCGGATCGACATTCCGAACAGCATGGACGGGGATTGGAAGATCGACGTCAAGAAATCATCAGCTCAGCTGCCGCCTGCGGTCCGGGATCGACTGAAAAAGGTTATCGAGCGTATCCTGGACGGATCAAAGCGGACTTACCGAAGGCGCGGGCAGAAGCTTGTCGATCACGAGCGCCTGCCGATGTGGCATCGGATTCAGGCCGATGGCCAGATACGCTATCGCCCGAACATCAATCATCCAGCATTTGCCGATTTTGCCGATAGTTTGCCCGAGGGCTTCCGCCGTGGGTTCTACAACTGCATCGCACTTGTAGGAGCATCACTTCCTGTCGAGACGCTGCATTCGGATATGGCGGGCACGGCCGAGCAGATCGTCGCGGACACAGTGGATGAAGACACGCTGGTTCAGGCTGTCCGGTCGACCTTGTCCGTACTCATGGACGCCAAGAAAGATATCAAGGACATCATGTCGATGATGAAAGATGTGGATCCGTTCCGGTCTGCCTGGGACGACACCCAGCGGATCATTGCAGCAACACTTGAAGCGAAGGAAAATCCGTGACGCCAATGCTGAGCAGCCTTGAAGGCATGACGTCGATGTACATGGCGTCGCAGAGCGGCGCGCACACGGCGCAATCCATCCGTGACATCATCGCACAACTGTGCGGCACCCCCATGTTTACTGGAAAGGTCACCGAGGCAGAAGCCGAAGACCTCGCCCGTTTGATCGAGGAAAAATACGGGATCAGTATGGGTTTCGGTGCCATTGTCGACGCCGAGGATTTTCGACCTTGGCTGCACGACGCCAAGATCAATGGCGAGATCGGAGATTTCTACTGGGGGCGTTACCGGCAGCTTCTGAACCTCAAGGGCCTGCCCAAGGCAGTGATCGAGGCGACTGACGAGGTGACTGACCGGGTACTCGACCGGTTGGGCGACCCGCGCAACACTACCGCGTGGAGCCGAAGGGGCATGGTCGTAGGGCATGTCCAGAGCGGCAAGACACAGAACTACACGGGGCTGATCTGCAAGGCGGCGGATGCAGGCTATCGGCTGATTGTGGTCATCGCGGGTATCCACAACAACTTGCGCAACCAGACACAAGCGCGAATCGACGAAGGCTTCATCGGCCGCGACACCGGGCGGCTGGCGCATGCCAACAGAGCACAACGCCAGAAGATCATCGGTGTGGGCACCTTCGATCAGCGGGAGTTTCCCGTTTCGCTGACCAATACGCTGCGCGATTTCAACAAGGCCACCGCCACCACAAACACCAGCCAAGTCGGCCAGTACAACGTGCCCGTCGTTCTGGTGATCAAGAAGAATTCGAGCACGCTGAAGAATCTGCTGGAATGGCTGAAGGAGCATTCCGTTCACCAAGGCACGCAGATGGTGCAACAGCCCATGCTGCTGATCGATGACGAAGCCGACAACGCTTCGATCAACACGCGCTATGACAAGGACGAGGTGACGCGGATCAACAGCCAGATCCGCGAACTTCTGTCGCTTTTCCATCGCAGCTGCTATGTCGGTTATACGGCGACACCCTTTGCCAACATGGATGCGCCGTCAAACTATTTCGGGGCGCAGAAGGTGTTCATTGACGCGCGCGACGCGCATGTCCGGCTGATTGCGGACAATGAAGACGTGTTGCCGATGAAGCACAAGATCGACGACCCGGTCGATGTGCTGCCCACCAGCCTGACCAGTGCTGTCCGCGCCTTCATCGTAGCGCGGGCGATCCGAAATTTGCGCGGTCAGCAGGCGGCACATGCCTCAATGCTGATCAATGCCTCAAGGTTCACCGATGTGCAGGGACGGCTCAGGTCACGGGTCAGCGATCTGGTCGCACGTATACGAGATGCAGCAGCCGTGGACGCCGCCAAGGGTGAATCGGCGCTGAGGAACCCCGAAATGGCTGCCTTGCATGCGGTCTGGGAGCAAGAATTCGCCGATGCCGATGGGGCGGATTGGCCCAGTATCCAGTCGCGGCTCCATGAAGTCCTGGTCGCAGCAAAGGTGGTGGAGGTAAACGCATCAAAACGGTCCTCCCCGCTCGACTACGATCAAGGAGGCGAGCATGGCGTTACGGTCATTGCGGTGGGTGGGTTTTCCCTGTCGCGCGGGTTGACGCTGGAGGGGCTGATGGTCAGCTATTTCCTACGCAACTCCATAATGTATGACACCCTGATGCAGATGGGCCGCTGGTTCGGTTATCGCCCTGGATATGAAGATCTCTGCCGTGTCTGGATGCCTGCCGATGGCGTTGGCTGGTACGCCCACATCCACGAAGCCATGGACGACTTGCAGGCACAGCTGAAGCGGATGGAGCTCGCCAAAGCAACGCCGGAACAATTCGGCTTGGCTGTACGCAGTCACCCGCAGGCGCTGATCGTCACCGCGCGCAACAAGATGGGCACCGGAAAGGAATTTCCGGTGAGGGTAGGTCTTGCCGGAAAGCTGGTGGAAACAACGCGCATCCGCACGGATGCCGGGCAGTTGGAGAAAAACCTTGTCGCAGGGATGCAGCTGATCTCGGCGATCCGAGCCAGAAGCGACCTGGTGCTGGAAGAACGCCCCAGAGGACTGCTCTACAAGTCCGTGCCTGTTGCACTGATCCGCGAGTTTCTGCGCACTTTCCGAGCGGATGCTGCCGATCCGCTGACAGATCCAAAGCTGATGAGCGATTACATCGACGCGCGGGCAGAAACGGAACTGAAAGAGTGGGATGTGCTGCTTGCGAGCGCTCGAAAGGAGGAGGCCGCGACCGTTGTATCGGGTGTCAGTCTCATCGCTTTCGAGCGCTCGGTAGATGCTGACAATCTCGCCAAGGGCGTTCTGGCAATCAGTGGTGCGAGCAGACGGGTCGGTTCGGCAGAGGATGAACGCGAAGGCCTTACCACTCCGCAGATCGACGCCGCGCTGGCCGCCTACCGGACGTCGCTTGGCGACAAGCCGCCGCCCGGCACCCTTCCCCCAAGGATATTCCGCGAGGTCCGCGACCGGCCTTTGCTGATCTTGCGGCTAGTCAAACCGAAGGTTGGCCCGGACGAAGCGGATACCGCACTTCCCAAGAGTGATGTCCTTGCCTGGGGCATTTCTTTCCCGCTCAGCCAGATCGCGGGTGGCACCGTCGAATACGTCGTCAACACCATCCGGATGCGCGAGATGTTCGGCGATGATGAACAGGAAGCGGAGGCTGACGTTGATCCCGAATGATACGCCATGGTCGGGGCTGGAGGCCGGAAAGGTCGACACGCGCCGGGTCGATGCCAAGGGCAAGTGGAATTTCTTCTGGGCAGTGATGCCCCGAGCCGATGTAGCCTTGGCTCTGCAATTAACGGAATTGCCGAAGCCATTCCCTGACTTGCCAAAGCTCAAGAGCCTTGAAATCAAATTTCAGACGTTGCCGGGAGGCCCTATCCTGTACATTCGGCTGAAGGACAATGCGCAACTCGAACTGTTCGAGACGCTGTGCCGGGATGTCGTGGCCGCAGGCGAACAGGCAGAAACCGAGCCTGAGGCACTAGGGCGGGCCATCGGGCGGACTTTCCGTTGGCATTACCTTCTGCGGGGCGGAAAGGCCGAGGTTCTTTCCGATGAGGCCCAGAAGGGCCTGATTGGCGAGTTGGAAATCCTGAAACGAGTAATCACCGGGCTTGGACCCAAGGCAGCGCTGACCGCCTGGAGTGGACCTTCCGGGGCACCAAAGGATTTCGAATTGAAATCCGACTGCATCGAGGTCAAGGCGCGTCGTGGCGCCTCGCAGCCTTACGTGAAGATATCAAATGAACATCAACTTGCCGATGTCGCGGATCGGCGGCTCTGGCTTGCGGTCTTGGCTGTAGACAAGGTTCAAAGGCCACATGGCAAGACATTGACCGACTTGGTCGCTGAGATCACCAGTTTCTTGGAGGTCTCGGAGCCGTCGAGCATTCTGGACTGGGATTTGCATCTTGCCGATGCCGGATTCGACCCCCTGCACGACTATGCATCATCGCGGTGGATCGTCTCGGCCCCTGATTTCCATGCTGTAAAGTCCGATTTTCCGCGCCTCGCGGCACCGGTTCCGCTGGGCGTATCAAATGTCACATATGCACTGTCGCTTGCGGCCTGCGCACCGTTCATGACCGAAACCAAGGCTGTCGAGGCAAAGTTGTTCGAGAACCCCCACCCATGACAGTGCTTGACGAGTATCACCAGAACCTGATGGCCGATATCCGGCGCGAGGCTGATGCCAGTGGTGTCATGATGGTCGAGGCCTTCTTCGACCGAATGGCTGAACGGCTGACGGAAGCGGGCGAACTGGAAGTGGCGGACCGAGCATTCTACCAGAATGGCGAAGGCGGGCAGAAACTGCGGATCGACGGCTATGCCGGGGACCCCCGTGATTGCGAGGGCGTCCTTGGCCTGATCGTCTGTGACTTTGTCGAGTCCGATGATGTCAGGACCTTCGGAAAGGCGGATGCTCCGACCATCCTCAATCCGTTGATCCGCTTCCTCAAGAAGGCGCGGACCGAAGAATTTCGGGATGCGTTAAACGAAGTCAGTGCCGCCTTTCAGGTTTCGGACCTGATCATCACGACTTGGTCTCACATTACTAAGGTCAAGCTGATCCTGATCTCAAATCGGCATTACATCGGCCGTGATGATGCGGTGAAGCTGGCAGACGCCGGTGACGTTCCAATCACCTACTCGGTCTGGGACCTTGCTCGTTTCGAGCGCTTCGACCGCTCAGGTCAGGCGCGCGAAGATATGGTCATCGACTTCGCGAAGGACTTCGGCGGACCACTGCCGGCACTGAAGGCGTCGCAGGCGGGGGCGGCACTGGAAAGCTATCTGATGATCGTGCCGGGGCAGCAGCTTGCCGACATTTACGACAAATGGGGCGCGCGACTGCTGGAGGCGAATGTCCGGTCGTTCCTTCAGGCTCGGGCCAAGACCAACAAGGGCATCCAGACCACGATCAGGACGGAACCGGAATTGTTCTTCCCCTACAACAACGGGCTATCTGCCACGGCCAACGATGTGACCTGCATCCAGACAGCGGAAGGGCTGGCTGTGGCCTCGATCAGCAACCTGCAGATCGTCAACGGGGCACAGACCACCGGATCGATTCATGGCGGGCTGAAGACTGCCAAGGACCAGCTTCCTCGGGTATTTGTGCAGATGAAGCTGACCGTGGTGCCGCCCGACAGGTCCGAAGAAATCGTCCCGAAGATATCGGAGTACGCCAACACTCAAAACAAGGTAAACGCTGCGGATTTCTTTTCGAATCATCCATTCCACGTCCGCATGGAGCAGTTCTCGCGTAACGTTATTTTCGCTCCGAAAGAGGGCGAAAGGCATGACAGCAAATGGTTCTACGAGCGTTCGCGTGGACAATATATAAATGCCCGAGTCAAACTTACAGCCGCTCAGCAGAAAAGGTTTGATCTGGAATTTCCCAAGGCGCAGCTTTTCAGCAAGACCGATCTTGCAAAATTCGAGTTTTCAGCAACGGGGCGCCCCCATGTGGTCTCGAAGGGAGCCCAGAAGAACTTTGCGGAATTCGCAAAAGAGATCGGCGAGGCCTGGAGCAAGAGCGACGTCAAGTACGATGAACTCTGGTTCAAACGGTTGATTTCCAAAGCATTGATCTTTCGCCAGCTGGAGTCCCAAGTCCCGAAACAGACATGGTACGAGGGTGGCTATCGCGCAAATATCGTAACTTATGCCATGGCCAAGGTCTTTCATGATGCCAACGGCGAAAAGCAGGTTCTGGACCTTGACGTCATCTGGCGACGACAGTCGGTGCCCGAACCGCTGGTTAGGGCCTTGATGATCGCGGCTGCTGAAGCGCACAACGCCATCACGCACCCGCCCCAAGGCGTACGCAACATGTCGGAATGGGCAAAACAACAAGCCTGCTGGAACGGCTTGAAGTCGCGAAAGTTGGCTTACGATGAAGATTTCGACAGTTGCCTTGCGCCGATCGACGAAGCCAGAACCACAGCACGCGAGGCGCGCAGCAACAAGGTTCTGACTGAAGGAATAAACGCTCAGGCAGAGGTCGTGACATTGGGAGCCGAATTCTGGAATGGCGTGCTTGGTTGGGGCCGCGAACGCAAGCGTCTGACCCCCAACGAGCTGCAAGTCTTGCAGGTTTGCTCGTCTATCCCGCGACGATTGCCAACCGACTTTCAATCGAAGCAGGCGCTGGCTGTCTTGGAGCGGATGAAGGGCCAAGGCTTCGGAGACAAATAGATCAATATCCTTTCGTGTCCGCTGCCTCTGGGAACAAGCATCGCGCCGCTGTAGGGCAGTTTCAGGACGGGAGCCGGATTTTCCGATTCTGATTCAGCAAGTGGCGGGACGTCTCTTTCGAAATTCCGCTTCGTAAGCTGTTGGCTCGATCGTTTACGAAACAAGTCTTCGTAACGATAGCGGCCTCAAGTCGCCGCCGCTTCGAGGGTGCGTCCTGCGGGTCGCCGATTGAGTTCCCCGCGCGTCACGACGCTCGGTGGGACCATCTGGAATGGGCTTTCCGCGTGTTCGAACCGGAAAATGATACGCCGAGATCATTTTCCGCTTGCCGTCGGCCGCCAAGAATGTGATATGGTCAAATCATGAAATATGATTGGAGTATATCATGAAAATACCACCCCCTTGGTCAGCCATCGAAACCGACATTCGGACTGTCATGGCGCTTGCAGCAGATGTGTGCCGCAACATGATCGGGCTGAGACATCCGAGCGGCCGTGGAGATGCGGCGGCAGCGGCATTCTTGGGCATGGAAACCTTGGACGGCGTTGACGGCTTCGTCGTGGAAGAGATCTATCACTCCTTCGTGCGCCGCCCCGATAGCAAGTTCCTGGCTAAAATCGACATCGAAAGAACGCAATTCGCCGACGCCGCGAGACGCTGCTATGACCTGGTCACAAACAAGGGACCAATAGAGCACATCCGCTACGACGATGACCGGGACGATGGACTTCATTGGCTCTGGTATTTCCTGTCGGCCATTCCCGGGGATTCCTATGGCACCGGAGCCTTTGATTATTCCGATCTCAAGCATGATCCGGACTCCAATCTCCGGCTCCTTCACGATCTGACATCTGCGCGCCTCACCCTTGCCGAGTATGTTGACGATCTGACTAAAGCTGACACGTCGTGGGAGGAATGGCGCTCCACCTGCGTGTTCACGCCACGGGATATTTCACTTCTGGGCGACGTGAACATCCGGACGGTGCGGAACGTCATGGGGCCGAAGGGGAACAAGCCGATCCGCACCGAGACGATGGGCGGGAAAGCCTCGCGGTCGGATCTCGTCTGGGGGGATGCGCTCGATTCCCTCGAATGGCTGGCCGGCAGAAGAGGTTTTCAGCCGGGACCCCTTTCGCCACAATGGGTCGACGGGCGGGTACCCGAAATCGGAAGCCTACGTGCGCTGGCAGCGGTGCCCGGCGTCGTCGCATGGATCAACCGCACCACCACGGATGAACTCGCCGCGAAGCTTCAATGGCCCTCCGAAAAGGTCCGGTCCTGGACACGCGGAAAAGATATCGATCCCGAACAGGCGCAGGCGATTTCAGCGGCTGCCGGACTGGATGGCAAAGCCTATGCCAGCGGGATCAAGAGCCTGCTCGGCTGAACTCAATCCTCATCAAGATCGAAGGAGACGACCATGAAGCGCATTCATCCTGTGACCGGAGAACTGTTCCTCCCCTATCGTTATCAGGACGGCAAATTTCGCGTGGCCGACCCGCGCCACGGCGCGGTGAAGCATCACGCCGAATTACAGATTGCAGTCGAGACCGAAGAGGAGCTCGATGCTTACGCCCGCCGCCGATTCCATGTGCGCATGCAGGGGGTGCGCGGGAAGAAGGTCAGCCTGATTTCACCGCAGGAAATCATCTTCAAAGCGGCCTGAGCTGCCACCGCGCAGCACTTGCAACGTCTCGCAAAATCCTGAAAGGCCCGAGAACTCCGATCATGCAGAATACCGACCTGTTTTCGCACTTCCGTCCAATCCTGAACGCCATGACCCGCGCCGATCTCGACAAGGAAATCGAACATCCGGACAGGCTCGTCGTTGCAACCTCGGCGTTTGGCCGCAAAAACATTGAAGTGGTGTACGCGCCCTTCGATCACGTCAATGAAAAAGCCGACATCGTCATCGTCGGCATCACGCCTGGCCGCCAGCAGATGCGGAATGCTCTGCTCGAAGCACATCGTATTGTCAGGGCGGGCGGCAGCGACGGCGAAGCGATGGCGGGCGCCAAGCTGTTCGCCAGCTTCTCCGGAGCGATGCGGTCGAATCTCGTGTCGCTTCTCGACGGGATCGGAATCAACAAGGTGCTGGAACTGGACAGCACGGCCTCGTTGTGGGGCACGGCCAGCAACAGAGTCCAGTTCACGTCGGCGCTCCGCTATCCGGTATTCATCGATGACGGAAATTACTCCGGGACTCCGGCGATTGCATCAACGCCGTTTCTGACCGACCAGTTGCGTCAGTGGTTCCTTCCGGAAATGGCTGTGCTGTCGAACGCTATCTTCGTACCGTTGGGCCCGCAGATCGGCGATGTTCTGGAACGAGCAGCGGCAATGGCAGGCGTAGGTCCTAATCGCGTCCTGTCCGGCCTTCCTCATCCCAGCGGTGCGAATGCGGAAAGGATCGCGTTCTTCCTCGGTCGGAAGGAGCGTGCTGCACTGTCGACCAAGGTTGCGCCTGATCTGATCGAACGCAATCGCGATCTCCTCCAGAGCAAGGTTGCCGCATTGGCAGCCTGAGTAGTTGCGCCGCGCACCAGCGGCGGGACGCGCAGCCAGCGGTCGTGTTTGTCATGAAACAACACTGGCGGCCGGGGCACCTTTCTCTTTCGGGGTGTGAGCCGGCATGGCTATGATCGGCTAATCAAGCCGACGGGCCACGGCTACAGAAGGCAATGAGGCCTGTGACGCCGTGGAAGGAGCGCTCGTTGCGCGCCTCCTGTTCCCGTAGATGCAGGTTTCAATCCTGCTCGTGGCTATAGCCTGCTCGATCTTACAGGCATCCCATGATTGATGCCTGCAAGGAGAGGAGGTACTACCCGACCAATCGCTGCTTCGGGGATACCATGGCATTCAAGACTGGCTATTTCGTAATCACTTCAAAATACCCCGATTTCAATTCCAAGCGGACGCTGAAGCTCGACCCGTTCAAGGACTACTGGCTGGTCAAAGACCAGTTCGATATCGTCGCCGACATCTTCGTCTTCGAGCGCGAGGATGCATGTCGGCGGCTGTATCCCTTCAAGACGGAGTGCAGTCAGAAATACGGATCGGAAGCCAGTATCCGCTTCATTCGATCCTTGACGCGGAAAGGCGCAGCCAAGTGTGGTTTGAGGGGCGAAGGCGAAATCCTCGAATATTTCCGTCCTACCTACGAGGAAGCTCAAAAATACGAGAAGCTAGCTCGCGAAGCGGAACTAACCCGCGTCTGCGAGGACATAGAAAAATACCGAAAGCTGCTGGAGCACACCCATCAGAAATTTCCGAAGATCGATCGCTCGGGCATTCCGGTAAGGAACGCTGAGAACCCTCACACAGAAAGGGTCTATCTCGATCGATATGTATGCGGCCTCGCTCGCTGTGGCGCAATATCGGACAACGCAATGAAAGATTTCCGCGCGTCATTGAGAACCGGGTATTCGGATCACCGATTCACCGAGTTTGCCGATAATATCGCAATGGTGCCGAACGACTGACACGACTCGTTTCCTGGCTGCACTGGATCAAAGAATGGACGAAAAGCTTGCCAAAGGACTAACTCGAGAGGGCTTTCGAAAAGTCGACGAGAGGCACAATCTGGAAGGCGCTGAGGTAGCGCTGCAACTGTTGCGGGGTCATGGCCGCCTTATTGGCAAGCAGAAACTCTCCAAGGCCGCAACTCAGAAATCCTTCGAGACTTCTTTGGAACTATTTGGGCGTTTACCGGATACGGTTTTCATGCAGCATCACGTCGACGCTCGAACGAAGAAGCTATCTTCGGATTTCAAGGCATTCCTCCTCGCCGGAGTCCTATCCTATACCGAAATTGAAATGGAGCACCAGGAACAGGCAATAGCCTATACACTTCTGGCTTTTCAGTTTAGCAGGAGAGAGTTCAAGGCGAGAGAGCTCATCCTGCCGATGATCGTCCGGCAGCACGCGGTCAACAGGTACATCGAGCGTGGAGATCGTACGTTCTCCTCGATCGGTCGAGCGCTTTGGCCGGGGTTGCTCTTCATGGAAGCGCTAATTCGCTGGCATAAGCCGATGGCGCTGCAGCCTTTCATGATACCAACACCGAATGGTGCATTCTTGGGACTGTCGATTCCCGGTGAACCCGGTATGTCGGTCATTCAACAATCCACCTATACTGGGCGGGGCAAGCTAGAAACTACGGATCAGTTCAGAGATTCCAGGAGCCTCAGGCAGTGGTTTCTGAACACCTTCATATCGCTGAACGACATGAGGGACGATCAGATTGCTTTGCGAGAAGGCATCATCGAACTTATCAAGCGCCACGAGGCACTGCTGATAATCCAACATACCATGGGCGTTGGAATATATGATGGGATGGATGTTGAAGTTCGGTTGCCGGATTTCAATTCTAATGACGATGTCGACGCGGCACACGAAAGCGCCGAGAGAGATTTTGCGGGTCTCTTTGGTGGGAACTTGTGGAGAAGTTCTGTCCGCGCCCCTGAACGCGGGATATTCCAGAAAGAAATTGAGTTTCAGAAAAGCCTTGATCGGTATGGGTTGGATGTTCTCATGCGTGCAAGAGGCGTAAGCCAAGAGGATCTAGATCAGGCGCTTCGGGAGATGGATCCGGAGTTTTTTGGGACGTCCGAAGCAGCGCCAAGTGAGCCATCAGGCACGAAGCCAGGATCTCGATCACCGCGGTGGCTCTGCGATCGTACAGAAGGGTGACTGTCCGCCACCTCTGGGAAGTACACATCTGCACTCCCCTTCCACTGGGCATGCGATAAAGCCGAATGGCAGACGAAACACCTTCCGGACCCGATATGCGCGACCTGATGGCCACGATCGGCGAAGTGCTCTTGCTTTGGGGATTCCTTGAAACAGCGATGCGAGAGCGCTTGGCTGTTCTCGGCAACCGCGATGCGGGACACTCAAAGATGGCACTGCTTGTTCGATGGCAACATGAGGAACAGTCGGCAGCGCCGGGTGACCTGCATTTTCAGCAGCTAGTCGAGGACATCATCGCGGCGGCAGCTGTACGAAACAGCCTTGCGCATGGGTTGTCATCCGCGTCGGCAGATCCACGAGAATCAGAAGAGCCACGAGTTGTCTGCCGTGACCGCGACGGAATTGCGATCACCTACTCATTGTCGGCTCTGGAGAAAGCCAAACGGCAAATCCACGATGTCCGTATTCGTGTGCAAAACCGATAGTCTGATCGTCGATGAGCCCGCTGAAGGCAAGGTTGCCGCTCTGGCAGCCTGACAGCCTAAGCCGCAAACGGCGGCAGGACGCGCAGCCAGAGGTCGTGTCCGACATGAAACAACACTGTCGGCCGTAGCGTCTTGCTTTCTCAGGACGTGATGCGGCATGGCTATGGTCGGCTAAGCAAGCCGACGGGCCACGGCTATAAGGCAATGAGGCCTGTGACGCCGTGGAAGGCGGGCATGATTGCGTTGCATGTCCACTATCAGGACGGCTAGTGATGCCTTTTAGGAGATAGAATGGACGAGCGGCTTGCCAAAGGATTCGCTCGGCAAGCGGCCATGCTCCCCGGAAATCTAACTTATCGTTCGATCAACTGGCCATCTTCTGTTAGCCACATACCGTCCGATAGGTAAACTAACCCATCCTCGTCGGCGGCATCGGAAATTTGATTCCATAGTTCAGCCATATCCGACAGTTGCACGCCAAGAGCATCCGCCAAGGATCGTCCCGCTTGCTCGATTTGAGTTTCGCTCAAACCAGAAAACTCGACGTATGGGCGGCCATAGAGATCGCTTGCATGACGAGCCGGCGCTCCAAATGCCGAAAAGGCACTTATAGTGGAATCAATAAGGCGTAATTGATCCGGGTACGGTGATTTACTCCCGTCGTCTTCCCCTGCCGTCGCTGTCATAACAGCATAGAATCCTTGCCGCCGAATTATTCTTAGCAGCACGAAATCAGCAGACGATAAACAATACTGTATCTGGCCCGAATCGAATTTTCCTGACGAAGAAATTGAAGTCATCCGGCTCTCCTTCACGTTGTGATAGTTCTGCCATACAGATGAGTGAGTTTTTGTCTCGCTCGTTCGCATTACCATTCAGCGTCCCTTGTCAGAAATGCGTCCATCTGGCGACATCCACAGTCCATCCGAAACATAGACGTCGTCGCGGCCCTCCCCTCCGAATACGCCATATAGTTCATCTGTACGGTGTCCCGGAGTGGGGCTAGAGCTCCGGAAGCTGGTCTTTCGCTCTGAAATCGAGACAACCATTTCGAAGAGGCGCTGCTCGTGATCGGCCCGATGGGTGCGCAGGAGACGACCATCAGGATCGATCAACTCCCCCAAGCGGCGCGGATCGGGTATCGAGGAACTGACTGCTTCACGATCGTGACCCAAGCTGACGAGTTGCTGCGTCAGGCGTCCGATCGCGTTCCTAGTTTCCTCTTCTGACGGCTCAAAGTTCTTCGCGATCAAACGCACAATTTTACCGCTCGCACCATCGAAAACCACTTGTCCCGCTTTCGATAGGTCGAACCGACACGTCATGCCGCGAAACGAGTGCAATCCGGAAAGCACCGCCAGAACGCGCGACAGCGAGGGGTTGGTCGGCCAGTTCTCACGTTCGAAGAGTAAAGGCTTATCAAGCCCGTGTTCAATTACGATCCAGGATCGATGATGCGCAGAAGCGAATGTGAGCCGTCCTGCCAAGAATTTTGGCCAGACGGCGGCCATGGTCATAACAGCTTCTTGGACTCCAACGTACTGGTCTTCAGTCCAAGAGCGAAGCTGCCGAACGATCGGGCGCTCCTGATGATAATCCAGCGCGGCAGCGGTCAAGATATCGAAGTTCGAAGCAATCCCCTGACTGTTACGGTGCTTCTCGACCCAATCCGACACGCTTTCGGCGTGATCTCTCAAAAGAAGACGACGAGAGACGGCTACAACGTCTTGACCGGGCCCGCCATTGGCGAATTCGTCTAGAATGAGCGGATTTCGGAAGCCTTCCGGAAGCGTGGTAATGTAACTTCTTTCCTGGTCATCTTCATCTTCATATGGAATGCCGAAAAGACTTCTAAGGTGGCTCTTGGCCTCCCTATCAGAACGCTTCTTGCGCTCCTCCATGATCAGATCCGGGTCATCATCATCGTCGAGCCAGAACTCGTCACCATTCGGGCCGTCGTTGTCGTTGTCGTCATCGTGGATATCGTAAAGCGGCTCGTAAATCGCCTGAAACGGACCGCCGCCGAAGCTTGCCAGAACGCCTTGCGGCCGAACAAGAGCCCAAGTGTCGCCACGGGAGCCGTTCCCGTTCAAAGGTGAGGAGTCACGCACCAATAGTCCTACCCATTCCGCATGACAGAGATAGACCCTTATCACCTCCATGACATCGTTCGTCGTCATATGTCGTGCGTTGGTTACATGCAGGAGTGCCTCGAAAAAAACCCGCTCTTGCAATTCGGACATGTGCCATTCGACTCGGCCGCTCTTCAAGAGACCCCACTCGGCCACAAATTTCTCTGATATCTCCTTGGCAATGGAAAGTCTTTCGTCGTCGGTCATGCTTACCCGTTTTTATTGGCCAATGAATGTCTGCTAGCTGTCCGCTATGATTTGGTTGTAAAGGCTGCTTAGTATTTATTCGATGAATGTTTTGGCTCGATCGGATTCCATGAGGAAGCTCACATTCGCCGCCAGCGATGGGTCTATGGCGAGCCATCATATGGATAGTGGCCATGTAGGCCTGCTGCGGCATCCTTCCTTATGTCACGTGGACTTGAGGTAGGGTGGTTTCAGGACCGGAGCGGTATTTTCAGCGTCTGGATTGGCCGCCGGAGGCGCGCCCTCTACGAAAGCCTGTTTCGTAAGCTCCCGGTGGATTTCGCGGCTCGATCTCTGACGAAGGTCGCTTTCGCATCTATAGTCCGCTTCTTGCCCCTGCTGGGGTCTCGAGTTGGCCGCCACTTCGACGGCACGTATGGCAAGCAGCCGATGAAGCTCTGCCCGCGCCTTGGATGACAGTTCGTGATTCAGAACCGTCACGCCGCGAAGCATGGCAGCCACGCTGACGGCGTCCTTGTATGCCTGATCGCCATAGACATTCACTTCCGACCAGCCGTGCCGGTCGGCAGCGGCCGCCGTCTCCACGGCGGCCGACCATGTGAGCCGGCCGCGCAGGGCGACAGAGTCGCCTCGGTCGATGAGTGTGCTGCCGTCCTTCATATCGATCCACAGCAGGCCGCGCTGCTCGTCAAACCGGACGGTCTCGATCGCGGGGATGGTCGTGGCATCAATCCATCCGCCCTGATGCCACGCTCGCAGGATTGCCGCGCGGCGATCTCGACTTCCTGATTTCGCTCTGGCTGGCTCGGCCGGACAGAGGCGACGTTGCCGCCGTTCCCGAATGCGGGCCTCCACCTTCGCCAAGTCGAGAGCGGCGGCGATCTCCTCGGCCCGCGCTGTTTCCCACTCCCTACGCCGCGCTCGGTGGTCCTGAAGGGCCGCCAAGGCCTCCGGCATCTGACCCGTGCGGCCGAACGCCTCAAAGTTCCACTTGGGCAGATCAGGTTCAGCATCCGGAAGATCGCGTTCGCCGTTCGGCCGCGCATCCCCGTCGTAGTCGATGCCGTGGTCCCGACAAAACCCCGTCAGCCGCTCTGCGAACTGCTCGCGGACAGCCCTCCCGCCCCGTTCCCGGAAGAGGTCATTCCAGCTTCGATTCTTCCGCTTGGAGAAACCGTCGCCGTCGATCTCCCTGAGCGTCCCCAAGCCATGCACGTTGATATTGCGCCCGCCGTCGCTTGCTGGGCTGTCGTGAATGTCCACCTGCAACACCATGCCCTTCGCGACAAAGGGGTGATAGACATACCTGACGCAGCCCTCCCACAATTCGGTCGGTACGGCGCGCGGCATGGAAAAATCCACGATACGGGCCTCCTGGGCGTCCACGCGCTTCTCGGCAGCCGCAGCGCGCTGCCAAAGGCTTTGCGGCTCGCGTGTCCAATCCGGCGCACCCTGTGGCATCAGCATAATCGTCTGGAAGTGTTCCGACGCCTTGCGGGTGAAGTTGAAAGCCTGGCCGTCATGGCCGACGAGTTTGCCACACGCCTGGTAGGCAGAACGTTTCGCGGCGGAATGGCCTTCGGCACGCGACACAATCCCCAATTGGGTACGAAAGAAATCGGCCATAAGTCACCTCCCTCGGCGGGATCGGCAACCGCTTGGAATCTTTTTTCGAGCGACTTCCCAACGGGATGTATAGGCGAGCCTGTCATTTCCGATTTCTTCCTTCATGTCACAATCATGTGCCGGGCCTTGCGCCGGCGCAAATCCGGCCAAAACATTCTTTTCGAAGGTACGAAAACCGGAGGGGAGATATGGCCGACACGATCACTCAGAAACTCGAATTGGCACGTCTGCGCGAACGTAAGGCGCGGGCGAGGACGGCACGACTGCGCCGGTCGCTCGACCAAACGAACCGCAGAACACGCAACCAGGTCAAGTACACGCTCGGCGCAGCAATCGTCGCGCTCGCCGAGTCGGGCAAGGGTGAACAGATGGTCGCGGGACTGCGTCGCTGGCTCGATCATTATCTGAGCCGACCCGAGGACCGCGCCATTCTGCGCCATACGCCGTTCTCCCTGGAAACGCAGGAGGCCGACCATGGACGCCAGTGATCCCCACGCCCTGTCCTCGATGCTTCCAGATGTCCAGGCTGATGCCATCGCAGGCGCAGGGGTTACGAAACCAAGAGAACGGAGACGCCTGCAATGCGACGACGTCGCCCGAAACCGGGCGGCGCGTTACGCAAGAAGGCGTCGTATCCCGAAACCAGTCTGGCCGGTGATCGCAGCCCTGATGCTGGTCGCCCTCATCTCCGAACGATACGTGCTTCCGGTCTTCTGGCGAACAAGAAGAAGGCCCCTCATGGATGGCGAAGGCGCTACACGGCAACCAACACTAGATGACGGACCTGGCCTCGTTGGCTTTGCTGATCCCAGCGACACTGGTGGCGCGATCCGGGGCGAAGGGAAACCGCAATATCGGCCGCCGGAGCGATTTCTCGCGAAAGACGCTGCACAAGTGGTTGCGTTTCTTATTCGGAATAGGGGTCGACTGGACAATGAGGCTGTCCGGGCGAAGTGGGATATCATCGACCGCATTTCTCTGCCGCTGGCGGTCTACCTCCGTGAGATTGAAGCGACAGCAGCCTGGGACGATCTGGAAAAGGAAATCTCGGCAGCACCACCGGGTTCGCCGGCTGTGTCACCAGCGGAAATACCAAAGTCGCAACACCATCGGAAAATCCTTCGGCTGCTGCCGGAATGGTCGCGGCGCGGCGAAGAGTTTCTGTCGTCCGTGCCGGCTGGCGACTCCACGCGCACGCCGATTCCGGACGGCGGCGACGAACCTGACACAGAACCTCCGAAGCCGTAAGCCTGGGCCTCTTCTAGGCCTCGCTCTGTTTTCCGATGGAACATTCACCGTGCGTCTTTGTCGCCCCTCCACTTGCGGTCGTCGATAATCCCGATTGATCGTCGCCGCAGTACCCACCAAGCGTTAAGCGCACCGCGCGTCCCAGCCGTGTTATGCGTGGCTTCGATGGAGTTGCCGAGTCGGGGGAAGTAGATGGCCGAAATCAAACTTGAACGTGGGGCCTGGCAGCTCGATGAGGGCAAGCCACTTGGCTCTCCCGGAGGCTTTGGAGAGGTCTTTAGAGGTAGCGGGCAGGACGGAGAAGTTGCCATAAAGCGGCTCAGGTTGACCGCTAGCGCCGCCGCGCACCGGGAAATGAACATTGGCAAAGTTCTAGCTGATCGCAAACTCAAGAACGTGGTGCCCGTGCTTGACTATGGACAGGACGCCGACAGTGACCGCTATTATCTGGTCATGCCGCTTTGCGACTACAGCTTGCAGGACGTGGTAGCCAAGAAAGGAGTCTTGAGCTGGGATGAGGCGAAGGCAGCAGCGCTAGACATCATCGCCGGGCTAATGGAAGTGGGTGACATCGTGCACCGCGACCTCAAACCCGGAAACGTTCTTTGGTATGATGATCGCTGGCAGATCGCCGACTTCGGGATTGCGAAATTTGTTGAGGACAGCACATCGCTAGAAACACTTCGCGGCTCGCTGACACCGCCGTATGCCGCGCCGGAGCAGTGGCTTGGGGAACCTCCCACGAGGGCCACTGACGTTTATGCTCTCGGCTGCATTCTACACGCCCTCCTAAATGGAAAGCCTCCCTTTAGTGGCGATGTCGATACTATTCGGCGTGCTCATCTCAGTGCCCAACCGCCGGAATTGGACGGGATGCCAGCTCGACTAAATGGCCTCGTACATAACATGCTCCGCAAAAGTTCTGCCTCTCGGCCGAACCTGGAGCGGTGCGCAAAGGTAATAGAGGAGGTCATCGACAAACCTCAACGCACGAGCAATCTTGCTCTCGTGGCGGCAGGGAACCTCGTTTCGCAAGCGGAGGCTGCGGCCGAAGCCAAGCAACGCGCCGAAGAGGCTGCCCGGCGCGCACGAACAGCGCTCGCCAATGAGGCCATTGCGGATTTGAGAACAATTCTGGCGCGGCTTTTCGGTGAGATTGAATCGTCGTCTGAGTCGGCGCGCCGTGAAAGGTTAGCTATCAGCCTCGGCCCCGCACACCTGTCTTTTTCAGAACCTGAGCATGCCACCACTGGGAGGCTCCAAGGTGCTCCGGCATACGACAATGGGTGGGACATTGCGGCGTTCGCGACAATCAAATTGCGGTCGGCGATCGAACGATATTCTGCGTCGGACGCTCCAATCTACACGTTCGGCGCGAGTTTGGTATTTGCCTCAACTCCCAAGGATGATGAGTTTCGATGGCGCGAAATGTCGTTTTGGGGGTTCAATTCCGCAAGCGAGTCAACGCCGTTTGCCTTGACCCCAGCAGACCGGGATTTCCAAGTGGCTTTGTCCAATGTATCGGGAATGGTCAGTCTTGCGCACGGTCCACTGGCGATTGACGCCGAGGACGAGGAGGCTTTCCAAGATCGTTGGCTGACGTTGTTCGCCAAGTCTGCGCAAAAGAAGCTCCGCAATCCTGGGCAAATGCCTCTCCCTCCCAGTTTCTTCAAATAGCAGGCGAAGGGCCAGTGAGCGAGGTCGTGTAGCCTGACACACACATACAGCCAGTTTTTGACTCCTGAACGCCAATCTGTCCGCCTGGCTGTTGGTGGCTCTTGGATACAACGCTGGCATTCCAACAGGATCTACCAAGCGAGTTCATGGTGTCTGTCGCAGATGAGCTGGACGGCCATGGTTTCTGCGGTGAGCATGGCTCCGTGCAAAGTCGCGAACAGGTAGCGGAATGGCTCAAGGTCGTTTCCGGATACAACGGCGACGTAGCCAATCTCATCTCCGATCTCCTCTCGACCGATGCAAAGCTCGGTCGAGATTTCCGGGTGTCCATGATAGCGAACCGAAAGGCCCGCCGACCAATCTTCGCCTGGCTCGTGCTGCCAGTTGCTTTGCGAGATCATCAGCGGTTCGCCGGCCAGCATCAGTTGCGGGTCCGTTAGCCAACAGAGGACGTGTACCTTGCTCATCATTGCGATGCCTCGGAGCAAGTCTCAGCGACATGCGAATGGGCTGAGCGGCCGAAATTGGGAGCGTACAGCGGCCCGAACGAGCGGGCGAACTGAGCTTTTGTGAGTGTCGAGGCGTTGGTCGCAAGCCCGATATGACGCCACACGTCTTCGACGGTCATCCCAAACCTGCCCTTCGCTGTCATGAAGGTTGGTCCGTGCTTCGCCTCAAAGGTAGCGATGCGCGCTGCCACCTGAAGGACATTCGCTTCTGTGATCTCACCGTAGCCACATGACATCGACAGCCAGACCAGCGCATCACTGACGGGGTGCCAGCGCTTCTCGTCCTTGCCGTAGTCGCCTGGGTGGGTGGTGTAGAATTCGAAATCGTCTTCGCCGAGCCTTTTGCGGACGGTGCTTAGGTCGAAGTGCAGTGCCATGGAGGTATCCTTTCCTTGAAATGGCTAGAGGGGAATTGCTGATCAGTCATGCTCGGGAGCAGGCAGGACGATCATGTCGACCCTGCCGTCGTCGCGGACGCGGCGGCTGTGTGCGGGCACCCAGATGAGTCGCCTCAGGCTGTGTCGCGGGCCGTAGGCCTGCATCCGGTAGAACGGACGCACATTGATGAGCTTGCTGGGGGTGCAATCGCCCACCGCGTCGGCGGCGATGCGAGGAGCCTGGTATGCTTCCGCCATGACGGTGACGCCGCGCAAGTGAGGAAGACGCTTGATGCGGAAGAACGAGTTCTCGCGCTCCGTTTTCTTCCGGTTCCCGGTTCGACGCCTCGGATCAGTCAGGCCGATGTGCGGGAGCACCTCAAGCTCGCCGTCCTCCTGCCTGTCGATCAGCGAACGATGCTGCGCGACGGCGAGGAAGATCACCTGTTCGATTTCACGGACGAGCTTTCTGATTGCGCGAGGACGCAACCTCAACTGGAGGCCGTTCGACGCATCCCCATCGATGATGTCGATCTTATACGTGACGAAATATTCGTTATCGATGCTGGTGGCACTTACCGGAGCCCCCGTTGCAACCTCAGCATCTCCCGCAAGCCAGGAAAAATGCTTGGCCTTGTTGCTTCCCTGCTGCCCGATGGCCGCAGTAATGCGAAGGCGCCCGCCGGCGTCCGGGGCGACCAGGATTGCCCTGACCTGCATTTTCTCGCCCACCGGAAACGATCCGTGAGGAAGGTCGACATATGCGGCACGTGCGGCGCGGATGTCTTCCTCGGCAAGGTCTCTAACGGAGCCGTTGATATAGCCAGCCCGGAAGATTTCGACGGACTCGGACGTAACCGTTACCGCGATGGGAGACGACTGGAATGCCTCCGGCTCGACGAACGGGCGCATGTCGGCGAAGAAGCCGAGTTCCACCTGCGAGGCAGGGGAGTGCTCGTCGCGACGTGCCAGAAGGCCTGCGCTCTCCCGACAAATGTCCTTCAGCAGCGCGGCGAAATCGAACGCGTGAGTGCCGATTTCGGCCTCGAAGCCAGCTCTCAGGCCCATCGCGTACACATCGAGATAAGGTTTCGGTTTCATGGTTGTTTTTCCTTTCTGTTTCAATCTAAAGTAGAGTAATTGGCCAAAGCTTCGCCGTTCCGGCGAATGCCGGACGCGGCATCACTTGGTTTGAGGGTGATCCGACCGGATCGAATTGATCGGGCCGATTAGTCTTCCGGTCCCCTGCCAACGCGGGGGCGCCAAGCCTTCACGAGGGTGACCACACGCTCTCTCGGCACGAAGGCGTCGGGGTAGATGCGCGTCTGCCCGATCAGCGAAATCAGCCTGACGACATCATTCGTATTGTCATGATCGAGGAGCCAAAGATCGGTTGGGTCGAACCCGCCCAGATTTCCAGCATTCCACCAGGCAAGCAGGAAATTGGCGGCGACGCGGGATGCGCTGGTATCCTGTTCGGCGACAAGAAAGAGGCGCTGCGCGGCGCGGCGACCCTCTGCGAAATCCGACTGTGCTCTTTCGATATGCGTCATTCACACCCCCAAATTTGTTGACGGAATGAACGTTACGCCGCCGGACTAGATCCGCGCTGCCAGCCATCGGTTGAATCTTCACGAGAATATTTTCAGCCATAGGTTTCAGTCGCACTGGCTGGATGGCGATGACGAAAGCCGCAGCGAATCAGGGGCGCGTAAATGTCACTCAAGCCATTGAAGTGGCAGTAACTTTTTGAGGTTGGGCATCGATGCGCGCCTCCGTGTGCATGCGCCTAGCGCACGCGCGCAGCATGTATTTCGAAAGGGCATTCGCTCGGGGGAGAGCTCAATGCTACGCAAGGTCACTGCGTACGTTAAGACAGCCGAAAACCTTCTGGCGTAGACCTGCCTCGTTGGCGGGAGGCGCACATGGCGGGGCTACGGGCGGTCGATCTCTTCTGCGGTGCGGGTGGCTTTGCCCTCGGCCTTAAACGAGCGGGATTCGAGATCGTCAAATCGCTCGATTACAATCTAGCGGCCCTTGCGGTTCATTCAGCAAATCTCGAGGAGATTCCTCGCGGACTGCTGCCTAGGCTGCCGATCATTCCCCCTTGGCGTGGCAAGAAGCGCCCGCCTTTGAGAGGCCGCCTTAGCGAGCACAGGCGGGTTGTCCAGCAAGCAAATCTCATGGACGTCCTCAGCCACGGACCGGAAATGGCAACCATCCGTCCGGACATCATTGTCGGTGGGCCTCCCTGCCAGCCCTATTCGCGTGCTGGACCGCAGATGGGGGATGGTGATTGGCGATCCTCGCTAACCGAAGCGTTCGCGATCATGATCGCGTGCGGACGTCCACGCTATTTCGTGATGGAGAACGTCCCTGAAATCACGAAATCGCACGCCTACAAACGCGTAGTGGAGATGTTCAGGGCGCTGGGATATGGGCTGACCGAAACTGCCGTCGATGCGAGCCTTTATGGAGCCGCTCAGGGCCGTAGTAGGTGGATCTGTGCTGGCGCCTTGGATGACGCGGACGGCTGGTTGCTGGAATACCTGGAACAGTACTCTGCAGTCCGGCGCCTGACTGTCGCCGATGAGCTTGGGCCGACGTTTGGCGCAACGCTGGAGGACATTGTGATTCCCGGTCGAGCGAGGGTCACAGAGGTCCAGCCGAAGACCCCAGACGGGAAGTTTGCTCGCGAAGGCGGGCACACACGCCTCAAGGATCGGGATGTCCAAATCGCGCTGAAGTCACTTCCTACCGACCGCTTCTATTTCTGTAGACCGGGCGGGGCACAAACGCCCAACGTTCGGGTGATCCGTGATCCCAGCCCCACCGTCACAGGCAAGTCGACGGGCGGCGTAGGAAAAAAATACGAGCCGCGTCCAGTCGACTGGATTGATCTCCGGAAGCTGCCGCAACCGACTTTCGAGGAGTTCTCCAAACTCTGCGGTTTCCCGCCGGATTGGAATTGGGATGTCTCGGGCTATCGCACGGCGGTGTCCTTCAACAACATATTGGCGTCAGACTCCCCAACTCAGACCGAGATCAAACAGATGCTCGGCAACGCCGTTGCTCCTCCTCTCGCCGAATGTATCGGCCGGGCAATCGTCGACCATGCGCTGGCTCGCATACCTGGGCCACGATCGTCGAAGTGCCTGAGGGAGGGGACGGGTGATCCGGCACAACATGAAGGCGCAGTTTTTGAGGTGCCGGAAACCTATCCGAGCTGGCTGAAAGCGCATCGTTCGCTTAAGCGGCCGAAAGATTTGTCACAGGAACTGTCGAACCTTAGCAGGGCAAAACGGGAAGTCGCTGCGCGCGCACTCGCCTCGACAAGGGACGAGTTGGCGGCGCTGGACAGGGTGCTCCAGGTAGCGTTGGCTCCGCTGAATAGCAGTATGAAATCGTCTCTTCGTCGGGCGCTCCGCGACTTCGCTGACTGGGAAGACCAGGAGGGTGCACGGACAGCGGAGCTAAGACGCCAGAGGAAGGCGCGCAAGCAAGACCGGAAGTATGGAGCGACTTTTGCGCAGGGTCAGGTTGAGGAGCTCGAATGGAGGCAAACACAGCGACCGTTGAGGCTTGGTCGGAACAGGGCAGGCTGAGAGCGTCACAGCCGACGCCGTGCAGACCGTACGATCTCACCCAGCCCCTTGTGGGCAGGGTATCCCACCATACACCGTGACGAATCGTGAAACGTAGCGGAATTGCTCGATTCTCTCATCGGCCTACGTCCTGCCGCGCTTCTCGCATCGCCTTCGAAATCTGACCCGCACTGCACCCGAAACGTGCGGCCAGGTCGCTCACGCCCATTCCCTCGGATGCAGCAAGATACAGTGCGGCGTGTCCCATTCGCAGCCGCGCTGCCTGTTGGTCCTCACGGGATGCCGCGCCCCGGCGGCGACGGGACTCACGCCCTCGCTCGGTAGTCAGTTCCCGCCGCCGATCCTCGTCGATCAAGACACGCAGTCCGGCGTCGCGCTGCTCGGCCGGTTCGATCCCCAGCCAATCCACGATGGTGCCAGAGCGCATGCGATAACGGGAATCAACCTCGCGGCCGCTGAACGTGATCTTCTTGCCGACCGCCGCATCCTTTGCACGACGCATTACTGCTCCGAGACGCTCCCTGGTGTGCCGCTCGGTCCACCCTGCCGCCTCGTCGGCGAGAGCCGTGATCTCGCGCTTCATCACCGCTTCCGGAGCCAACCAACTCATTGCGTTCGCGGCGCAGAAGAGCCAAGCGTCCCGTTGGCCGGCCGGGAATGCGCCCTCCGGGCAACGATGAGCGCGAAGCCGCTGAAGGTCATCCAGGACTGTTCCCCAATACGTGGCGGCCGTCAGATGACGGGCGGGGACCACGTGTCGGTCCTGTCCAGCGCCACGACGCTTGGCGCGTTCGGCCCGCAACAAAAAAAGCTCTCCGCGCGTGAACGGCAACACCTCGTCAGCAAGGGAATCGAACATGTATCGGTTCGGCGCCTCCGGCGATCCCTGGCACCAGATCATTCCAACAGTCCGGCGATCCCATTCGGCCTTGCTGTTGATGCTGCCTGCAAGCCGGAACACTCGCGCAGCGTCGAGCGCCCGCTTGTCAGCGCCGTAGGGTTTCAGGATTTCAGCCAGTTTCTGCTGAACCAGGTTCCAGCGTGGCAACGCCACACGGGGCAACAACTCGTGCAGCCACACCGCCAGCAGCCCGCGCCCGGAATTGAGAACATAGGAAGGCTGCGGCAATCCCTCGTTCTCAAGCGTCATCTGGACCGCGCCCAGCACCGCAGCCGGGCTTCGGCCGGCCCAGGCTGCCCGTGTGATGTAGTCGAGATCGACGTAGCAGGCGCCGAGTGCGGCCAGGCGGGCGATGAGACGCCAGCCGTGAAACGCATGTTGCGAGACATAGATGTCGGCCGGCTCGTCTTGCCGGATCAGGTTCTCGGCAAAGTCGCGCGCTTCGGCAATGTCCACTGTGAATTCATGCCAATGCTTGTTTCCGTCCCAACGACGTTGAGCAAACGAAACCGTTCCGTGTCGGCGGCCGCCGGAGCGACCGTTGGCAGGATGCAAAGCCTGAATCTGCTGGACGGGACCGAACGCGCGAAAGCGGGCTGATATATCTAATAGTTGACATTTTTTGGCTTCGGTGAGGCGTCGATCGGCTGGGAGAAATCCCAGCCGGGCGCTCACCCGTCAGCGGAACGGGGGAAGTTGATTTGTGCGCGGCCGTTCGTCATCATGAAACTCGCTACCCAAACACGCCGCCCGGAGGGAACCCCTTCCCGAAGATGGGCGGCGTGATTATTGGACGCCGCCTTTAAGCATGCGTCCAGCGCCGGCCGGGGTCGGCGCAAGGAAAAATGCAGCGTATAAAGCGCAGGCGACAGGCGCGTCCGGGAATCGGACACGAGCCGCGACGACGCCGTAGCAAATTCGCGACGCCGAGATCGGTCAACCAGGCAGCCGAAGGAGTGTCAGTATAGCGCCGCGAAGCGGGACACGGGACCGACGGCCTCCGACGAGGCGACAATTTGATAGGCCGGAATCGGCCTGTTTTTTCGCCTTCGCGCAATAAAATTTCGCGCCTGGAGGATCATAGAGCGACGGTTTCGTCCTCCTGTGGGTCTTGGGTCACGGAAAAATAAGGAGCAATAGGCGACCGCAGCCGGTCGCCTCACCCGAAAGATCAAGCCGACGACGTCCCGAAAAGCGACTTTTCCGGAACGCCGGGCATGGCTCGGAACGTCAGGTCATGATCCGGCCGAGCAGCCGCGCATTCGCAGCGTATTCGGATAGCGTTTTTCTCGCTACGAAATGCCGATCGACTTCGACGGGCAGGCCGTACCGGCTGCGATAGGCTGAGAGTTCGGATAGACTGACGTAGCCAAGTTCCGCAAATCCAAGGCCGGGATCGCAGAGTCCGAATGCGTGATCAGGCTCTTCCGGATCGATTTCGGCAAGAAGCCAGGTTGCGTAACCTTCGGGCACGAAAACCTTGACGACCGGATAGGGATCGATGGATTTGCCCGAAACAGTCATCCGACCATTCGCGAGAAGCCGGGCGAGCAGTGTGGCCGGGATCATTGTCCGCCCTCCTTGCTGACCCGAACGACCAACCGACCAGAAAGCGGCATGGCTGCCAAGCTGAGATTGAAGCCTTCGCCGTCCCGGTGAGCCCATGCGGCTCCGATGCAAGTCCAGCGAGCGGCGTCGCCATCGCCTTCGACGGCGAACACGCCGTGCTTGGGAGCTTTTCCCGATCTCTCGGAAGCGGTTTCTTTCCTTGCCATTTCGACCTCCTTTGGTCGACTGCACCATGCAGCCGTTCCGGAAGCCGGCCACGGCAGGAAAGTGACGCTAGCTGACCGCCGTCAGGCGCGCTCGCGCTTGGTCATTAGCGTTGCGGAACGGCTGACCGTAAGAAGGCGGAGGGGAAACGGTGCTGATGTAGCTCGTCGTGGTTGCCGCAAATTTGAAGGAAGTACGTGCAGCCTCGGATCGGCAAAGGGGATGCCGGCGCGCCCGGTTTGGTAGGATCCGCGGTCGTCGATTAACTACGCTAGATTCTGCCAGTGGTATGGACTTGGTATAAGCCAGAAACGCACATTGGAAGGCTCGCCTGCATAGAGGCCAGTATCATTGGTTTGCAAAGGTTTGAAGCGCGCCGGAGAGGATGAAACCGGGCACCGCTATGTCATTGTGACGCCTTTATAATTCCAAATGGAGGATTTCACTAGGTGTTTAGTCCCTAAGAGCCTGCCTTGGTGGTAGGCCGGAAGGCCCTCCTTTGATAAATTCCCTTTCATGGACTTGGCGTGCACGGGGCGCGCGGATGCGGAGGGCGGCACATTTGGGGCTATTCAAGAATCTCTTCGGCGCCGCCGACCGTCCCGAACCTCCTCAGGAGACTTCGCCCCGCGTTGTCACGGGAGCCTACGCGCCGGGGGATATCCTGTGCCACGAATACGTGGTCGGGCTTCTCCTCGGACAAGGCGGGATGGGAGAGCGACTATCTGGGGTGTCAAGTTGCAATTGCGACCTCGTTGCGCGCATCGCGTGCTTTTGCATTGAGGATGACCAGGAGTTTTCTGGCGAGTGGGGAGAGCGACTATCTGGGGTGTCAAGTTGCAATTGCGACCTCGTTGCGCGCATCGCGTGCTTTTGCATTGAGGATGACCAGGAGTTTTCTGGCGAGTGCGATGCGGATGAGCATTTTGGGCTTTCCCGCCTGTTGCAACCGTTGAGCGAAAGCTTTGAGATGAGGATCGAATTTGGCCACGATGGCTGCGACGATGAAGAGGATGCCACGCGGCCCGGCGCGTCCGCCTCGCACATGCCTGTYGCCGGTGCGCTTGCCACTATCGTTGGCGAAGGGAGCGAGGCCTGCCAGCTTGGCGATGGCCTTGTTGGAGATGAGGCCGATCTCKGGCAGTTCGGCCATCAGGCGGGCGACGGTGCGTCCGGCCACGCCCTTGAGCGAACGAAAGGCCCGCTCCAGCCTAGCCCACAGCGGATCGTCATCGATCATCGAGGCAATCTCGCCTTCCAGGCGCCGTTGCTCGCGCTTAAGGAAGGCCAGCATCGCCTCGATGCTGGCGCATACCTCAGCGTCGCGTGCGGCACTTCTACGCTGTTTGTTGATGGTCGCATCGCCGACAATCTGGCAAAGCCGGCCAACCAACGCGGCAAGCCGCTGCTGGGCAGCGCTTGGCGGCGGCGTCGGCACCGTGTTCTTGACTGCGCCGTAATGGGCGATGACAGCAGCGTCGATCCTGTCGGTCTTCTCAAGATAGCCCATCGCCTCGGCGAAACGGCGCACGCTCTTGGCATTGACCACGCCGCACGGCATGCCGTGCGCCCACAAAAGCATGAACCCCAGCCGCTCATAGCCGCCGGACGCCTCCATCACCGTGAGGGCTGCACCATGGCTGCGACAGAACAGCCAAAGAGCTGCGATCCCGGCCGCGTCGTTGGCGAAGCGCTCTGCCGCTCCGCCCGGCCAGACATGCGCGTCCAGCCAATCTTTCGAAACATCAACTCCACAAATAATCTTGTTCACGGTAACCTGCCTTGTGCGTACGGTTGGAAC
>NZ_LMHO01000033.1:0-15010 GCF_001428185.1 Mesorhizobium sp. Root695 | reverse complement strand
AGCGGCGCACAGCTTGGCGGCGCATGGCCTGTTGCTGCTCGTCTTCTTTCACATTGGCGGCGTTGCGCTGGCAAGCTTTCGCCATCGCGAAAACCTTGTCAGGGCCATGATTACGGGGCGAAAACGCAAAGCCGAACCGGCGGACATAGCCTGACGATCTGTCAACGCACCTAGCGATTCTCGCCTCGACGATCTCAGGGGCGCAAGTCGGCCCGCCATTCGTTCGGCGACGGCGAGAGCCAGCCATGCGACATCGGGCGAGTGGATCGGACTCATGTGCAAGCTCGATGAGCGAGCGCTTTTCCCGGGCGCCCAAGGAACCCCAAACTTGCCATTGCCGCTCGCAAACGGATTTGACCCGTATCAAGGCAGCTAGCGCTCATTTCTTGTCTGTTGCCTCCCGTGAGAGCCATCAAATTTGGGAGAGCACCATGACCACGGCTGACTTCAATATCCCTGTTCCGAAAGTCGCGACTGCGGCGCCAACGAAACTTCGACTGGGCTCCCTGACCGCATTGGTGATCGGTTCCATGGTCGGCTCCGGCGTGTTCAGCCTGCCGCAGAACATGGCGGCAGGTGCCGGTCCGCTCGCAATTCTGATTGGCTGGGCCATCACCGCGGTTGGCATGTTGGCGCTGGTCTTCGTTTATCAATCGCTTGCAACCCGCAGGCCCGAGCTCGACGCCGGGCCCTATGCTTATGCCAAGGCCGGCTTCGGTCCTTTCATCGGCTTCAACAGCGCTTGGGGGTACTGGATCAGTGCCTGGGTCGGGAACGTCTCCTACGCGGTGATCGTGTTCAGCGCCCTGTCCTATTTCTTTCCGGCGTTCGGCGACGGAAACACCTGGCAGGCGGTGCTTGGCGCATCGATCCTGCTGTGGCTGATCCACGTCCTGGTTCTCGCCGGCATCCGGCAGGCCGCTGTCGTGAACCTCATCGTCACGGTGGCCAAGATCGCTCCGATTGTCCTGTTTGTCGGGGTTGTTGCTGTCGCGTTCAAAATGCAAGTCTGGTCGCTCGACTTCACGGGTCTCGGCAACGCCAATCTCGGCTCGATCACCGCACAGGTGAAGAGCACCATGCTGGTGACGCTTTGGGTGTTCATCGGCATCGAAGGCGCCAGCGTCTTTTCCGGACGTGCAGAGCGCCGCAAGGACATCGCCACAGCGACAGTTCTCGGCTTCTTCACCTGTCTCGCGCTCTACGCCCTGGTGTCGCTGCTGTCGCTCGGCATCCTCAGCCAGCCTGAGCTCGCCGCCCTGAAGAACCCCTCCATGGCCGGCGTGCTGGAGGCGGTTGTCGGCCCCTGGGGCGCCATCCTCATCAACATCGCGCTTGTCGTGTCCGTGATCGGCGCCTTCCTCAGCTGGACGCTGCTTGCGGCCGAAATTCCGCATGTCGCCGCCAAGGATGGAACAATGCCGAAATTCTTCGGCCGCGAAAGCGAGCGCGGTGTGCCCTCGATGTCGCTTCTGATCACCAACCTGCTCGTCCAGGCTTTCCTGGTGATCACGCTCTTCGCCCAAAGCACCTACCAGGCGCTGTTCTACATCGCGTCGGCCGCAATCCTGGTTCCTTACATCTTTTCCGGAGCCTACGCGGCCAAGCTCGCGTTGACGGGAGAGAGCTACGAGAGCGGCGAGCAGCGCGTCGGGCCGCTTTTTGCCGGGCTGCTGGCAACGGTCTACGGGTTGTGGCTCGTCTACGCGGCGGGGCCGGCATACCTGTTCATGTGCGCCATCCTCTATGCGCCCGGCATCATCTTCTACATCTGGGCGCGCCGCGAAACCAATCAGCGCGTGTTCCATCCTGCCGAAGCGGCACTCGCCGCGGCCCTCGTCGCCGTCGCCATCCTCGCCGTCTACGAGATGTGGACCGGCGCCGTCAGCCCGCTGTGACAGGATTGACGCGATGACAAGCTTGGGTGTCCACTCCGAAGTCGGCCGGCTGCGCGAGGTGATGGTCCACCGTCCGGACCTCAGCCTGCGCAGGCTGACGCCGGAAAACTGCAGGGCCCTCCTCTTCGACGATGTGCTGTGGGTCAAGCGGGCCCGCCAGGAGCACGATGTCTTCGTCGACTCGTTGCGCGAACGCGGCGTGCTGGTGCATTCTTTCGGGGAGCTCCTGACTGAGACAATGAGCCTGACCAAGGCCCGCGACTGGCTCCTCGACCGCCGGGTTCATCCCGGCGTCGTGGGACTGGACATGGTCGACGAGATGCGGGGATGGCTCAACGAGATGTCGTCGGAGCAGCTGGCGTCTTGCCTTGTCGGGGGCATCGCCAGGGCGGAGCTTCCTTTCGAGCCTAAAGGCCTGACCGGAAGGACGCTCGCCCCCCAGGATTTCGTGCTGCCGCCGCTGCCGAACCAGCTCTTCACTCGCGACAGTTCCTGCTGGATCTATGGCTCGGTCTCGGTCAATTCCATGTACTGGCCCGCGAGACGCCCGGAAGCAGCCAATGTCGAAGCCGTCTACCGTTTCCATCCCCGCTTTCGCGACAGCGGTATTCCCTTCGTGTCGCCAGACTTGGGAACAGGCACCAGCCTGGAAGGTGGGGATGTCATGCCGATTGGTGGCGGAGCAGTTCTCGTCGGCATGGGAGAGCGCACGACGCCGCAAGCCGTGGGCGACCTCGCACGCAGCCTTTTCGCGGCCGGCGAGGCGACACGGGTGATTGCGGCGCTGATGCCGCGGGATCGCAGTTTCATGCATCTCGACACCGTCTTCACCTTCTGCGACCGCGACCTTGTGACCATGTACCCGCCTGTGGTCGATCGGCTGCGCACCTTCTCACTACGGCCAGGCGACGGAAATGCGTCGGTCGAGGTGACTGAGGAAACTGAGCCGTTCACAGCTGTGGTTGCCGAAGCCCTCGGGCTGAAGTCGCTGCGGATCATCGCCACCGGCGGCGACCGCTATGAAGCCGAGCGTGAGCAATGGGATGACGGCAACAACGTTGTTGCGGTCGAGCCCGGTGTGGTCATCGGCTACGACCGCAACGTTTATACAAACACGCTTCTGCGCCGTGCAGGAATTGAAGTGATCACGGTCGAAGGCGCCGAGCTTAGTCGCGGGCGCGGCGGCGGGCACTGCATGACCTGTCCGATTGCCCGCGACCCTACTTGATCCGAAAGGAAATCTCTATGTCGATCAATCTTCATGGCCGCTCCGTCCTGACTCTGGACGATCTCACGGCCGACGAGATCCGCTTTCTTCTCAAGCTGGCCGTCGACCTCAAGTCGGCCAAGCTCGCCGGCCACGAGATACCGCGTCTCGTCAGAAAGAACATCGCGCTGATCTTTGAGAAGGATTCGACCCGCACCCGGACCGGGTTCGAGGTGGCGGCCTATGACCAGGGCGCCCACGTCACCTATTTCGGTCCCAGTGGCAGCCATATCGGCCACAAGGAATCCATGAAAGATACGGCGCGCGTGCTCGGCCGCATGTATGATGCGATCGAGTATCGCGGCTTCGGTCAGCATCAGGCCGAACTGCTTGCCGCGCATGCCGGCGTGCCCGTCTATAACGGTCTCACAGACGAGGCGCATCCGACGCAGATCCTCGCCGACTTGATGACCATGCGTGAATTCACGCACAAGCATCTTTCGGACATGACCGTCGCTTTCGTCGGTGAGGGCCGGGATAATGTCGCGCTATCCCTGGCACTGGGAGCAGCCAAGGTCGGCATCGACATGCGCCTCGCCTCGCCAAGGGAACTCTGGCCGGACGAGGAATTCTGCTCCCATGTCAGGGACCTGGCGGGACGCAGCGGCAGCCGCTTCCGCCTCGACGAAGACGTGAAGGGCTGTGTTCAGGACGCTGATTTCATCTACACCGACGTCTGGATGTCGATGGGAGAGGATAAATCGGGCTGGGCCGAGCGCATTCGCCTTTTGACTCCATATCGTGTCACCGGCGATGTCATGGCTGCCGCCGGCAACCCCCACGTCAAATTCATGCATTGCCTGCCGGCATTCCACGACACCGATACCGAGATCGGCGCCTTCGTTGCGAAGGAATATGGCATCGACTGCATGGAGGTCACGGACGAGGTGTTCGAGTCGGCAGCATCGATCGTCTTCGACCAGGCCGAAAACCGGATGCACACGATCAAGGCCCTGCTCGTCGCCACGATCGGCAACTGAGATGCTTATCGTCGTTGCGCTCGGCGGAAACGCACTGCTTCGCCGTGGAGAACCGATGACGGCGGAGAACCAGCGCGCCAACATCAAACGCGCTGCATCCGTGCTCGGGAAACTCATCGGCGAAGGACACTCGGTTGTAGTCACGCACGGCAACGGCCCGCAAGTGGGTCTGCTCGCGCTCCAGGCCGCTGCCAGCCCGGGCGACGGGGCGTTTCCACTCGACGTGCTCGGGGCCGAGAGCGCCGGCATGATCGGATATGTGATCGAGCAGGAGCTCGGCAACCTGCTCAAGCAGAGGCTGTTCGCAACCCTGCTGACGCAGGTGACGGTGGACCCGCACGATCCAGCCTTCGCTCACCCGACGAAGCCTATCGGCCCGGTCTACGATGAGGCAACCGCACGCAGGCTTGCCACCGAACGCGGCTGGCAAATCGCGCCTGATGGCGACAAATGGCGCCGCGTCGTGCCCTCGCCACGACCGCTGGAAATTCTGGAAGCGTCGGTGATTTCATTCCTCGTCGAACGCGGCGTGATCGTCATCTGCACCGGCGGTGGTGGCGTTCCGGTGATAGCCCGGGATGACGGCAGTCTTTGCGGCGTGGAAGCAGTCATCGACAAGGATCTGGCAAGCTCACTTCTTGCCCGCCAGTTGAAGGCAGACATGCTGCTTATGCTGACGGATGTCGACGCCGTCTATATCGACTACGGAACAGCGGCCGCTCGGGTGCTCCGGCGCGTGAGCCCCAAGGAGCTATCAGACAGGACTTTTCCGGCCGGCTCAATGGGACCGAAGGTCAGCGCTGCAATCGAATTCATTGAAGCGACAGGCAAGCCTGCTGCAATCGGCAAGCTCGACGATGCCGTCGAAATTGTCAGAGGGGAGCTCGGCACCTGGTTCGAAGCCAGCGCCCTGCCCTCGCCCATCGAGCCTGCGAGACCCTAGGCTGCGGCCACGACACCGATGACATAGTTCTTGCCATAGGCTTTCGCACATTTCGGGCATGTCGTGTAGAAGAAATACACATCACGCGGCTCTGTGTTTCGATCGCGCGCAATCTGCCGCATTTCATTATCCCGGGTCCTCGCCCCCTCGAACAATTTGGTCACATAGTCGCCGCTCAGCGTGGTCATCTCCTCGTTGGCGACAGGTTTCGAGACCGCAAACAGATGTTCGCTGGCCCAGGGCGAGACATCCTTGCTGAGAGCGATAAACTGGCCGGGATCGAAGCGCCGGCGTCTTCGATGTGCTTGTTAACGCGCGCGAACACGCTGCCCATGTTCATCGGGATATGCATGACGCTGTGGGTCGAGGCTTTGACGAACCGCTTGTCCTTGAAGTGCAAGTCCTGGCCGTCCCAGCCCTCGGGATTGAACCTCGGGCAGCAACCGGTTGTGTTCACGCTAGCGTCGTATCGCGGCGTTTCGTTCGTCTGCATGGCCTGTTCCTCAATTGAACAGCCATCTGACGGGGAATGACCCCGTCCATCATTGATCCTCGTCAACAGTTCTGGGCTCACTTGCGGAATTGCGCTTACCCTGCCGCCCTTGTTCCTCGACCGCCTTCAATCGAACGACCGAAACCGAGCAAAGGGCCTGTGCCACGACTTTGGTCGAGACGCTGCCGAGGTGACGGCGGATTGCCGAGGACGCCCGGGCTCCAACGACGATATGCCCTACGTCATTGTGCTCGGCGTAGTTGAGGATCGCATCGGCGGGGCTGATCGCTTCAAGCACATGATAGCTGATGCGGTCTTCCGGCAGATGCAGTGGATGGGCCCAATCCTTGAGCGCGACGAGCCGCTTCAAGTAGACTGAGCGCCCGGATTCGTCGGTCGCCGGCGTCTCGCCGATGATTTCGGTCTTCAGGACCGTCACGCAGGCCAGCCAGGAATCCGCGCGCGAGGCAAGCACGCGGGCGGTCTCGCTGAGAACCTCGCCTGCCAGCGCATCGCTGCCATTGGCCAGATCGACTGCCGCAAGAACAATTGACGGTCCGGCCTGTGTCCTCGACGAGGTCGGCCTGCCGACAAGCGCTCTGTCATCAGTCTTGCGAAACAACCTTGTGATCGCAGCCCACCCCCCCTCGTCCCGGGGCTTACGCCTGGCAACCACCACCTGGTCGGGGTTGCTGAGATCCGAAAGAACATGCGCCGCCTCGACATATCGTCGAGTCCTGTCCACATCCATGCATCGCAAAATGATGGCTTCCAGCCACCGCGGAATGGCCTCGTTGATATCTCGCGGCGACCTGGGGGCGTGATAGAGCCTGCGCTTCATCCCCGCGAAAGTCGCCGGCCGCCCGAACGGCTCCTCGCCCGTAGCCAGCTGATAGAGGAGGCAACCCAGTGCAAACAGGTCACTTGCAGGATCTGACCTCTCCCCGAGCACCTGTTCTGGCGAAATATAGGCGGCGGTGCCCATTGGCACGGAGCTTTCCGCACCGAGAAGATCGGGAAGCTCTGCATGGCGGGCGAGCCCGAAGTCGAGGAGCACCGCGCCGCGCTCGGCAAGAATGATATTCTCGGGCTTGAGATCGAGATGAACGACCTTCTGCCGGTGGAGGGCGGCCAGGGCCGTGGCAATCTCGGTGCCGATGCTTGCTACCTCGTCCACAGGCAGCGGCGCCTTGCCGACGATATCCGCCAGGCCAGTGCCGGCCACAAACTCCATGGCTATGTAGGGAACCTGCGCCAGGCTGCCCGATGCCGCGAAACGCGGCACATGCGGTCCCGACAGGCGTTTCATGATCAGCTCCTCCGCCTCGAAACCGAGGATGACGGAGACATCCCCACCCGGGTCGAGAAACGGGATCTTCAGCACAAGCGGGAAATCGTACCGGGGGTTGGTTGCCCGCCAGAGCGAGGCCATGCCGCCGGAGGGCAGCTTTTCGACCAGCTCGAAACCATCGATGACTGCCCCTGCCTCAAACCGTTGCATCGAATACGTCTCCTTAGCGGCCGATCTTCAGACGCATGCCAAGCCATCCAGGCAGGCCGGCGGCTTGAATCTTGCGAGCTGTTTCCTCGTGATCATAGGGAACACGAACCATCGTGACCTCGTGTCGCTGCGTGTCGATAAGAACAAAGCACGCCGCCGGGTTACCATCGCGGGGTTGGCCGACCGCGCCGGCAATCACCAGGTGACGCCTCAGGTCGGACAAAGGCGCTGCTACATTGTCCAACGGCTGGAAATGCACCGGCCGGCGCCCGGGCAGCGCGTAGTAGATGGCGGGAATGTGGGTGTGGCCGCAGAAAACGAAGCGGGCGTCGCTTGCCGAGAGGCAGCGTTCCGCTGAGTCCACGTCGCGTATATAGGGCCACTTTCCCGGTCGCTCCGCACTTGCGTGCACATACAGGCGGTCTTCGGATTGCAGCGAGAGCGGCAATCGCGCCAGGAAATCAAGATGTGCCGGAGCGATGCGTTCGCGAGTCCACTGGACGGCGAACCGCGCGTTCTCCGTCATGTTGCTTAGATTCAGCGCCACTGCTTCGTCGTGGTTGCCCATGATGCAAAGCGCGCCGTCAGCCATCAGATGGGCGGCCTTCTCTATCACATAGACGGGATCAGGACCGTAGCCGACCAAATCACCGAGCAATACCAATTCGTCTGGACTACCGCGTTCGTGAACAGCTTCCAGGACCGCGTCGAACGCCTCGCGATTGGCATGGATGTCAGACAGGATTGCAATGCGCATTCAACCTTGTCCCAGAGATTAGCAAAACATGGCAAGGCGCGTGCCGCGAGTGTTTGATACGGCTGCGTCGCGATCATTGGAGACGGCTAAAGCAACGTGCCGTCTCTTTGGGGTGGCGGAACATGGCTGAGTGATGCCGAGTCTGCTTCAGCGTCTGCCGTCGAGCCTTTGGAAATCAGGCGTATGACAAAGGCGAAGTATCCGACCTGCAGAACGACCAAGTCGATAATCGCCCAGCCCAGTGCTGTCCAGACCGAGCCCGTTGCCGCGTAGGTCCACACCGCAACGATGGCCGAGGTGACAAACATTCCCACCAGAAACTGCGGAAGATACATCGTTGCGCATCAACCGCCCCGGAACCTGACATTAGTTCGAAACGGCTCCCCATTGCTATGCAAAAGCTAAGGGGATCATAGGCATCCGGATTGGCTTATGGCTTGACTTGGATCAATCAGGCCGGGCGTCAGTCAATTGGTTTCTTTTTGATTGTTGCAAATCTGGCCAATTCCTCGGCCAACAGATTTTTGAGCGTTGCACGACGGTCCGGGTCTGATGTTTTCGTGATGTAAGTATTCGCGGTAGGGATCCTGCATGACCGTATCCCTCCTTTGGGGAAACGTAACCGCAACGCTAGGCGTCTATTTGGTCCAAGGCCAGCGCAATCGCTCGTTGAAGGTCGTAGCCGCATTTGGCGACTGCAGATCCGCTCCGTGTAGAGTAGGTAGTTTCCCGTAGGGATATAACCGAATTTCGCGACCCGCGGATACGCGCGATTGCTGTGTCACGGATCAACCGGGAAAACAGCCATGCACGCCTACACGAGCTCCAGAATCTCACTGCCGTCGCATTCTGTGCAACCAAGCCCGCCGGACGCCTTCGACCCGGCACCACTGCAGCCGGTCAGCTTTTTTCCCGCCGGTGCGGAAATTTATGCCCAGGGCGAGAAGGCTGGGGCCTTCTATCAGGTCGAGTTCGGTGCCGTGCGCATCTACCGTCTCCTTGCCGACGGTCGCCGGCAGATCAGCGCCTTTCACCTGGCCGGAGAGACATTCGGTTTCGAGGCAGACGCAACACATCATTTCTTCGCCGAAGCGATCAACGCTACAGCTGTCCGCGTCTTGCGGTTCACTGCCGGGGCGGACATGTCTCGCCAGCTGCTGCCCTTGGCGCTGAAGGGTTTGACCCGCGCGCAGGAACACCTGCTGGTTCTCGGCCGCCAGAACGCCATCGAACGCATCGCCGCTTTCCTGGTTGACATGGCGGAGCGCCAGGGTGGATTGCAGCAGGTCGAACTGCCAATGTCGCGTATGGACATCGGCGACTATCTCGGCCTCACCATCGAGACCGTTTCCCGTGTCTTCACCCGGCTGAAGGACAAGGGCGTTATCCGACTCCTCAACCTGCGCAGCATCGAAATTGTCAAGCACGACGCGCTCCACTGCATGAGCGAATGACCAGACATCGTCGAACGGTGGCACGAAGGGTACCCAAAGGAAGCCATATCCCTTTGGGCAGCTGCACCCGGCCGATCAGAACAACCCAGGATTAGAGATCCGCATATGACCACGAATAGCGCAATTACCACACGGACCGGATTTCACTTCGAAGTGCGCCGCGCGCGCCCTGAAGATGAGCCAACGCTGGCCGAGTTCTTCACTCATGTGACCCCGGACGACCTGCGCTTCCGCTTTCTCGGCGCTGTGAAGGAAGTCTCGCATGAACGGCTGGTGGCGATGACGCGTTCAGATGACGCCCATATCCATAATTTTCTGGCATTCTCGATCGACGGGATGCTGATCGCGGTCGCGACGCTGGCAAGCGATCGAGCCGATCGAAACGGCGAGGTTGCGATCTGCATTCGCCAGGATCGCAAGCATCTGGGCGTTGGCTGGGAGCTGCTCGCCTATGTTGCGAAATATGCCGAAGAACTCGGCCTCAAAGCGATCGAGTCGATCGAGAGCCGTGAAAACCGTGCTGCGATCGAGGTCGAGCGCGACATGGGTTTCACCGTTACGACCGATCCCGACGATGCGACGCTTGTCCTGGTTCGGCGGGAGCTAGGGGCGCGATCGGCCAGTTAGCTACCGCGGTCCCTCCCGGGCCGTTGCGGCCGCGGCAGATCGAAAGATGAGCATCTCCTTGGCCACAGCTCTTTCTTCATCCGCTGGAATGACAAGGACATCGACGCGGGAATTCGCAGCGCTGACCACCTCCTCGCCTCCTCGGTTTCGCTCATCGTCGAGACCGACTCCAAGCCAGGCAGCGGCGGCGCTGATCCTTTCCCGGACCAACGGCGCGTTTTCGCCAATGCCGGCAGTGAACACCAGCGTGTCCAGTCCGCCCATGGCAGCGGCCAGCGATCCTATCTCCCGTCCGATCCGATAGACGAAGAGATCGACAGCCTCAGCGGCGGCAGGGTCGTCTGAGCCGACTAGGGTCCGCATATCACCAGATATTCCAGACACACCGAGCAGACCGGATTGCTCGTAGAGAAGCGTGACCAGTTCTTCCGCGGACAGCCGCCGTTCCTGCAGCAAGTGGAGGATGACGCCCGGGTCCAGCGCGCCGCTGCGCGTGCTCATGACCAAGCCGTCCAGTGTCGAAAACCCCATCGTCGTGGCAATACTTCGTCCGGCGTCCATGGCGCACAGGCTGGCGCCGCTGCCGAGATGGGCAACGATCGTGCGGCCGCCCGCGCGGGTGCCGTATCGGTCATACAGCTTTGCAGCGATATGGCTGTAGGATAGCCCATGAAAGCCGTAGGACACGATGCCCGCCTCGGTCATCGCACGCGGCAGCCCGTAGATTTTGGCGAGCTCCGGCCGGGCTGAATGAAACGCCGTGTCGAAGCACCCGATCTGGAGGGCCTGCGGCAAGAGTTCAGTGGCCAGCGCGACAATCTCGAGATTGATCCGTTGATGGATGGGCGCCATCGCCTCGAGCAAGCGCAGTACATCGAGCGTGCGTTCGTCGAGCCGCGTTGCTTCGGTGAAGCCACGGCCGCCGTGAACGATCCTGTGCCCTACCCTGTCGATGCGACGCAGGAGATCGTTTTCGGCGAGCACGGAGACCACCGCCGCGAACGCCTTGTCCATATCGATCGGTGCTTCGCCCATGCTCCTGTCGATCTTGGACCTGCCGGCCGCAGCCTCGACGCGCAGCCGTGGCCGACGGTCGAGAGAGGAGACATTGCCGCGCAGCAGCAACGGAAGTTGGTCACGCTCTTCGAAGACGGCGAACTTCAGGCTCGAAGAACCCCCGTTCAGGACAAGGATCGCATCGGTCATGAAGCCATCCGATATCTTGCCCCCATGTGCTGGAGGACGGGCAACCGCTCAATCTGGACGCTTTGACGCCGCATCAGGATCCTGTCCCCACTTCCAGTCAAGTATCTCCGGCATATCCTGCCCATGGGCGCGAATATAGGCTCGATGTTCAAGCAGCTTGCCATCCATCGCCTGCTTTAACACGACCCGGACGCTCTTGAGTTGCGGAACCCAGTCAAGGACGCTTTGGATGAGATGGAAGCGGTCAAGGCCGTTCAGCACCGTCATATCGAAAGGTGTCGTCGTCGTCCCTTCCTCGTTGTAGCCGCGCACATGGATGTTGTCGTGATTGGTGCGACGATAGGTCAGGCGATGGATGGTCCAGGGATAGCCGTGATAGGCAAAGATGACCGGCTTGTCGGTGGTGAACAGGGCATCGAAATCGCGATCCGAAAGACCGTGCGGATGATATTCCTTTGGCTGAAGAGTCATCAGGTCGACGACATTGACCACCCTGATCCTGAGATCAGGAACCTGTTGCCTGAGTATCTGCACCGCGGCCAGCGTTTCGAGGGTCGGGACGTCGCCAGCGCAAGCCATCACGACGTCGGGCTCAGCCCCATCGTCCGTTGACGCCCAGTCCCAGATGCCGATCCCTGCCCGGCAGTGAACGATTGCCCTGTCCATCGACAGCCACTGCCATGACGGCGGCTTGCCGGCGACGATAATGTTGATGCGGTTCCAGGTTTGCAGCACATGGTCGGTCACGCAGAGCAAGGTGTTGGCGTCCGGTGGCAGGTAGACCCGCACAATGTCGGCCTTCTTGTTGAGGGCGACGTCGATGAAGCCAGGGTCCTGATGGCTGAAGCCATTGTGTTCCTGGTGCCAGACATGGCTGGACAACAGATAATTCAGCGATGCGACCGGTCGCCGCCACGGGATATCGCGGCAGGCATCCAGCCATTTCGCGTGCTGATTGAACATGGAATCGACGATATGGATAAACGCCTCGTAGCAGGAAAAAAGGCCATGGCGCCCGGTGAGCAAGTAGCCTTCCAGCCAGCCCTGGCAGGTGTGCTCGGAGAGGATTTCGAGAACCCGGCCTTCGCGCCCCAGATGAACGTCTTCGGGTAGGATCTTTTCCATCCAGCCACGCTCGGTCACTTCAAACACGTCCTGAAGGCGGTTCGAGGCGGTCTCGTCCGGGCCGACGATCCGGAAGTTCTTCGAGGCCTCGTTCAACTGCATGACATCACGCAGGAAGCTGCCCATGACCCGCGTCGACTCGGCCTTGACGGCGCCAGGGCGCTCGAGCGCGATGGCGTGGTCATGCAGCGCCGGCAGATCGAGAGACCTGCGCAGCAGGCCGCCATTGGCATGCGGGTTGGCGCCCATGCGCCGTGTCGCCTGGGGTGCCGTGGCGCGGATCGTGGCGACAGGAGCGCCGGCGGCGTCGAACAGTTCCTCGGGCCGGTAGCTTTTCAGCCACTCCTCGAGCAGCCTGAGATGGGCCGGGTTTTCCGCAAGGCCAGACAAGGGTACCTGGTGCGAGCGCCAGAAGCCCTCGGTCTTCAGACCGTCGACCTCTTTCGGTCCCGTCCAGCCCTTGGGGCTGCGCAGCACGATCATTGGCCATTTTGGTCGTGACGCGGTCGCCGCAGGGCCGTGGCGTGCGGCATGCTGGATAGCCTGGATCCGATCAAACGCATCGTCGAGCACGCTCGCCATTCGCTCATGCATCAGCACTGGCTCGTGGCCCTCCACGAACAGCGGCTCATAGCCGTAGCCTGCAAACAGCGCGCGCAATTCGTCTTCGGGAATGCGGGCCAGAATGGTCGGATTGGCGATCTTGTAGCCGTTCAGATGCAGGATCGGCAGCACCGCCCCGTCGCGCGCCGGGTTGAGGAATTTGTTGGAATGCCACGCGGCTGCCAGTGGTCCCGTTTCAGCCTCGCCGTCACCGACGACACAGGCGACCACAAGATCCGGATTGTCAAAGGCGGCGCCATAGGCATGCGAAAGCGAATAGCCCAACTCTCCGCCCTCGTGGATCGAGCCGGGCACATCCGGTGCTGCATGGCTCGGGATACCGCCGGGAAACGAAAACTGCCGGAACAGCTTGCGCATCCCCTGCTCGTCCATCGCAATGTCCGGATTGAGCTCGCTATAGGTGCCTTCGAGATAGGTGTTCGCCACCATTGCCGGGCCGCCATGGCCTGGGCCGCAGACATAGATCACATTTGCGTCCCTGAGCCGGATCGCGCGATTGAGGTGTGCATAGATAAAACTCAAACCCGGCGACGTTCCCCAATGGCCGAGGAGGCGCGGCTTGACGTGCTCCAGCCGCAACGGTTCGCGCAGCAGCGGATTGTCGAGCAGGTAGATCTGGCCGATCGTCAGATAGTTGGCAGCACGCCAATAGGCATCGATATCGTGCAACTCGCGATCGGACAGAAGGCCACTGGAAGCTGGTATCGTCGTATGCTCTGTCATGTCTGGCTCCCATCGCCTGTTGGGGCGCCTGTCGCCGGACTGCGACACGGGCGTGTGTTCGTCGATTTGCAGCGAATGGACACCAACGCACTCGTGCGCTTTCAGTTCATCGCTTCGCGGTTTCTATGCGTCCTTGTCCTCGAGCGCCCTTCGCATGCGTCTGATGACCTCTGCGCGACCTCGTTCGTCGGCCGCGGCGCTGACCGCCTCGTTTACGTCCAGGAGCAGCTTTGAAAGGTCATTGTGCCAATCGAGGCGGGCAATCTTTTCCGGCTTCAGACGGCGGGGCTCGTTGAGCTCGACCGGCAAACTGCGGCCGGGGGTCAATTGGAAAGCATCGTCCAGCCTCGGGATGATGATCTTGTCGTCGGGTATCAGTCCTGCAAGCCTTCCACGCAGGCCGCCGAGTCCAGCCTCCTCTCCATGCGTCAAGAACACCTGCTGCTTCACCGGAGTTCGGGCCTTGAGCCAAGCAACCAGTTCGCTCGCATCGGCGTGGCCGGAATAGAGGTCGAACAGGCAAATACGTGCCTTGACCTCGACTTCCTCACCCTGGATGCGCACGCGCTCAGCGCCGTCGAGCAGGATCCTCCCGAGCGACCCTTGGGCCTGATATCCGGCCATCATCACCGTGGCGTTCCTGCGCCAAAGATTGGCCTTGAGGTGATGGCGGATACGCCCCGCGTCGCACATGCCGCTGGCGGCGATCACCACGAAGAAGCCGCTCAGGCGATTGATCGCCTTGCTCTGCTCCACCGTCTCGGTGAAGCGCAGCTCTTTCGAGTCGAGGGCCTGGCGCAACACGTTGCCCTGCTCAATGTCGTCGGCATGCCGCTCGAATATCGCGCTGGCGCGTGTTGCCAGCGGCGAGTCGACGAAGACCGGAGCAGACGGCACCTCCCCCGATTTCATGAGCAGATACAAGTCGACCAGCAGTTCCTGCGTCCTCTCGACGGCGAAGGACGGGATGACAAGGGGTCCGCTCGCCTCGGCGGCGCCACGAACGATGTCGCCGAGCTGGGATCGCCGCTCTTCGGGCGAGACGTCAGGCCGGTCGCGGTCGCCATAGGTCGATTCGCAGATCAGATAATCGACGCCTGCCGGCCCCTCTGGATCGGTCTGAAGCAGCTTGTGGCCGGGGCCTATGTCGCCCGAGAACATGAGGCGCAGGGGCGCATCCCGCCGGTCGATCTCGAGTTCGACCGATGCTGAACCAAGCAGGTGGCCGGCATTCCAGAAGCGGGCGCGAAGGCCTTCGGCGACCGTGGTCCATTCGCCATATTCCAAAGCCCGAAACAAGGTCATGCACGCGGCGGCATCCTGCAGGCGGTAGATCGGTTCGACCGGCGGCCGACCGCGCTGCGCATTGCGGCGATTCAGGTGCTCGACCTCCATTTCCTGGATATGCGCCG
>NZ_LMHO01000032.1:0-17933 GCF_001428185.1 Mesorhizobium sp. Root695 | reverse complement strand
CCTGCGCCGACCGCGAAGAGAAGCGAGTGACCCGCGGGGCGACACGGTCCGAAAAAAACGCAACAGGAGCTTGACCTCAACAACCCCAATCAGAGAAGCCTGCTAGAGCAATTACAGGAAAAGTGTGAAACGGTTTTCCGTCCGGGATTGCGTCAAACAAAGAGTTGGAGCGGCTCGCCGTTTCCGTGAAGCGGTGAGCCGCTCTGACACCGGAACAACACAAGCTCCGGGGCGTTAAAGCGCGCCCTCCGGAGAATTCGATGCCCCGCAAACTCGATCTCAGAACTGGCCCGCCCGTCTGGTCTGCCTATCGGGCGCCTACGGTGCCGACGGACAGTCTGACCCGTGACGCCAAGGCCGACGTGCTGATCGTCGGCATGGGGATCAGCGGCGCCATGATGGCCGAGGCGCTGACGGCGAACGGCCATTCGGTGGTCTGTATCGACCGGCGCGGCCCGCTGAAAGGCTCGACGTCGGCGACCACCGCGCTGGTGCAATTCGAAATCGACCAGCCGCTTTACACACTGTCGAAGATGATCGGCAAAGCCACGGCGGAACAGGCCTGGCGGCGCTCTCGGCTCGCCGTTTCCAACCTCGCTGCCCGCATTGCCGAACTCGGCATCAATTGTGGCCCGAGCCGCACCCCGTCGCTCTATCTGGCCGGCACGATGCTTGGCCCGTCGGACCTGCACGACGAGGCCGAGGCACGGCGGCGGGCCGGCATCGGCGCGACCTATCTCACATCGGCACCGCTGGCGGAAAAATTCGGCGTCGACCGCGATGGCGCCATCCTCAGCCATGGCAACATCGCACTCGACCCACGCAAGCTGACCGCCGGGTTGCTGCTGAAGGCCCTGGAGCGCAAGGCACGTTTCTGCGCCCCCGTCGAAGCCACAGTGATCGAGGACAGTGCCGACGAGGTGGTCGTGGCAACCAGGGATGGCCCGACCATAACCGCGCGACATGTCGTTTTGGCCACCGGCTACGAATTGGTCGACATCGTGCCGGCCACGGCCCACCGGATCATCTCGACATGGGCGATCGCGACACGCCCGCAATCGCGAAAGATCTGGCCACAGGCGGCGTTCATCTGGGAGGCGTCGGACCCCTACCTCTATATGCGCGCTACAGCCGACGGCCGGGTCGTCTGCGGCGGCGAGGACGAGGACTTTGTCGATGAAACCCGGCGCGACGCGCTGATCGGCGAAAAGAGCGCACGCATCGCCGAGAAGCTCGGCCTGATATTTCCGCATCTCGACACCAGGCCCGCATTCGCCTGGACCGGTTCGTTCGGCACCACGACCACCGGCCTGCCCTATATCGGCGCCATCCCTCGCCATCCGCGCATCCATGCAGTGATGGGTTACGGCGGCAACGGCATCACCTTCTCGCAGATCGCGTCCGAGATTGTCTCGGCCTCGATCGACGGGCTGGACGACACGGATGCAAGGCTGTTTGCCTTCAACCGTTGAGTGCAAACCCACAAACAATCCATCATCACCTGATTGTAACGCATCTGAAACACACTTAAGTCTTTGGTGAAGTCGGCCGCGCGAGAATGGCTTGTGCGGCCTGCGTCTGAGGGAGGGCCAAATGGATTTCAGTGGTTTCGATATTGCGGTTGGTGCACTTGCCCTTCTGGTATTGGTGCTTCTGATCAAAGGCATCAGGACAATCCCGCAAGGCTACAATTATACGGTGGAACGCTTTGGCCGTTACACCAAGACACTGAGCCCAGGCCTCAATTTCATTTTCCCGTTCGTCGACCGCGTCGGCGCCAAGATGAACATGATGGAGCAGGTGCTCGACGTTCCGAGCCAGGAAATCATCACCCGCGACAATGCAATCGTCGGTGTCGACGGCATCGCCTTTTTCCAGATCCTCAATGCGGCACAGGCCGCCTACCAGGTTTCCGGCCTGCAGAACGCCATCCTCAACTTGACGATGACCAACATCCGTACCGTCATGGGTTCGATGGACCTCGATGAGCTGTTGTCGAACCGCGACGCCATCAACGAGCGCCTGCTGCGCGTCGTCGATGAGGCGGCGCATCCGTGGGGCATCAAGATCACCCGTGTCGAGATCAAGGACATCAACCCGCCGGCCAACCTCATCGAATCGATGGGCCGGCAGATGACGGCGGAACGCAACAAGCGCGCGCAGATCCTCGCCGCCGAGGGCCTCAAGCAGTCGCAGATCCTGGAGGCCGAAGGCCGCAAGGAAGCCGCCTTCCGCGATGCGGAGGCACGTGAACGCTCGGCCGAGGCGGAAGCCCGCGCCACACAGGTGGTGTCGGATGCAATCTCCAAGGGCGACGTGCAAGCGCTGAACTACTTCGTCGCCCAGAAATACACCGAGGCGTTGGGCAAGATCGGCACGGCCACCAACAGCAAGATCGTGCTGATGCCCTTCGAGGCGTCGTCCCTGATTGGTTCGCTCGGCGGCATTGGCGAGATCGCCAAGGAAGTCTTCCGCAGCGAAGGCACGACCGGCGCGCAAAGGCAGGCCGCGCGCCCGCCTGTCGTTCGCCCGACCGACAACTGATGTCTCCAACATAGGAGAACGCCATGATCGATCGTGTCATTTCCGAACTCGGCCCGTGGAACTGGATGGTTCTCGGCTTCGTCCTGCTGGTGATGGAAATCATCGCGCCGGGTATCTTCATGCTGTGGATCGGCATCGCCGCCCTGATCATCGGCGCGGTGTCGCTGCTGATCTGGGACGCCGGCTTTTGGACCTGGCAGGTCCAGGTCCTCGCCTTCCTGGCCCTGTCGCTGGTCTCGGCCTATGTCGGCAAGAAGCTGGTCGGCAGCCGCACTGACCCGACCGACCAACCGCTGCTCAACCGGCGCGGCGCGCAGATGGTCGGTCGCATGGCGACACTTGCCGAACCGATCCGGGATGGCCATGGCCGCATCAAGCTGGGCGACACGCTGTGGCGTGTCTCCGGCCCCGACCTGCCGGCCGGCACGCAAGTGCGCGTGACGGGTGCGGCCGACACGGATCTGGAGCTGACCGTCGAGGCGGTCTGAACGAGCGTCGTTGAGGGGTGTTGAGATTCGGGTCAGGCCGGCATCACCTGAATATCAGCACACCTTAGGCGGCGCCGATGCGCAAGAGATCATGCAGGTGGATAAGGCCGACCGGCCTCTTGCCTTCCACCACCATCAGGCTGGTGATGGCCGAATTGTTGATCGTCTGCAGTGCCGTCGCCACCAGCGTGTCCGGCGTCGCCGTCTTCGGCCCTCTTGTCATGACCTGATCCACCGTCATCGCCAGCAGATTGCTGCCGATGTGACGGCGGATGTCACCATCGGTGATGATGCCGACCAGCGCACCGTCGGCGTCGGTGATCGCCACGCAGCCAAATCCCTTGCGCGACAGTTCTAGGATCGCGTCCTGCATGCCGGTGCCCGTGACCACCAGCGGCAGCCTGTCGCCGACATGCATGATCTCGCGGATCTGCGTCAGGTTGGCGCCGAGCTGGCCGCCCGGGTGAAAGGTGCGAAAATGATCTGGCGTGAAACCGCGTGCTTCGAGCAGGGCAATCGCCAGCGCATCACCCATCACCAGTTGCAGCAGCGTCGATGTCGTCGGCGCCAGGCCGTGCGGGCAGGCCTCCGGCGTGCGCGGCAGCAGCAGCACGACGTCGGCGGCCCGCGCAAGTGCCGATGTCTCTCCGGCGGTTATGGCGATCAACGGAATGGAGAAGCGCCTGGAATAGCCGACGATGCCCATCAGCTCCTTGCTCTCGCCCGACCACGACATGGCGATGATGGCGTCGTCCCTGGCGATCATGCCGAGATCGCCGTGATTGGCTTCCGCGGGATGGACAAAGAAAGCCGGCGTGCCGGTCGAGGCCAGCGTCGCCGCGATCTTCGATCCGATATGGCCGCTTTTGCCGACACCGGTGACGATGAGCCGGCCTTCAATCCTCGAGATCATGTCGACGGCCTGGGTGAAAGGCGCGGCCAGTCCGTTCTCGAGGGCCTCGGCAAGGGCTGCAACCCCCGCCTGTTCGGTTGCCACCGTCCTCAGCGCCGAAGCGATTGAGGCTTGCCTGTCCAAAGGCTTCTTATCCAGGGATCCCGCATGCATGGCTGATGCGATTAGCGCTTTGCCGGCGCGCTGTCCAACAGAAATGGCCCCTTGCATGTCGCCCGAACCTGTGCGGTGGTTTGAGACAACGGCAGGCGTGAAGACAAAAGGCTTAACCCGCGCGGTTTGAATCCCTTTGGAAATCGGCGCTTCAGGCGGCCAACGGGCCGCCGCCTCAACCCTCCGTTAACCATCCCCATTTACGGTTCGGTAAGTATGGCGCGCGTGCGCCGCGCAAGCAGTGGTGGCGATGTCCGGGGTCCAGCCAGAAAATTCGAGAGGGCGAAAGGGCAAGGCGGTCTGCGCCTTGCTGCTGGCGACCAGCATGTTTGCCTTGCTGCACCCAACGGCGCTCCATGCGCAGGAAACGGAACTGCGCGGCGAAGTCTCCGAATCGGCGATCCTGTCCGACCAGCAGCGCAAGGCGAGACAACTCGCTTTGGCAGCGCAGGGTCAGGCGCCGACCAATGCGGCACAAGACAATGCGCCGGCCCGTACCTATCTGCCGGCCAGCGCCGGCGCCGTGCCTGACGACACGGACACCGGCGACGCAACCGCCACCGGCAGCGTTTTTGACCCGCCGGCAGCTGCCGACGACACCTCCACCGACACTCCGGCACCGCCCAAGCCTCGCCGCCGCTCATCGGCCGCCGGGCAAAACGCGGCTGACCAGGCCAAGGACAAGGCTGCGGACAAGTCGAAAAAGAAGAAGAAGTCGACGGCGGCAACCACCGACATCACCGCTTCCACGACCGCCTCCACGACGGACGCCACCGATGGTGCAGACACCGACGAGGAGACGGCCAACCGCCGCGCCCTCACCATCGACAGCGCCGACAAACAAGAGCTCGACCCAGGCGCAGAGCGCACGGACGCCATCGAAGGCCAGAAAAAGGAGCCGGAGGATGATCCGTTCGCCGCCACCGGCGTCAAATGGGGCTCCTTCGTTATCCGCCCGACGATCGAACAGGGCCTGACCGCCACGTCGAACGGCGATTCGAGCAATGCCGGCAAATCGGCGCTGCTGTCCGAGACCGCGCTGCGTTTTTCCGCCGCCTCCGACTGGCGCGAGAACTCCGCCACGATCGACGGCTATGGCCTGTTCCGCGAGAGCGTGTCGGGCTACCCGGTTCACGACGAACAAGGCCGCATCGAAAGCCAGCTCAATGTCGACCTCGACAATGAACTGCGCGCCATCGCCAAGCTCGGCTACGAGGCGGTGCCGGAATCGGCGTCGTCGCCGGACGCCATCGCCGGCGTCAGCAAGCAGCCGCTGCGGCAGACCGTCGACGGCAGCCTGGCCGTCGAAAAACATGTCGGCAAGATGCAGTACACGTTGACCGGCGCGGTCTCGCACGACTTCTACGGCGACGCCAAGCTTTCCAACGGCACCTCGCTGTCGCAGAAGGATCAAGACTCCACGCTCTACACCGCGACCTTGCGCACCGGCTACGAGATCTCCCCCGCCATCACCCCCTTCACCGAAATCGAGGTCGGCCGTCGGACCTATGACCAACGCATCGACAATGAAGGCTTCGAGCGCTCGTCGACGCGGCTTGGCACCCGCGCCGGCCTTGCGCTCGACATGGGTGAGAAGCTGGCGGGCGAGTTTTCCGCCGGCTGGCTCAGGGAAGCGATCGACGACAAGAACCTGGACGCGATTTCAGGTGCGACCGTCAACGCCGACCTCAAATGGTCACCGGAGCGCGGCACCACGATCGGCTTGACCGGCCGGACCACCGTCGAGCCCACGACCACCGCTGACGAAAGCGGCGACATCCTCTATTCCGGCCGCCTGACCGGCGAGCGGCAGATTCGCGCCAATCTCACCGCAAACGCGGCTCTGGGCCTCGATTGGCGCGACTATATCGGCATCGACGGCCATGACAGGGTCTTGAGCGCCGAGGCCGGACTGACCTGGTGGTTGAACCGCTATGCAGGCCTCACCACAAGGCTGAGGACCGAGAAGCTGACCAGCAACTTGCCGGGCCGCGACTACACCGCCAACAGCATCTTCCTAGGCGTGAAAGTCCAGCGCTGAAAGCTTCCGTGCCAAACTCGCATTGAGATCAGACCGGCCCTTCCGCGGGCCGGCTGAATATAGACATCGACTTAGAACGCGGCGCCGCGGCGCTCGGACGGCTTCATCTCATCGAGAAGCTTGCGGATGATTCCGGCCATGTTCTCGTTCATGTCGCTGCGCCACAGCGCAAAGGCGACATTGGCCTCGACAAAGCCCTCCGGCGATCCGCAGTCGAAGGTGCGGCCCTGATAGTGATAGCCATAGAAGGGCTGCTGCTTTTCCAGCTTCAGCATCGCATCGGTGAGCTGGATCTCGTTGCCGGCGCCCTTCTCCTGGCCTTCCAGGATCTTGAAAATCTCGGGCTGCAGAATGTAGCGGCCGTTGATGTAGAGGTTGGACGGCGCGGTGCCAGCCTTCGGCTTTTCCACCATCTCGGTGATGCGGAAGCCGTGATGCGTGTCCTCGCCGCGGCCGACGATGCCGTATTTGTGGGCGTCGGCGGGATCGCATTCCTGCACGGCGATGATGTTGTTGCCGGTTTCCTCGTAGAGCTCGACCATTGCCTTCATGCAGCTCTTCTCCGACTGCATGATCATGTCGGGCAACAAAAGCGCGAAGGGCTCGTCGCCGACCAGCTCGCGGGCGCACCAGACGGCATGGCCAAGCCCCATCGGCACCTGTTGACGTGTGAAGCTGGTCTGCCCCGGCGCCGGCTGCAACCGTTGCAGGCGGGCGAGCTGGTCGTCCTTGCCGCGCTGGGCCAGCGTGTCGTAGAGTTCGAACTGGATGTCGAAATGGTCCTCGATGACGGCCTTGTTGCGGCCGGTGACGAAGATGAAATGCTCGATGCCGGCCTCGCGCGCTTCATCCACCACGTACTGGATGACTGGCCGGTCGACGACGGTCAGCATTTCCTTGGGGACGGCCTTGGTGGCCGGGAGAAACCGTGTGCCGAGGCCGGCGACGGGGAAGACTGCCTTGCGAACTCTCTTCATGCTGTCAATTATCCGTTTGATGGCCAGCTTCGCAATCCCCGTTCAAGACATTTTCACGCCGGAATTGAGGACTAGTGGGCGACTGAGGGGAACGTTCACCGGTAAAGCTTCGAGGCGTCTTTTCGTTCCCGGTGGCACCTATGGTAAACTAATTCCTAACCTGGTTCGGCGATGAATGGTCTTTCCTGAGACAGAGAAGGAGGAAAAGATGTCCGTTCGCAATGCCGCAAAGATTTTTACCAGCGTCATGGCGGCAGCCAGCCTCTCGCTCGCTCTGCTGATGCCTGGTCCCGCTTTCGCCGATGCCGGTTTCCGGCAATGGGTCGCCGGCTTCCGGGCCACCGCCGTGCAGAGCGGCGTTTCCGGAGCCCTCTACGACCAGGCCTTCAGGGACATTAGGGATATCGACCCGGTGGTGCTGGAAAAGGCGCGCACGCAGCCTGAATTCACGGCTCCTGCCTGGGACTATTTCGACAACCGCGTCCATGATCAGTCGGTCTCCGTCGGCCAGCAGATGGCCAGGAAATGGAAGCCGTGGCTGGACCGGATCGAGGCCAGATTCGGCGTCGACCGCTACATCCTGCTGGCCATCTGGTCGATGGAATCGAACTATGGCGAGATTCTCAAGCGCGACGACATCATGCGCAATGTCGTGCGTTCGCTGGCGACCTTGGCCTATGCCGATCCGAAGCGGGCGAAATTCGCCCGCACCCAGCTGATCGCCGCGCTGAAGATCCTGCAGACCGGCGATATCGACGAAAGCCATCTGAGCGGATCCTGGGCCGGCGCCATGGGCCACACCCAGTTCATCCCGACCAGCTATCTGCACTATGCAGTTGACATGGATGGCAACGGCAAGCGCGACATCTGGAATTCGATCCCCGATGCGCTGGCGACTTCCGCCAACCTGTTGAAGAAGAATGGCTGGCAGGCTGGCAAGACCTGGGGCTATGAGGTCGCCTTGCCTGCCGGCAAACTTCCCGGCGGTGCCAACACGCTGTCGCAATGGCAGGCGCTCGGCGTGGTCAGGGCCAACGGCAAGCCGTTCAAGAACGGTTCCGACAAGGCGACGCTGAAGGTGCCGGACGGCCGCAGCGGGCCGGCATTCCTGATGATCAAGAATTTCACGGTCATCAAAGCCTACAACAACGCCGATAAATACGCGCTTGCCGTCGGTCTTCTTGCCGACGAAATCGCAGGCTCCAGCGGTCTCGTGCAGGACTGGAAGCGGCCTTTCACCAAGCTCACTTTCGAGGAAAGGCAGGAGCTGCAGAAGCGGCTTTCCCAGCATGGCCTTTACGACGGCAAGTTCGACGGCAAGATCGGCGACGGCTCGAAGACCGCCATTATGGCCTTCCAGGCCAAGGCCGGCTTGACCCAGGATGGCTATCCGAGCATGGAAGTGCTGAAGTGGCTGCGGCAGAAATAGAGCCGCCTGCGGTGTCGCGCGGCCTTCCGGGCGCGCAAAGGACACCGTAGCAATCTGCCAGGGATGGAGGAAACGATTGGCTTCGGCTGTGCGCATCGCAGGGCTTGTTCGTCGCATGCCGGTGCTCATTCTGGCCGTCATCGTGCTTGCCGTCGGCGTGGCTGGCGCCTTTCACGCGCCGGCCATGGCGCAGGAGCAGCAAAACCGCGGCTGGTCGTTGCGCGACCTTCTCTTCCCACGTCGCAGCGAGCGGATCGAGCCGCCGCAGGATATCCAGAAGGCAAGGCCCAGGCCCAAGGCGAAGAAACCCCGCGCCCCGCGCCCCCCCGCGGAACCGGAAACCCCGATTGTCGACAAAGCGCCGGACGCCCGCGCCGTCCTGGTGGTTGGTGACTTCATGGCGGCCGGCCTCGCCGAAGGCCTCGACACCGCGTTCGCCGAGAATGCCGGCGTCAGGATCGTCGTTCGCAGCAATGGCTCGTCTGGTTTTGTACGCGACGACTTTTACAACTGGCCTGAACAGATGAAGGCGCTGATCGAGACCGAAAAACCCGCCGCCATAATCGTCATGCTGGGCTCCAACGACCGTCAGCAGATGAAGGTGGGCGAGGTGCGCGAGCAGCCCCGGTCCGAAAACTGGACCAAGGAATATGAGCGTCGCACCGACGCGCTCGGCAAGGCCATCGCCACAGCCAAGGTGCCGTTCCTGTGGGTCGGCATGCCGGCTTTCCGGGTGCCGAAGATGACCTCCGACATGCTGGCCTTCAACGACATCTATCACCAAGCTGCCGAGAGCAACGGCGGTGAATTCGTCGACGTCTGGGACGGCTTCGTCGACGAGAACGGCGCCTTCGTCACCAGCGGCCCAGACATCAACGGTCAGCCGGTGCGACTGCGCGCCGATGACGGCATCAACGTGTCGAAGGCAGGAAAGCGCAAGCTCGCCTTCTATACCGAAAAACCGTTGCTGAAGATCCTCGGCCTGACCGCGCCGGGAAGCGTGGTCCCAGCTTCCGCTCCGGCGGGCGCTCCTGTCGAGGCGCCGGCGCCGGCCGCGGCCCCCATCGTCATCGACCGTACCGCACCGATGCTGCTCAGCGACCCGGCGCTCGATGGCGGCTCCGAACTGCTTGGCGCGGCACCGCCGGTGAAGGCCAATGCGGACTTACCTGGTGAAAAGCTTGTGGTCGAAGGCAAGGCACCGATTGCATCGCCCGGCCGCGCGGACGATTTCTCCTGGCCGCCGAAGGCTGCAGCCGCCACCGACACCACGACCGCGATCAATCGTTAGTATCCCAGAGCGCTCTGAGGCAAAAACGCCTTCAGATGGCCGCGGGAGCAGAGTTCCAAACGGACTCAGCGGGGCAGAACGCTCGACCCCATCAACGCCTCGTCGATAGAGCGCGCCGCCTGACGGCCCTCGCGGATCGCCCAAACGACCAGCGACTGGCCACGACGCACGTCACCGGCCGCATAGAGCCTGTCGACGCTGGTCCTGTAGTCGCGGTCATTGGCCTCGACATTCCTGGAGCGGCGGCTGTCGGTGACGATCTTCATCTGCCCGTCCAATTCCCCAGCCACCCCGGCCGCAGCCGGCCCGGCAAAGCCGATGGCGATGAAGGCGAGATCGGCACGAATGACGAATTCGGTGCCGGCGATCGGCTTGCGCTTGTCGTCGACCTCGCAGCATTTGACGCCGGTCAGCTGGCCTTCCTCGCCGATGAATTCGAGTGTCGCCACCTGGAATTCGCGCTCCGCCCCTTCGGCCTGCGAGGACGAAGTGCGCATCTTGGTCGCCCAGTAGGGCCAGACCGAAAGCTTGTCTTCCTTCTCCGGCGGCTGCGGGCGAATGTCGAGCTGGGTAACGCGCACCGCGCCCTGGCGGAAGGCGGTGCCGACACAGTCGGACGCGGTATCGCCGCCGCCGACGACGACGACATGCTGGCCGCCGGCAATGATCGGATGCGACGGCCATGCCACGGACTGGATCGGTTCGCCGCCGACGCGCCTGTTCTGCTGCACCAGATAGGGCATCGCGTCATGCACGCCGCCGAGATCGTCGCCGGGAATGCCGGCCGCGCGCGGCGTTTCGGACCCGCCGCAATAGAGCACGGCATCGTGTTCGGCGAGCAGCTCGGCAACAGGCTTGTCAACGCCGACATTGACGCCGCAATGAAAGGTCACGCCCTCGCCCTGCATCTGCTCGATGCGCCGGTCGATATAGTGCTTCTCGATCTTGAAGTCGGGAATGCCGTAACGCATCAGCCCGCCGGGCCGGCTCTCGCGCTCGTAGACATGGACGTCGTGGCCGGCGCGGCCAAGCTGCTGGGCAGCCGCCATGCCGGCCGGGCCGGAGCCGATGATGGCGACCCGCTTGCCGGTCTTCTTCTCCGGCGGATAAGGCCTGATATGGCCGGTTTCATAAGCCTTGTCGGCAATCGCCTGCTCGACCGTCTTGATGGCGACGGGAATGTCCTCGAGGTTCAGCGTGCAGGCTTCCTCGCAGGGCGCGGGGCAGATGCGGCCGGTGAACTCCGGGAAATTGTTGGTCGAATGCAGGTTGCGGATCGCGTTGTCCCAGTCGCCATTGTAGACGAGGTCATTCCAGTCGGGGATCTGATTGTGGATCGGGCAGCCCGTCGGTCCGTGACAGAACGGAATGCCGCAATCCATACAGCGCGCTGCTTGTTTCTCGACCTCCTTGTCCGACATCGGCAGCGTGAATTCACGGAAATGCCGGATGCGGTCGGAGGCCGGCTGATACTTGTGCACCTGCCGGTCGATTTCGAGAAAGCCTGTTACCTTGCCCATAGTCCAGTTCCTGCTGTCCAGATGGTGCGGTTTTCGCCGCACCCGTTAGCCTCTTGAGGCAGCCATGGCAACCTTGCGCCCGAGGTCAAACTGTCGATGAAGATGGGCCGGGAAGCCTGGGCTCCCCGGCAATTGCAAAGCCTATTCAGCCGCGACGCCCATGCGCATGCGTTCCATCTCGATCAGGGCGCGGCGGTATTCGACCGGCATGATCTTGCGGAACTTCGGCCGGAAAATCGTCCAGTCGTCGAGAATCTCGCGACCACGTACCGATCCGGTGTAGTGCACATGGTTGGAGATCAGCTGGTAGAGCCGCTCCTCGTCATGGCTGGTCATGTCGCCGGAGACGTCGACGCGACCCTTGTGATCGAGGTCGCCGCCATGGTGCAGCAGCCTTTCCATCAGATCGTCTTCTTCGGGAACCGGTTCCAGCTCGACCATCGCCATATTGCAGCGCTCGGCGAAATCGCCCGCCTCGTCGAGCACATAGGCGACGCCGCCCGACATGCCGGCGGCGAAGTTGCGGCCGGTCTGGCCAATGACGACGACAATGCCGCCGGTCATATACTCGCAGCCATGGTCGCCGACGCCTTCGACAACGGCGGCCACGCCCGAGTTGCGCACGGCGAAACGCTCGCCGGCGACACCGGCGAAATAGGCTTCGCCCTCGGTCGCGCCATAGAGCACCGTGTTGCCGACGATGATGGAGTCGGCCGCGACAATCTTGGCCTCTTCCGGCGGCCGGATGACGATGCGGCCGCCGGAAAGGCCCTTGCCGACATAGTCGTTGCCGGCGCCGACAAGCTCGAACGAGATGCCGCGCGCCAGGAAGGCGCCGAAGGACTGGCCGGCGGTGCCGGTCAGCTTCACCGAGATCGTGTCCTCGCGCAGGCCCTTGTGCTTGAAGCGCTTGGCCACTTCGCCCGAAAGCATGGCGCCGGTGGAGCGGTCGACATTGCGGATGTCGACCTCGATCTTGACCGGTTGCTTGCTTTCGAGCGCCGGCTTGGCCAGTTCGATCAGTTTGCGGTCGAGCACGTCGTCGATCGGATGTTTCTGCCGCTCGGTCCAGTGCATCGCCTCATGCGGCGCATCCGGCTTGAAGAACATCTTCGAGAAATCGAGCCCGCGGGCCTTCCAGTGTACGATCAGGTCGCGCTTTTCCAGAAGATCGGTGTCGCCGATGATCTGGTCGATATGGGTGTAGCCCATTTCGGCAAGCAGACCGCGAACCTCTTCCGCCACGTAGAAGAAGAAGTTGATGACGTGCTCGGGCGTGCCCTTGAAGCGCTTACGCAGCACCGGATCCTGCGTCGCGACGCCGACCGGGCAGGTGTTGAGATGGCACTTGCGCATCATGATGCAGCCAGCCGCGATCAGCGGCGCGGTCGAGAAGCCGAATTCGTCGGCGCCAAGCAGCGCGCCGATGATGACGTCGCGGCCGGTGCGCAAGCCGCCATCGACCTGCAGCGCAACGCGCGATCGCAAGCCGTTCAGCACCAAGGTCTGGTGCGTCTCGGCAAGGCCCATTTCCCACGGGCTGCCGGCATGCTTGAGCGAGGTCAGCGGCGAGGCGCCGGTGCCGCCATCATAGCCTGAGATGGTGATGTGGTCGGCGCGTGCCTTGGCAACGCCCGCCGCAACCGTGCCGACGCCGACTTCCGACACCAGCTTGACCGACACGTCGGCCGCCGGATTGACGTTCTTCAAATCGTAGATCAGCTGCGCCAGATCCTCGATCGAATAGATGTCGTGATGCGGCGGCGGCGAAATCAAGCCGACGCCCGGCGTCGAATGCCGGACCTTGGCGATGGTGGCGTCGACCTTGTGGCCGGGCAGCTGGCCGCCCTCGCCGGGCTTGGCACCCTGCGCCACCTTGATCTGCATCATGTCGGAATTGACGAGGTATTCGGCAGTGACGCCAAACCGCCCCGAGGCGATCTGCTTGATCGCCGAGCGTTCGGGGTTCTTGCCGCCGCCGGGCAGCGGCAGATAGCGGTCGGCCTCTTCGCCGCCCTCGCCGGTGTTCGACTTGCCGCCAATCTGGTTCATCGCGCGTGCCAGCGTGGTGTGCGCTTCGCGCGAGATCGAGCCGAACGACATCGCCCCGGTCGAGAACCGCTTGACGATGTCGGCCGCCGACATGACGTCGTCGAGCGCGACCTTCTCGCGGCCGGTCTCCTCGGCCAGCTTGAGCCTGAACAGGCCGCGAATGGTCTGGGCGCGGGCCGTCTCGCTGTCGATCTGAGCGGAATAGTCCTTGAACGTTTCCCACGATCCCTGGCGCACGGCATGCTGCAAAGTGGCGACCGCATCGGGCGACCAGATATGCGCCTCGCCGCGCATGCGGAACATGTATTCGCCGCCGACCTCGAGGCTGTTGCGCAGCACGGGGTCGTTGCCGAAACCGTCATTGTGGCGGCTCAGCGTCTCGGTCGCGATCTCGTCCAGCCCGACGCCTTCGATCAGCGTCGCGGTGCCGGTGAAATATTGCTGCACGAAATCGGTCTTCAGGCCGATGGCGTCGAAAATCTGCGCACCGCAATAGGACTGGTAGGTCGAGATGCCCATCTTGGACATCACCTTGAGAATGCCCTTGCCGATCGACTTGATGTAGCGCGAGACGACTTCGTAGGCGTCCACCTCCTTCGGCAGTTCGCCACGCTTGTGCATGTCGAGCAGTGTATCGAAAGCGAGGTAAGGGTTGATCGCCTCGGCGCCATAGCCGGCAAGGCAGCAGAAATGATGCACTTCGCGCGGCTCGCCAGATTCGACGACGAGGCCGACCGAGGTGCGTAGCCCCTTGCGGATCAGGTGATGATGCACGGCGGCTGTCGCCAGGAGCGCCGGGATGGCGATGCGGTCCGGCCCGACCTGACGGTCGGACAGGATAATGATGTTGTAGCCGCCGGCGACCGCTGCCTCGGCCCGCTCGCACAGGCGGTCGATGGCGCCCTGCATGCCCGCGGCCCCTTCGGCGGAGCCATAGGTGATGTCGATCGTCTTGGTGTCGAAACGGTCCTCGGTGTGGCCGATGGAGCGGATCTTTTCGAGATCGCCATTGGTCAGGATCGGCTGGCGCACCTCGAGCCGCTTGCGGCGCGAATTGCCGACCAGGTCGAAGATATTCGGCCGCGGCCCGATGAATGACACCAGGCTCATCACCAGCTCCTCGCGGATCGGATCGATCGGCGGGTTGGTGACCTGGGCGAAGTTCTGCTTGAAATAGGTGTAGAGAAGCTTCGACTTGTCCGACATCGCCGAGATCGGCGTGTCGGTGCCCATCGAGCCCACCGCTTCCTGGCCCGTCGTCGCCATCGGCGACATCAACAGCTTGGTATCTTCCTGGGTGTAGCCGAACGCCTGCTGGCGGTCGAGCAGGCCGACATCCTTGCGCAATGCGCGCGGCTCGACCGGCTTCAAATCTTCGAGGATGAGCTGCGTGTTGGCGAGCCAGGTCTTGTAGGGATGCTTGGTCGCGATCTCCGACTTGAGCTCCTCGTCGGAAACGATGCGCCCCTTCGCCAGGTCGATCAGTAGCATGCGGCCGGGCTGCAGCCGCCACTTCTTGACGATCTTCTCCTCCGGCACCGGCAGCACGCCGGCTTCCGAGGCCATGATGACGCGGTCGTCGTCGGTGACGATGTAGCGTGCCGGGCGCAGTCCGTTGCGGTCGAGCGTGGCGCCGATCTGGCGGCCGTCGGTGAAGACCACCGCCGCCGGCCCGTCCCACGGCTCCATAAGTGCTGCATGATATTCGTAGAAGGCCTTGCGATCGGCGTCCATGAGCTTGTTGCCGGCCCAGGCTTCCGGGATCAGCATCATCATGGCGTGGCTGAGGCTATACCCGCCCTGGAACAGGAACTCGAGCGCATTGTCGAAGCAGGCGGTGTCGGACTGGCCGTCATAGGAAATCGGCCAAAGCTTCGAGATGTTGTTGCCGAACAGTTCGGAATCGACCGAAGCCTGCCGCGCCGCCATCCAGTTGTTGTTGCCGCGCACGGTGTTGATCTCGCCATTGTGCGCGACCATGCGATAGGGATGCGCCAGCTTCCACGACGGGAAAGTGTTGGTCGAGAAGCGCTGGTGGACGAGGATCAGCGCCGTCTCGAAGCGAGGATCGATCAGGTCCTTGTAGTAGGCACCGACCTGATAGGCCAGGAACATGCCCTTGTAGACGATGGTGCGCGCCGACAGCGACACGCAATAGGCGCCGATGTCCATGTTGTCGTTCTCGGCATAGATGCGGCCCGATATGACCTTGCGCAGCAGGTAGAGCCTGGCCTCGTATTCCTCGTCATCGGTAATGTCTGACGTGCGACCGATGAAGACCTGCCGATGGAACGGCTCGGACGCCACGATGTCAGCCGCCTTCGATAGCGACGAATTGTCGACGGGCACGTCACGGAAACCGATGAGCGGAAGCCCTTCCGACTGCGCCGATTCGGCAATGATGTCCTCGATATGGGCGCGGAGTGCCGCGTTCTGCGGCATGAACCAGTGTCCGACGCCGTACTGGCCCGCCGGCGGCAGGTCGATACCCTGGGCTGCCATCTCCTCGCGGAAGAAACGGTCGGGAAGCTGCACCAGCACGCCGGCGCCATCGCCGACCAGCTGATCGGCGCCGACGGCGCCGCGATGCGTCAGATTTTCAAGCACGGCCAGCCCGTCCTTGACGATCTGATGCGACTTCACGCCCTTCATGTTGACGATGAAGCCGACGCCGCAGGCGTCATGCTCGTTGCGCGAATCGTAGAGGCCTTGGGCGGAAAAGCCGTTGGCGGTTCGGCCAATATTGGATCGCAAGGTGTTTTTGACGGTTGCCGCTTTCGTCTGCGCGGCCTGGCCGTTCGTCGCAGAGTGCGTCATGTCCGTCATCTCCTGTCCTCCATTCCAGCCCTTCGGGCGCTGGTTTGCCTCGGCAAGCGCTTGGCTCACCCTGATCCTTGTGGCACGTCTTGCGAAATCCTTGCCGAACCAAGCGGCTTTCCGCATGGTTCGTATTCGTACAGGCCAGAGTTATTCCTACTGGCAACAGTCTGGCCGTCCACCTGTCGCTCGCGGCAACAGCCGGAGAGGCCCAAATGATACGCCAATCCAGCTTGTTTTGTGCGACAAAATAAGACAGCACTACTGTCCTAAATTTTTATGGCAGAAATCCCGGACGCACACAAGACCGATTCACAAAAAACTTGGGCCTTTCGCGACAGAAAATGTCGTGAGGTTGAGAAAAAACGTAAGCTTCAGTCGCCGGCCTCTTCCTTGCCGGCTGGTTGGCTTTACCGATTTTCCGGCGTCTGGCCCCTTGCGATCAGCACGCGAAACCGGTCAACTTCAGGCTGATTTTCCCAAAACCCCGATTTCCCAAGACATAGGCAGATGCATGTTCTTCGCTTCCGACAACTGGGCAGGCGCCCATCCCAATATCGTTGCCGGCCTGTCGGCCGCGGCCGGCGGCTTTTCCACCGCCTATGGCGACGGTGCGCTCGACCAAGCCGTCTATCAGCGATTCAGCGAGATTTTCGAACGCGAGGTCGCGGTTTTCTTCGTCGCCACCGGCACGGCCGCCAACTCGCTGGCGCTGACCACTTACAACAAGCCAGGCGGCATTTCCTTCGCCCACCGCGAATCGCATGTCATCGAGGATGAATGCGGCGCACCGGAATATTTTTCCGGTGGCTCGCGCCTGCATGCCATCGACGGCGCGCTGGGAAAGATCGACCCGCACAATCTGGAAAGCACCATCGGCCGTTTCGCGCCCGAAATCGTCCATTGGGGACGGCCGATGGCCGTTTCGATCACCCAGTCGACCGAGGTCGGCACCATCTACGGTTTGAATGAGATCGAGACGATCTCGGCGATCGCCAAGAAGCATTCGGTGCCCCTGCACATGGACGGCGCCCGCTTTGCCAACGCGCTGGTCGCGCTTGAGACGACACCGGCCGAAATGACCTGGAAACGCGGCGTCGACATCCTGTCGTTCGGCGGCACCAAGAATGGCTGCTGGTGCGCCGAGGCGATCGTGCTGTTCGATCTCGACCGAGCCAGGGAATTGGCCTTCCTGCGCAAGCGCGCCGCCCAACTGTTTTCGAAATCGCGCTTTGTCGCGGCCCAGTTCGAGGCCTATTTCAAGGGCGGATTGTGGCTGGACACCGCCCGCCACGCCAATGCCATGGCAGCGCGCCTCGCGGCAGCGATCGAGGATTCGGCCACGGCCAAACTGGCCTGGCTGCCGCAGGCGAACGAGGTGTTCGCGGTGATCAAGAAGGCCGAAGCCGAAAAGCTGCAGGCAGCCGGCGCCGCCTTCTACGACTGGCACAAGCCGCATGGTTTTGACGGCCATATCGGCGAGGACGAGTTGCTCTATCGCTTCGTCACCAGCTTTGCGACGACGGCCGAAGATGTCGACCGCTTTGGCCAGCTGATCGCTGGATAGGCAATATCCCCCGCAACAAAAAAGCGGCGCCTTCCGGCGCCGCTCAGACTGCTGACAAACCCCTGGCATTTGCCGGGGGTTTTTGATTCACTGGGTCATGTTGAAGCGACCCGCCCCTGAACAGACCGCGCTCGAGATGGT
>NZ_LMHO01000031.1:20755-22872 GCF_001428185.1 Mesorhizobium sp. Root695 | reverse complement strand
ACTCCTTCCAAGGCACCTTGCTCTCCTTGCAAAGGGCCGAAAGTGTAACCCATCTATCCGGAATGAACTGTCACCCATCTCTCGGGAAGGGCACTATAATATCGATGGCTTACTCCCTCGTTTGGATAGTCGGGCCGCCCAAACTGCCAGGTTTACCGTTACCGTGACATCGCCTCGCATACTGAAGGGACCGTCTCCTTTGGCAGCGCCGACCATGGTTCGAGGGTGTCACCAATTGCAAAAGAAGTGATCGCTGACCCGACGGCCGCCTCCCATCAATTGACGCTGTAGAGCCAAGCTCCGTCGAACGGTGCCTCGACTCTCGACAGCCAAGCTGTCAAGATCGGCTGAAGCACAACGGTCGTGTTATGCAAGATAGTGATGAGAATGCTGCTGCTCGTAAGAGCACGCGCGCTTGGTATCACCGGTTGGCCGCGCTAGGGGTGGGTGCAGCGGCGACGATTGCGGTGTTTACTACATACCTCTCTAAAATTGAGGAGAATATTCTCGGCCTTCTCTCGCATTCCGGTTTATGGGATTCAGAGATCGGGCATGAACTAAGCATACGTGATGCACGAATTAGTAAAATTGATGCGGACAGTTCGCAGTTTTGGGTAGAGGTTGTGGTTGATAACAAATCCGGTACAATAATTAAAAAATGTAATCTATCAATTATGCTAGAAAACACGATGTTACTGCGTAGTGCACCGGTCGAATTCGACAAAAGAAGGTATCAAGAGGTCGTTATCTTTCCATTCGAGTGGACAAAGCCGATTCACTCCGGAAAAGCGAAGACTCGACTTGAATGCGAGCAATCGGTAACGCCATCGGAAGACCTTTCGACTGCTGAGTTAGAAGATAAAGTGCCAGCGTCGATGAAACTGCCTGAACCTTCGCCTGCCTTGACCCTACAAGAACCACCTCCTCCAGTCACGGACTCACGGACTGCGATAACTGCGCCTCCAGTTCCCGAACCGTTGCCTTTACCAGCCCGCCCCGGCAAATCTGTCTTTGGGGTGCTCGAAGAACAGAAATTCGATCTCTGCGGCTTCCATGACTTCACCGCTCGGCTGGTCACCAAGGAAGCTAGGGTGACTATCCTGAGCGGGGATCGGGCGATCCCAGACCGTAACTTTCGCGGCTACGAACGCAGTATCCCGTTGCAAACCCCTACAAAGCTATGGGACCATTGCGTGGTTTCTGTCGAGCGTAAGTCACTTGCGGGTACAATACAGATTGTATTTTCATCGACCGTGGACGGGTGATCTGCAATGCAGCCGACTCGATTGGTTACTTTTCTCGCGATTGTTTTTGGGATCCAGGCATTCCCATTGGTTGCTCACGCTTGCGAGGAATATAGCGCGCTACCCGACCCGGAAACGAAAGAATACCGGGACAAATTACTAGATACGGCAGCCGATCCCCTGGACCGACTTTTCGCGTTTCAGAAGCTGGTATGCGCGAGCAATCCAGTCATCAGAACTTACGCGGTGCGCGAAGGATTGAAAGCCGTTTCGGATCCGCTCGTCCGCGAGCAGATCATGTTCGACGCCATGTTTGAAAAAACGCGCATCGACATCGAACTGAGCCCGGGGTCGGACGCTTCCAAGCAGGACAAGGAGTTTTCCAAAAGAGTTTCCAGTCTGATCTCTTATATCATCGCCTTCAAGTCACCCAAGGAAGGTTGCCTCAGCCTGTACTCGCCCAATGAGTGCGACAAAAACTATTCCATTTATTTGAAAGGGGACAAGCTGGAGTTGACGTACACCGGCACGGTGGGGGAGTTTCGCTTGTCAGATGCGAACAACCTTGTCGGCTTCATACTTCCTCGGGGCCCGTATGGCCGTATCCCCGCCGTTATCGAGCTTTTTTGACTGGCTCTGCAATTAACCCGACGGGTTTTCGAAGTTCAACGGCGCAAGCGGTTGGGGTTCAACACCTAGTCTCTCATGTTCCCTGTCAAGGTTGACGGCAAGAAGGCTCGCCTGCTTGGCAGGTTTGCGAAGCAGTCGGATCTGCTGAAGCTGCACAGGGCTGGGGGTGGAGCTCAGAGACGACGGTTGATCAGACTCTCATCCGCGGGTTGGGTACCGGCCTTCCGTGTCTTCGTCTCGGGG
>NZ_LMHO01000031.1:0-20742 GCF_001428185.1 Mesorhizobium sp. Root695 | reverse complement strand
CCATCTCGCGTGCGATCGCAGCCACGACCACCGGCGGCTTCTTGCCGGTGGCGCTGAGGCGACGATAGCGGGCGCAGAGCCGGAGCTGCCCCTTCCAGGCGATATCGCGCGTTGCGCGGTGTGCGAGGACATCGCGAACAGTTTGGCGCTCGACCCGCATTTCACCGTCGGCCGCCACCGCTGTGGGCATTGCGGCCGAAATCACTTTGCTCACATTAGGCCACTGGCGGATTTGATTTGCTTGGTGATCCCCCATCCTTAGGGCAAACTGCCTGCCGGGGCGTCAGGAGGAGAAATGAGAGCACGCGCAGCAACGCTCGGGGATCTGGAGGATGTCTTTCGCGGCCTGTCCAAGCGGATGTCGGATGAATACGTGGCGGCCGGCAAGGACAGCAAGATCGCCTACGACAATCTGATGATGAATTTGAAGGAAGGCCGCGCTCACGCGCTTGTCGGGGGCGACAAGGCCGTGGCGATCATCGCCTGGCATGAGAACAGCGATGCCGCCGACACGCTGTTTGCGGCGCAGGAGGATTTCTTCCGCGCCGCCACCGTTCGCTTCTGCAAGCGGCATATCCGGCATATCCAGGCGCTTGTCGGCAACCTCCCCATCCACTCGCGCAGCTGGCTCCAGGGGCCGGATGTCGCAAGATGGTTTGGCGTCATCGGCTATGTCGAACGCGGCCAGGAGAACGGCGCCACCCTGTACGAGCTGCCACCGGCTCGCATCGGCTAAGGAACCCTGGCTGGTGAAGATCTTCACCCCTTGCCTCAAACGCCGCTTCCACCTCGCCATCGCCCACACAAGTTCGTCGATGCGAGTCACCGTCTTCGGCTCCAAGCACCTTTGCTCGGTGGCCTTTTGAACTGCCTCCGCAAGCGGCTTGCGCCAGGCGCCGATTGGCGGGATGTTATAGGAGGGCAACCGGGGGGCAAACCGGCACGCCGAGATCGATATGGCTGCTGGAAATGTCACGAGCTTGCTTCGCCTTTCTTGCGTTTATTGCCTTGGTGAGCCCGGGAGGGGCAGGCGAGAGGATGTCTCATCTGCTTGACCGCTCAAGCCTGGCGACCGCCTATTTTCGCCAAGCGGATCTTGTGACCGCATACACGACCGCAATGGCGCGCTTCCGTCTGCAGCTTTCAGGGCGTGCCGGCGAAACCAACCTTGCGGTCCCTCTCGAACCCCTGCTTTTGCGGGCGGAATTCCGTGCGCGGACATGGCGCTCGGCGGACGGCAGCCTTTTGCAAGGCTTCGCCGGCAAGGGCGGCTTCCGGCTGACTATCGGGAACTGCCTGGCGCGCATCTGCGCTGCCAGCGAATGCAGCGATGCTGGTTGGCCGGTTTACGCCTGCAGCGACGGAGGCAAGCGCAAGATGTCCGTCACGGACTTTGTGACGGCAAACTTCGGCGGCGTCTCCTACCGCCGATTGAGCGCCTCCCCTTCACAGGAATGACAGCGCGAGGCGCCGACCGCCTTGCTGCAGCGTTCAGCAAAGGGCGGTATCCTTCTCCCGCACCGCAAACGCCGCCTGCACCGCGCGATTGACCGTGACCGGCAGGATCGACATATGGTTCTCGCCGGCATGCAATTCGAAGTTTGCGCGCAACGGGCGCAACGGCTACGGCGAGGGTCCGCCTCTGGACACCCAGAACCCGGACTATTCGATCCCGGTCACGGCGCCGAGCCTCATCATTGCGGATCGCGTGGAGACGATCGGCCAGGTCGGTCTCTATGCACAAAACCAGTCCAAGATCGCCGACCACTGGGTTCTGTCCGTCGGTGGCCGGCAGGCCTGGATCGACCACACCAATTTCGACCGACTCGGCGATGCGGGCAGCTACGATCAGAAGGACCATGCCTTCACCGGCAATGTCGGCATCGGCTATCTCTTCGACAATGGCCTGACGCCCTATGCCAGCTATGCCGAATCCTTCACCACCAATATCGGCCCGACCCAGTCCGGAGACGCGCTGCCGCCTTCGCTGGGGAAGCAGTACGAAGTCGGCGTGAAATACGAGCCGACCTTCTTCCCCGGCTTCATCACCGCTTCGCTGTTCGACCTGCGCAAGACCAATGTGCCGACGGCAGCAGCCAATCCCGTTACCAGGTCCAGACCGGAGAAGTCCGCCATCGCGGCCTGGAGATCGAGGCCAACGCCGACCGGGCTTCCAGCCTCAGAATGACGGCGGCCTACACCTATCTCGACGCGGAGATAACCAGCGATGCCGCCGACATCATCGGCAACCGCCCAGCCAGGGTGCCGGAACACCAGGCATCGCTGTGGGCCAATTACGAAGTTGGCAGCGGCGTGCTCGAAGGCCTGAGCGTCGGCGCCGGCGCGCGCTACATCGGCGCCAGCTTCGGCGACAGTGCGAACACAGTGAACGTGCCTGGTCACATGCTGGTCGACGCGGCCCTGCGCTACAAGAAGAATGGCTGGCAGGCGGCGCTCAACGTCTCCAACCTGTTCGACAAGACCTACTATTCGACCTGCTATGAGGCCGGCAGCAACAAGGACCTCAGTTGCATCTATGGCGAAGGCCCTGTCATCAAGGGCAGCCTCAGCATGAAGTTCTGATGCATGCCGGCCAGCCCTACCCCGATTGCCGGTCATCTCGGCATGCATCGAACGGCGCCTGAAGCACGTCGCATGAACCCGTGACGATGCGACGCGTCCAGGGCCGCGATCGGACGCGACCCTGTTCCCATCCGTGCTGGCGGCGAGGCGATCCGGCCCCGTCACGGTCCTTTGCGACGTCATCTCCGCCGAAAATCGCTGCCCCCGAAGCGCAATTCACGTTCCGCATCATTTTTCCTCCACGAATGCATTCCATGATAGAGGGGGCCACGGTCGCCTTCGGGCAGCCGTGTCCTGGATTGTCTGAGACCAAAGACGGCCAGGGCACGAATCAAAAGCCGGCGGCAAGCCGACGCCTGAAGACGTCAAGGACCGGCCGAACGCATCAAGGCAGCGCGATCGGGTTGCACTCGGCAAGGCTTGATGGTTTGTTGCCGCTATACGGAGAATGAATGATGCGAGAGCCTGCCGGTCATGACGAATATGGGTCGACGAATCCCTACGATCCGGACGACCTGCCGACCTTGAACGCGATCGGTCCGAGCATGGGAAGCGGCAACGATTTCGAGAAATACGCCGTTGCCGTGATCATCGTGTTCGGCGCGCTGATCATTGGCGGGCTGATGGCCGCATCGATGGTCTTCGGGCACCGCAACGGCTTCCTCTTCGCGCTTGGCGGTGCCACGTCTGCCTGGATATCCGGAAACGCACTGCTGCTCGACCGGCCGCGCATCTATGCGTTGTTCGTTGGCATCGCCGCCTTGATGCTGGTTGCGTCCACCCTCACGCTGGTCTTGTGAACCAGAAGACAGAAGGTCCAGCACCGGCTTTCTAAGCCGGTGCTCTTTCAAGAGATCGCGCGATCCTTCCGGATCTCGCCTAATATCCGAGCGCCTCGCCGGAGGCCGCTCGGCTGTCGATAGCGCCATTGTAGCGGGCGCCACCGCCTTTCTCGATCTCCGCCAGGCTCTTGCCGCCGACCAGGATACCCGCCGCCTGGCCCCAGGTCTGGTCAGCGAGATCGAGGTGATAACCCATGCCGGCCAGCAGCTTTTCGGTGTCCGGCGACAGCCCGAACGGCTCGACATAGAGCTTGTCGGGCAGCCATTGATGGTGGATGCGCGGCGCGTCGATCGCCTCCTGGATGTTCATGTCATGGTCGATGACGTTGACTATCGCTTCCAGCGTGATGGTGATGATGCGCGAGCCGCCGGGGCTGCCGATGACCATGAACGGTTTGCCGTCCTTGGCCACCACGGTCGGACTCATCGATGACAGCGGCGTCTTCTTCGGCTGGATGGCATTGGCCTCGCCCTGGACCAGGCCATAGAGGTTGGGCACGCCGGGCTTCTGGGTGAAATCGTCCATCTCGTTGTTGAGCAGGATGCCGGTGCCGTCGGCGACGACGCCGGCGCCGAAGGAGCCGTTAAGCGTATAGGTGACCGCGACCGCATTGCCGTCATTGTCGATGATCGAATAGTGGGTCGTCTCCTTGCTCTCGCCAAAGCCCTTCGGCATCAGATCCTGCGACACGCCGGCCCGGAACGGGTCGATCTTGTCGCGGATATCCTTGGCATAGGCCTTATCAAGCAGTTTCGAGACCGGGTTGTCGACGAAATCTGGATCGCCGAGCGCGGAATTGCGGTCGACATAGGCGTAGCGCATCGCCTCGACCATGACATGGACGGTCTCGGCGGAACCCGCGCCGAGATAGGACAAGGGATAACCTTCGAGCACGTTGAGGATTTCGCAGATGATGACGCCACCGGAACTCGGCGGCGGCGAGGAAGTGATCTCGTAGCCGCGATAGAGGCAGGTCACGGGCTTCAGTTCGCGGACCGCATACTGCTCGAAATCCGGCTTGGCCAGGATGCCGCCCTTGGCGCCGCTCGCCTTGACGATGGCATCGGCGATGGCGCCCTTGTAGAAGGCATCCGGGCCCTTTTCGGAAATGGCGGCGAGCGACGCGGCGAGGTCGGGCTGGACCAGCCGCTCGCCGATGCCGTAGGGCTTGCCATCGGGTTTCAAGAAGATGGCGGCAGCCGCGGGATCCTTCGCCAGCCGGTCGGCGCTGCTGGCAAAAGAGGCGGCGTCGCCCTGATTGAGGATGAATCCGTCCTTGGCATAGCCGATCGCCGGCGCCATCAGATCCTGTCGGGACAATTTGCCGTATTTTTCGCGCGCCATCTCGAAACCAGCCACCGAGCCTGGCACCCCGACCGCGAGATAGCCGTTGAGGCTGGCGCCCTTCACCGGGTTGCCGTCCTTGTCGAGATACATGGTCTTGGTCGCCGCCAGCGGCGCCCGCTCGCGGAAATCGAGGAAGGTCGACTTGCCGTCCTTGAAGCGGATGGTCATGAAGCCGCCGCCGCCGATATTGCCGGCATTGGGGTAGACGACGGCGAGCGCATAGCCGACGGCAACCGCCGCATCGACAGCATTGCCACCCTTCTTCAAGACCTCGATGCCGACTTCGGACGCCAGATGCTGGGCCGTCACCACCATGCCGTGCTCGCCCTTGGCTGGCGCCGGCGATGCGGCGAAGACGCTCGTCAACGGCGCTAGAATGAAGGTGATGGAAAGACTGGCGGCGATCAGTGTCCGACGATTGAGAGGCATGGCGGTTCTCCTAGCGGGGACGCCTAGAAGAACCCGTCAGGGCCACCGAGTCCACCATCAATGGTGGACCAGACGGATCAATTCAGATGTCAGACAATGCCGCCCGAGCCGCCGGCGACCGCCGGGCGTTCCGCCGCGACCTTGGCGCGGTACCCGGCCGCCCGGTAGGCGGCAACCGGATCGATCGCGCCGCCCGTCTTCAACCGCGCCATCGCCAGGATCGGTTCGACATCGGTGCGGTAGGCGGCTTTCAGCGTTTGCGTCGCCATCAGCGCGTCGTTGTTGTCCTGGTAGCCTTCCAGCGCCTTGCGGTCGACCAGCATCGCCTGCGCATAGGCGCGCTGCACCTCGACCGCCGACAGCATCAGGCTTTCGATCGGGTCGGTGACGTTGTGGCTCTGGTCGAGCATGTGCGCCGGGTCGAAGCCTTCGGTGCCGGACAGTTCGGCATCGACCAGTTCGTTGAAGACGAGGAACAGCCGGTAGGGATCGATCGAACCGGCATCGAGATCGTCGTCGCCATATTTCGAATCGTTGAAGTGGAAGCCGCCGAGTTTCTTGAACTGGATCAGCCGCGAGACGATCATCTCGATGTTGACGTTGGGGGCATGGTGGCCGAGGTCGACCAGGCAGAACGCCTTGTCGCCCAACTCCCTGGCGATCATGTAGTTGGTACCCCAGTCCTGGACGACGGTGGAATAGAAGGCCGGCTCGTACATCTTGTGCTCGCTGAACAGCTTCCAGTCGGCGGGCAGTCCGGCGTAGATCTCCTTCATGGCGTCGAGATAGCGCTCGAACGCCTTGGCGAAATTGACCTGGCCTGGAAAATTCGAGCCGTCGCCGATCCACACCGTCAACGCCTTGGAGCCCAGCGTCTTGCCGATCTCGATGCATTCGAGATTGTGCTCGACCGCTTGCCGGCGGGTGCCGGCATCGGCATGCGACAGCGAGCCGAATTTGTAGGAGAGCTTCTGGTCCTTGGCGTCGGAAAAGGTGTTGGAGTTCATGGCGTCGAAGCCGAGGCCAAAGCGCGAGGCTGCCTGCTTCAGCCGGTTCGGGTCGGCCTTGTCCCACGGAATGTGCAGGGAGACTGTCGGCGTCGCCTGCGTCAACTGCTTGATGACGGCGCAGTCCTCGATCTTGTCGAAGATGTCGCGCGGCTCGCCGGCACCGGGAAAGCGGGCAAAGCGGGTTCCGCCGGTGCCAACGCCCCAGGACGGGATCGCCACCGCGAATTTCTCGACCTTGTCACGGATGGCGTCGATGGCGATGCCGCGACGGTCGAGGCGCTCGCCGAGCGAGGCGTAGTCGCGCTCGAGGTTGGCCTTGCGCGCGGCGTTGTCCTTGTCGACGAGGTCGGCGGAGATGATGGATTCGGACAAACTGCTATTCCTCCCAAAATGCGTTCAGTCAGCGCTGCCCCTAATCCGCCTGCCGGCATCTTCTCCCCGTATAGTGACGCGGAGAAGGGAAGCGCTTCGACGTTAGCTCAGCGCGTAAAGCTCTGGGCGTTGCCCGCGTCGACATTGATGATGTTGCCGGTCGACTTGGCCGACATGTCGGAGGCGAAGAAATAGATCGCCTCTGCGATGTCTTCGGGGAAGACCGAGCGCTTCAGCATCGAACGCGAGCGGTAATGCTCCTCCAGGTCGTCGGTCGACATCTTGTAGGCGGCGGCGCGCTGTTCCTTCCACTCGCCGGTCCAGATCTTCGAGCCGCGAAGCACCGCGTCCGGGTTGACGACATTGACCCTGATCTGCGCTTCCGCGCCCTCCAGCGCCAGGCAGCGAGCGAGGTGGATCTCGGCGGCCTTGGCGGTGCAATAGGCGGCGGCGTTGGGCGAGGCGGCAAGGCCGTTCTTCGACGCGACGAAGACGATGTTGCCGCCGATCTTCTGCACCCGAAACAGCCGGAACGCTTCCCGCGAGACCAGGAAATAACCGGTCGACAGGATATCCATGTTCTTGTTCCACAGCGCCAGCGTCGTCTCCTCGATCGGCGCCGAGGAGGCCAGCCCTGCGTTGGACACCAGAATGTCGATGCCGCCGAACTCGACCGCAGTCTCGGCAAAGCCGGAGACAACCTGGTCCTCCGAGGTGACGTTTATCAGCACCGGCCGGACGAAATCCTTGCCATAGGCCTTGGCCAGTTCGTCATTGGCGCTGGCCAGCGCTGTTTCGTCGATGTCGGCCAGCACGACGCAGGCGCCTTCGCGCAGCAGCCGATTGGCGGTCGCGCGGCCGATGCCGCCGGCGCCACCGGTGACCAGCGCGATCTGGCCGGCAAGCGACTTCGGCTTCGGCATGCGCTGGAGCTTGAGATCCTCGAGCAGCCAGTACTCGATGTCGAAGGCTTCCTGTGCGGGCAGGCCGACATAAGACGAGACGGTCGAGGCGCCGCGCATGACGTTGATGGCGTTGACATAGAACTCACCCGAAATGCGCGCCGTCGCCTTGTCGCCGGCGAAGGTGAACATGCCGACGCCAGGCATCAGATAGACGACGGCATTGGGATCGCGGATGGCGGGCGAGTCCGCATGCTTGCAGCTGTCGTAATAGGCCTGGTAGCCAACACGATAGGCAGCCACGTCGTCGGCGAGGCGCGCGATGACGGCATCGACATCGGGCTTTGCCGGATCGAACTCGATGACCAGCGGGCGGATCTTGGTGCGCAGGAAATGGTCCGGGCACGACGTGCCGAGTGCCGCCAGCGGCCGCAAATCCCTGGAGTTGACGAATTCGAGCACGGCGGCGGAATCATCGAAATGGCCGAGCTTGTGGCTCTTCTCCGAGATCAGGCCGCGGATTTTCGGCATCAGTTTTGCCGCGATGGCACGGCGTTCGACGGCATCGAGCGACTTGACGACTTCACCGCCGAAGATAGCGAGGCCCTCGGAGCGGCGCTCGAACCATTCGATTGCCTGGTTGATCACCGAGATCGTCGTCTCGTAGCATTCCCGAGGGGTGTCGCCCCAGGTGAACAGGCCGTGGCTTTCCAGGATGACGCCCTTGGCGGCGGGATTTTCGAGGCAGAATTTCTCCAGCCACAGGCCGAGTTCGAAGCCCGGTCGCTTCCACGGCAGCCAGCCGATGGCGTCGCCGAAGATCTCCTTGGTCAGCGCCCTGGAATCCTTGGCGGCGGCAATGGCGATGATGGCATCGGGATGCATGTGATCGACAAAAGGCTTCGGCACGTAGGCATGCAGCGGCGTGTCGATCGAGGCCGCGCGCGCATTGAGGTTGAAGGTGCAGTGCGGCAGGAAGCCGACCATTTCGTCTTCGTGCTCAACGCCGCGATAGAGGCCTTTGAGCGCGCGCAGCTTGTCCATGTAGAGCGTGGCAAAACCGTCTGTTTTAATCGAGGCACTGTCGCCGCCCGAGCCCTTGACCCAAAGCACTTCGACATTCTCGCCGGTGAGCGGGTCTTTCTGCCAGATCTTCGAGGAGGTGTTGCCACCGCCATAGTTGGTGACGCGCTTGTCGGAGCCGAGCGTGTTCGAGCGATAGACCAGAAGTTCCGGCTCGCTCATCGCTTGAGCCTTGGCCTCATCCCACAGATTGGCGAGGCGCGCGCCGGTGCGCTTATCGAGCATAGGGTATCCTCCCGAAAGGCACGCAAAAGGTGCGACCCATTTGGCCCGAATTTCCACGGAAGCAGCCGGCTTGTCAATCACAAACGATCAACATCGATCATATTGCACTGCACAATGAAATTATATGATCGGAAATGATTGACACTGCGCGTTTTGGGTGCCTAGATGCTCAGGCAGGGAGGAACCATGCACGAAAAAGAGCGCCACAGGATCATTCTGTCCGCCGTCCAGGAAAAGCCTGTGGTGACGGTGCAGGAGATGGTCGACCTGACGGAGTCCTCCGAGGCGACAATCCGGCGCGACATCGCGGCTCTCCATGTCCAGAAGCGCCTGCGCCGTGTGCGCGGTGGCGCCGAGGCAATCTCGCCGCCGCAGTTCATCGGGCTGGCCGGCCGGCCCTTTTCCGTCAACGAAACGATCAACGCCTCGCAAAAGCGGGCGATTGCCCGCGAAGCGGTCGAGCTGTGCAAGGACGGCGAGCCGATCATCATCAATGGCGGCACCACAACCTTCCAGATGGTGCATTTCCTGACCGGCCGCCGCATGCCGATCTTCACCAATTCGTTCCCGATCGCCGAGCACCTGCTCAAGCATTCCAAGAACACGGTGATGCTGTCGGGCGGCACGATCTACCGCGAGCAGAACATCATCCTGTCGCCCTTCGACAATGACGTGACGCGCAATTTCTATGCGCGACGCATGTTCATGGGCGCGCAAGGATTGGGGCCGCTCGGCCTGATGGAAGGCGATCCGCTTTTGATCCAGGCGGAGCAGAAACTGATCGACCAGGCCGACGAACTGGTGGTGCTGGTCGATTCTTCGAAATTCCGCAAACGCTCCAGCCTGATCCTGTGCGGCCTGTCGCGCATCGCCACCGTCATCACCGATGACGGCATCGAGGATCGCGAAGCCAAGATGTTGGAGACCGCGGGCGTGACGCTGATCGTCGCCCGCAAGTCGGCAAAGGAAGAATCTTCACTGCAGGCCTGAGACACCCTCACGCCAGCAGCGGCGATGGAATGCAACGCTCAAGGGAGGATATTCGATGAGCTTCTTGAAGAAATTGATGGTGACGGCGGCGTTCTCTGCCGCCATGTTCGTGAACGCAGCCTATGCCGAAAACGTCAAGATCGCGCTGGTGGTGAAGTCGCTCGGCAACGGCTTCTTCGATGCCGCCAACAAGGGCGCCGAAGAGGCGGCCAAGGAACTCGGCGATGTCGACATCATCTACACCGGCCCGACCAAGGCGACCGCGGAAGCGCAGATCGAAGTGGTCAATTCGCTGATCGCCCAGAAGGTCAACGCCATCGCCATTTCGGCCAATGACGCCGACGCGCTGGTGCCGGTGCTGAAGAAGGCCATGGAGCGCGGCATCACCGTCATCTCCTGGGATTCTGGCGTCGCCAAGGAAGGCCGTCAGCTTCACCTCAACCCGTCCGACACCGGCCTGATCGGCGAGACCATCATCAAGCTCGCCGCCGACTACCTGCCGGAAGGCGGCGACGTCGCCATCCTGTCGGCCTCCTCGACCGCCACCAACCAGAACGCGTGGATCGATGCGGCCAAGAAGATCCTGCCGGAGAAGTTCCCCAAGATCAAACTCGTCGCCACCGTCTACGGCGATGACGATTCGGCCAAGAGCACCGACGAAGCCAAGGGCCTGTTGAAATCCTATCCGAACCTCAAGGCGATCATCGCGCCGACCACTGTCGGCGTCGTTGCCGCCGCCCAGGTCGTCACCGACGAAAACCTGATCGGCAAGGTCAATGTCACCGGTCTCGCGCTGCCGTCCGAGTTCAAGAAGTTCATCGACAACGGTGCCAGCCAGGCGGTCGCGCTGTGGAACCCGATCGATCTCGGCTACTCGGCCGTCTACCTCGCCCATGATCTGGCGGTGAAGAAGGAAGAGGCCAAGCCCGGCGCCACGCTGTCGATCGGCCGCGTCGGCAAGGTCACGCTCGACGACACCAACTCGGCTGCGATGGCCCCGCCGTTCCAGTTCGACAAGTCGAACATCGAGAAGTTCTCCAAGATCTATTGACCTGGAGCGCTCTCAAGCTGTCGCGGCGGGGCTCACGTCCCGCCGCGACTTTAAACGGACCTTGTTTCAGGGCTTGATACGACTATGGATACGACAGCCCAACCCGGCACGGTGAAGGAGCGGCCTCTGGCCTCGGTTCCACGCCTGACGCTGTCCGGCATCTCCAAGAGCTTTCCCGGCGTGCGCGCGCTGCACAATGTCAGCCTGTCGCTCTATCCGGGCGAGGTGACCGCGCTGATCGGCGAAAACGGCGCCGGCAAGTCGACGCTGGTCAAGATCATGACCGGCATCTACCAGCCCGATGGGGGCACAATCAGCATCGACGGCCAAGCCGTCACTCTGCCCAGCGCGCATGCCGCCTTCGGGTATGGCGTCACCGCCATTCACCAGGAAACCGTGCTGTTCGACGATTTGACGGTTGCCGAAAACATCTTTCTCGGCCACGCGCCGCGCACGCGCTTGCGCACCATCGACTGGCGCACCATGCGCAAAAACGCTCGCGAAGTGCTCGATACCATGCATGCCGGCCATATCGACGCCGACGCGCGGCTGAAGGACCTCGGCATCGCCAACAAGCATCTGGTCGCCGTTGCGCGTGCCATGTCGATCGACGCGCAGATCGTCATCATGGACGAGCCGACCGCCGCGCTTTCGATGAAGGAGATCGAGGAGCTTTTCCTGCTCATCGAGTTCCTCAAGAGCGAAGGCAAGGCGATCCTGTTCATCAGCCACAAGTTCGACGAGATCTACCGCATCGCCGATCGCTACACGGTGTTCCGCGATGGCGAGATGGTCGGTGAAGGCCTGATCAAGGATGCCGGCCAGAGCCAGATCGTGCGCCTGATGGTCGGTCGCGCCGTCGACCACATCTTCCCGCAGCGCAAGGCAGAGATCGGCACGACGGTGCTCTCCGTTTCAGGCCTGTCGCACCCGACCGAGTTCAACGACATCGGCTTCGAATTGCACAAGGGCGAAATCCTCGGCTTCTACGGCCTTGTCGGCGCCGGGCGCAGCGAGGTGATGCAGGCGATATCGGGCATCACCCGCACCTCAGGCGGCACGATTATGCTGGAAGGCAAGGTGATCGCGCCGAAATCCGCGGCAGATTCGATCGATGCCGGCATCGTCTATGTGCCGGAGGAGCGCGGCAAGCAAGGCGTGGTGATCGGCCTGCCGATCTTCCAGAATGTCTCGCTGCCTTCGCTCAAGCGCACCTCCAGATCCGGCTTGCTGCGGTTGGCCGAGGAGTTTTCGCTCGCTCGCTCCTACACCGAGCGGCTCGACCTGCGCGCTTCCTCACTCAGCCAGGATGTCGGCACGCTGTCGGGCGGCAACCAGCAGAAGATCGTCATCGCCAAATGGCTGGCGACCGCGCCCAAGGTGATCATCCTGGACGAGCCGACCAAGGGCATCGACATCGGCTCCAAGGCCGCCGTGCACGGCTTCATGGCCGAGTTGGTGGCGCAAGGCCTGTCGGTGATCATGGTGTCCTCCGAACTGCCCGAAATCCTCGGCATGTCCGACCGCGTCGTGGTCATGCGCGAGGGTCTCGTCGCGGCGGTCTACGACAACAAGGGACTGGACGCCGAGACGCTGGTCAGGACGGCAGCAGGGATCGCGGCATGAAGGCTTTCCTCAAATACCGTGAGATCTGGCTGTTCGCGGCCATCGTCTTGCTGATCGGATTGATCTCGACGCGCTTCCCGGCCTTTGCCGATCCCGGCAATCTGCGCCAGGTGTTCAACGACACCTCGATCCTGATGATCCTGGCGCTGGGCCAGATGGTTGTCATCCTGACCCGGTCGATCGATCTGTCGATGGCGTCCAACCTCTGCTTCACCGGCATGGTGGTGGCGATGCTGAACGCCGCGCATCCGGCGATCCCGATCCCGCTGCTAATCGTCATCGCACTGTTGATCGGGCTGGTGCTCGGCGCCATCAACGGCCTTTTGGTGTGGCGGCTAAACATCCCTTCGATCGTCGTCACATTGGGCACTCTGACCATCTATCGCGGCGCCACCTTCGTCCTGTCCGGCGGCGCCTGGGTCAATGCCGACAAGATGAGCCCGGACTTCATCGGCTTTCAGCGCGCCGCCTTCCTCGGCATTCCGGTGCTGTCGTGGATCGCCATCCTGGTCATCGCGCTGTTCTTCGTCTTGATGACGCGCACCGCACTCGGCCGCTCGATCTATGCCATCGGCGTCAACCCGACGGCTTCGGTCTATGCCGGCATCGATGTCGGCCGGACGAAATTCATCGTCTTCTGCATCTCCGGCATGATCGGCGGCCTCTCGGGCTATCTCTGGATCTCGCGTTATGTAATCGCCTCGGTTGAGGTCGCCAACGGCTATGAGCTCAACATCATCGCCGCCTGTGTCATCGGTGGCATCTCGATCGCCGGCGGCATCGGTTCGGTCGGCGGCGCGGTGTTGGGGGCGCTGTTCCTCGGCATCATCTCCAACGCACTGCCGGTCATCAACATCTCGCCCTTTTGGCAGATGGCGATTTCGGGCAGCGCCATCATTCTGGCCGTCGTGCTCAATGCGCGCGGCGAACGCCAGCAAGGCCGCATCATCCTCAGAAAGGTGGAGGCGGTGACATGACCGACAGCCCTGCTCCGCGCCACATTCCCGACCGGCTCGACAAGCCGTTCCGTTCGGCGATCTTTTCCTGGGAAGCGCTGCTCGTCGTCGTGGCGATCGCCATCTTCGCCATCAACAGCTTCGCCTCGCCCTATTTCCTCGACCCATACTCGTTGTCCGATCTCACCTTCAATTTCACCGAGAAGGGCCTGATCGCTTTCGCCATGGCGCTGCTGATCATCTCCGGCGAGATCGACCTGTCGGTGGCCGCCATCATCGCGCTGGCGTCGACCATGACGGGCATGGCGGTGCAGGCCGGCGCCGATACACCAGTGCTGGTGCTGATCGGCATCGTCGTCGGGCTCGGCTGCGGCGCCTTCAACGGGTTGCTGGTGACGAGACTTGGCTTGCCCTCGATCGTTGTCACCATCGGCACGATGAGCCTGTTTCGCGGCATCGCCTTCATCATCCTCGGCGATCAGGCCTACAAGGGCTATCCCGAAAACTTCGCCTTCTTCGGCCAGGGTTATGTCTGGTGGGTGGTGTCCTTCGAACTGGTGCTCTTCCTGATCGCGGCCGTCGCCTACTGGTTCCTTCTGCACCGCACGATTTTCGGCCGACGCGTCTTTGCCATCGGCAACAATCCGATAGCTGCGCAGTTTTCCGGTGTGCGCGTCGGCCGAACCAAGTTCATCCTGTTCTGCCTGACCGGCCTGATGTCGGGCATCGCCTCGGTGCTGATCACCTCGCGCCTTGGTTCGACCCGACCGTCGATCGCGCAGGGGTACGAGCTGGAAGTCATCACCATGGTGGTGCTCGGCGGCGTCAGCATCCTCGGCGGTGCAGGCAGCATTCTGGGCGTCGTGCTCGCCGCCTTCATCATGGGGCTGGTGACCTTCGGCCTTGGCCTGCTCAACGTGCCCGGCATCGTCATGTCGATCTTCATCGGCCTGCTGCTGATCATCGTCATCGCCTTGCCGATCGTCTGGCGGCGGCTGCGCGGAGGGCGCTGATGGCCGAGAAATACGCGTTCAAGATGAAGCTCAAGCCCGGTATGAAGGCCGAGTACAAGAAGCGTCACGACGAGATCTGGCCATCCCTGGTATCACTGCTGAAGCAGGCCGGCGTCTCCGATTACTCCATCCACCTCGACGAGGACACCAATATCCTGTTCGGCGTGCTGTGGCGGCGAGACGACCACGGCATGGACGAACTGCCCATGCATCCGGTGATGCAGCGCTGGTGGGCACATATGGCCGACATGATGGAAACCAGGCCGGACAACGAGCCGGTGGCCGTGCCGCTGGAAACCGTGTTCCATATGGCATGAGTGCGATGCGCCACATCGCCGTCATCGACATCGGCAAGACCAACGCCAAGGTGGCGCTGGTCGACCTCGCGACGTTGAGCGAGGTGGCGTTGCGCCGCATGGCGAATGCGCCGGTGCGACAGGCGCCCTACCCGCACCACGATGTCGAGGCCTTGTGGATATTCATCCTCGATAGCCTTGCCAGCCTCAACGCCGAACAGTGCATCGACGCCATTTCGATCACGACCCATGGAGCAACGGGCGTACTGGTCGACGCTGCGGGCGAACTGGTGCTGCCAGTGCTCGACTATGAATTCGACGGCCCCGACCGGCTGGCGGTGGATTATGACTCGATCCGTCCGCCCTTCGCCGAGACCGGCACGCCGCGCCTGCCGCTCGGCCTCAATCTCGGTGCGCAATTCTTCTGGCAGCAGAAAAGCTTCCCGGCGGAATTTGCCAAGGTTGCCGCGATGCTGATGTACCCGCAATACTGGGCCTTGCGCCTGACCGGCATCGCCGCCAACGAGGTGACTTCGCTCGGCTGCCACACCGATCTGTGGAACCCGTGGGCGGCGAATTTTTCATCATTGGTCGACAGCCTGGAATGGCGCGGCCTGATGGCGCCGGTGCGGCCGGCCAGCGATCGCCTCGGCCCGATCCTGCCTATCGTTGCGATGCGAACCGGACTCGATCCGCAAACGCCGGTGTTCTGCGGCCTGCATGATTCCAACGCCTCGCTGCTGCCGCATCTGCTGTCCGACAGACCGCCTTTCTCCGTCGTCTCGACGGGCACCTGGGTGGTGTCGATGGCGGTTGGCGGCAAACAGATTGCGCTGGATGCCGCGCGCGACACGCTGGTCAATGTCAACGCACTCGGTAATCCCGTTACCTCGGCGCGCTTCATGGGCGGCCGTGAGTTTTCCGTGCTGACGAAGGACCAGCCTGAGCGGTGGGCCGAAGCCGATGTCGGCGCCGTGCTGGCGCGAAAGGTGCTGCTGCTGCCGTCGACCCAGCAAGGATCGGGGCCGTTCCCGCATCAGGTAGCGGCATGGCTCAATGCCGACGGTATGAACGATGGCCAGCGCTTTGCCGCCATCTCGTTCTATCTGGCGTTGATGACGGCAACCTGCCTCGACCTGATCGGCGCCGACGGCCCGACCACTGTCGAAGGCCCCTTTGCCCGCAACCGGCTCTTTGTCGGCATGCTGGCAGCCAGCACGGCACGCGCCGTTGTTGCGTCCGAAGCCGCCACCGGCACCAGCATCGGCGCCGCATTGCTGGCGACCGATCAACGGATGGCGCAGGGCAAAGGCGAAAGAATGGAGCCGCCGGCCGACCCGGTCTGGGTTGACTACGTCAGGGCCTGGCGCGCGGCGATCGAACCGCAGGGACAGGATCTGTCTGTTTGAGCATGATCTTTGGACAAACGATTTCCGTTTGTCCGAGAAAACCGGAACCCATTTTTCGGGATCATGCTCAGCTACAAGATCCGCTTGCCGAAAACCGACATGACGAAGTTGATCACGTCGGTGCTGATCCGGGGCTCCAGATCCGCGGCAAGGCCCGAAACATCCATCGACAGCAGACCGCCGGAGAGCGCGATCGCCTCCATCGCCTGATGCGTCTCGCGCACGGTCAGCCCACCGGAGCCTGCTGCCCAGCCGGCGAATTCGGTTGCAGTCGGCGAGTAACTGACATGGAAGCCTTGCGTGCCGGAGGTAGCGATGCGGATCGCTTCATGCATCAGGTCGCGCATGCCCATGGCGTCGATATCGGTCATGGTGAAGGCTGACACGCGTGAATCCTTCAGCACCCGCGCTTCGGCCGGGTCGGCATGGCGCAAGCCGACAATGGCGACATTCTCTGGCGACAGCTGCGGCTGCAGCGCACCCGCCTTGTGGTCGAGGCCGAGGGTACGCGCCAGAACCGAGCCTTCCGGCAGGTCGATGCCGTCCTCTTCCTCGGGCATCAGGGCGGCTATGGAATCGATCCAGATCAGGCCGAAGGAATGCGTCGCGCGCGCCGTTGCGGTCAGCGCCTTGTGGGCGATGCGACGGTCGGCTCCGGCAGTCAGCCGGATCAGCCCCGATGGCGGCCGCTCGACATCGGCGAGTTCCACGACGTCGAAATTCATCGCTTCCAGCCGCGCGCCGGTACCTTCCCGGGCCAGGATGCCGGCAGCCCCCCGCTCGGCCGTGATCTGCACCATCTTGCGGCCGGAAAAGTCCTCGACGTCATGCATCGGGGCCTTCTCGACATATTCCGAGGTCATCGCCAGCAACATGGCGCCATAGCTCATGCGGAAGGCGACGCGGTCGCCGACGGCCGGCGGCGGATCGGCATCGGCGACATCGAGCAGCAGATGGTCGCTGGAAGCGCCGAGCACCCGTATCCCCTTGGCGATCGGCGTCAGCCCCTCGACCAGCACGTCCTCGCGGCCGATATTGGCGATAGCGCGCAGCCTGTCGCCCTCGTCGGGGAAGACCGGCTGGTTGCCGAAGGCGTCGTAGCCCGATTGGCCGATCGGCCGTGAAGGCTTGAGCTTGACCTCGATGATGTCGCTGGTCAGCCGGCAGGCATCGGGTTCGAGCTCCGCCCACGGCGTGTCGCGGAAGGTCTCGACGCCGCCCTGCAGGATCGCCTCGCCGACCCGCAGATTGTTGATGCCGGCCGGCAGTCTGCCTTCGAGCAGCAGCGGCAGCGACGACGAGGCGCCGCCGGAAATCCAGTCGAGGCTTTTGCCGGACAGGCGCTCGGTCTTGTAGGCATGGGCGACGAGCTGCCCGAGATTTTCCGGCGTCGGCATGATGGCGCCGAAGCAGCCGAGATTGGTACCGATACCGGCAATGCGCACGCCCTTGAACTGCAGGATCTGTTCGACTGTGGGAATAAGGTCGCTCGGCCAGATGCCTTCGCGGAGATCGCCGAGATCGATCATCAGCATGATGTCGTGGACGCGGCCCATGCGCTCGGCGATGCGCGAAATCTCGCGGATGGTGGCGAGTTCCGACTGCAGGCTGATGTCGACGGTGCGCACCACCTCCTCGACACGCGCCATCGGCGGGCTGCGCAACAGCATGATCGGCGCGTTGATGCCGCTGTCGCGCAGCCGGCGGATGTTCTCGAAGCGCGATTCGGCGATACCGGCGACACCGCCGCGCAGCATGGCGCGCGCCACCTGCGGCATGCCGCAAGTGCCCTTGGTGACGCCGAACACTTTTATGCCCGACAGCGCGCAGCGCTCGACGATCGTGCGCGCATTGCGCTCGATGCGGCCAAGGTCGATGGCGACTTGCGGTCCCGACATCACTAGCCCCCGTAAACCAGCCCTTGCGGGTCGATCTCCGGCTTCCGGCCGGCGACGAGGTCGGCAAGGAATTTGCCGGAGCCGCAGGCCATGGTCCAGCCGACATGGCCGTGGCCGGTGTCGAGATAGAGATTCTCGTAGCGCGCCTCGCCGATGACCGGCACCGAGTTCGGCATCATCGGCCGCAGGCCCGCCCACAGCTCGGCCTTTTTCTCGTCGAAGGCACCGGGGAACAGATCCTTGCCGGTCCTGAACATGGCGGCGAAGTCGCTTGGCCTGTGGCTGCGGTCGAAGCCGGTGAATTCGGCGGTCGAGGCGAGCCGCAGCCGGTTGCCAAGCCTGGAATAGGCGATCAGCTGGTCCTCGTCGGCGCCGCCCATGGTCGGGCCCTTGCTCTCGTCCTCCAGCGGAATCGTCGCGGTATAACCCTTCACCGGATAGACAGGCAGGTCGATGCCGTAGCGACGGCCGAGCAGGCCGCTCTCCGGCCCCATCGAGATGACCACGGCATCACCGGCGACCGGCCCGGCCGAAGTCATCACCGCGCGCACCCGGCCGCCCTCGATGTCGAGGCCTTCGACCGTTGTGCCGTAGAGAAATTTCACGCCGAGCCTTTCGGCTGAATAGGCGGCGAGCTTTTCCACGAACTGCCGGGAATCGCCGGTCTGGTCGATCGGCGAATAGACGCCGCCGGCGATCTTTTCCTTCACCCCGGCAAGACCCGGTTCAAGTTCGATCAGCCGCTCGCGGCCGACGATCTCTATCGGCAGGCCGTGCTCGGCCAGGTAGCGGTAATTGTCGGTGCCGGTGTCGAGGCTGTGCTGCGTGCGGAAGAAATAGAGGATGCCCTTCTTGCGCTCATCATAGCCGATGCCTGTCTCTGCCGAGATGGCGTTGATGCAGTCGCGCGAATAGAGCGCCAGGCGCAGCTTGACCCGGCTGTTGGCGCGCAGGCGCTCTTTCGTGCATTGGCGCAGGAAGCGCAGGCTCCAGGCGAGGAAGTAGGGGTCGAAGCGCAGCCGCACCTTGATGCCGAGATCATGGTTGTAGAGCGCGCGCAGGAATGTCTTCAGCGCCGCCGGTGAGGCCCAGGCGGTGGCATCGCCCGGCGACACCAGACCGGCGTTCGACTGGCTGGTGCCGCGTGCCGGCGCCGCATGGCGCTCGATCACTGTGACATCGTGGCCGTCACTCGCCAGATAATAGGCGGCTGCCGTACCGACGACACCGGCCCCGAGCACCGTTATTTTCATGCCATCCCCCCAAAAGCTCCTCGCGGCGCGGCGCCTCCACGCCGTGCCGCGAATGCCTTCAATAGCGCTTCGCCACGTGCCTTGCGAGCCCTTCGGAGAACCCGGCTCAGCCCCGCGCGGAGTTCTTGCCGGTCAGGATGCGCTCCCAGGCGAGCGCGTCGGCAACGATCTGGTCGAGATCGTCGCGTAGCGGGGTCCAGCCGAGTTCGGCGCGGGCGAGATCCGAATTGGCAACCACCGCAGCGGCGTCGCCAGGGCGACGATCGCCCATCTTCACCTCGAAATCATGGCCAAAGGCGCGCCGCACGCTGTCGATGACCTCGAGCACCGAGTAGCCATGGCTGTAGCCGCAATTGGCGACGAGGCTTGTGCCCCCGGCGCGCAGCCGCTGCAGGGCCAGGCGATGCGCCGCCGCCAGGTCGCTGACATGGATATAGTCGCGCATGCAGGTGCCGTCCGGCGTCGGATAGTCGGTGCCGAACACCTGCATGAAGGGGCGCTTGCCGAGGGCGGTCTCGCAGGCGACCTTGATCAGATGGGTGGCGCCCGGCGTCGACTGGCCGGTGCGGCCCCTCGGGTCGGCGCCGGCGACGTTGAAATAGCGCAGCGCGGTATAGCGCAGGCCGTGCGCGATCGCCGCATCGCGCAGCATCCATTCGCTCATCAGCTTGGACAGGCCGTAGGGCGATTCCGGCGCCAGACGGGCATCCTCGCGCACCGGCTCCAGTCCGGCGCCGCCATAGACGGCCGCGGTCGAGGAAAAGATGAAATTGGGCACGCCCTCGCGCACCGCGGTTTCGATCAGCGTGCGCGTATTGCAGGTGTTGTTCTCGTAATAGCCGAGCGGATCGGCAACCGATTCCGGGACCACGATCGAACCCGCGAAATGGATGATCGCGTCGACCTTGTTGTCCCTGATGATAGAGCCGACCAATTCCCTGTCGGCGACATCGCCGACAACCAGCTTTGCCTCCGGCGCCACCGCCCATTCGAAGCCGGTCGAAAGACGGTCGAGAACGACCACGCTCTCGCCGGCATCCAGCAGCTCCCAGACCATATGGCTACCGATATAACCGGCGCCGCCTGTCACCAAAACTGTCATCCGCGACCTCGCATCTCAAGAATTATCGGAAACTGTCTCAACCCCCGCCTTACTGGAAAGCTTGCCGCCTGGCCATTAGAACTCGTTGTAACCGGCATTGCCGGCATGTGGCATCGTCCTGAAACAAAGTTGATCCACATCAAGGGAATAGGCCACGATCCGTGGCCGTTAGGAACAGGTCCAGGGCGTGGCATTTTGACCAAAAAGGCCCGGTGGACGACCAATAGGGCAATGATTATGATCCCGCGCAAAATTGGGAAGTCGACATGAATTATCAGCGGTTCTTCGAGGAAGCGATCGACCAGCTCCATGCCGAGCGTCGCTATCGCGTTTTCGCCGACCTCGAGCGCATCG
>NZ_LMHO01000030.1:0-22322 GCF_001428185.1 Mesorhizobium sp. Root695 | reverse complement strand
ATACTTGGTGATCGCCGCCGTCAGCGACGTCTTGCCATGGTCGACGTGGCCAATCGTGCCGATGTTCACGTGAGGCTTGTTACGCTCGAATTTACCTTTGGCCATAATCGTTCTCCGTCTATTCTACCCGCTTGGGGGAAATTGTTATTCGCTCTTCAGATCCGGCACCGCGCAAGGAACGCGACCCGGTGGCTAAGGAACCCTTACGCGTATTTCTTCTGGACTTCCTGGGCCACCGCCGTAGGGACCGGCTCATAGTGATCGAACTGCATCGTGTAGGCCGCACGGCCCTGGCTCATCGAGCGCAGGTTGTCGACATACTTGAACATGTTGGCGAGCGGCACCATCGCGTTGATAACCACCGCAACGCCACGCGCTTCCTGACCCTGGATCTGGCCACGACGACCGTTCAGATCGCCGATGACGCTGCCGACGTAGTCTTCCGGCGTCACAACTTCGACCTTCATGATCGGCTCAAGGAGCTGCACGCCAAGCTTGGGTGCTGCTTCACGGAAGCAGGCGCGGCCGGCGATTTCGAAGGCCAGAACGCTGGAATCAACATCATGATAGGCGCCATCGATCAGCGTCGCCTTGACGCCGATCATCGGGAAGCCCGCGAACGGACCCGAGGTCATGACGCTGTTGATGCCCTTTTCGACACCTGGGATGTATTCCTTTGGCACGGCGCCGCCGACGATCTTGGTATCGAACTCGAACTCGCTGCTGTCCGGGTTCGGCTCGAAGACGATCTTGACGCGAGCGAACTGACCGGTACCGCCGGTCTGCTTCTTGTGCGTGTAATCCTGCTCGTGCTTGCGCGTGATCGTCTCGCGATAAGCCACCTGCGGTGCGCCGACATTGGCCTCGACCTTGAACTCGCGACGCATGCGGTCGACGATGATGTCGAGGTGGAGTTCGCCCATGCCGGAAATGATGGTCTGGCCGCTTTCCTCGTCGGTCTTGACGCGGAAGGACGGATCCTCTGCGGCCAGGCGGTGAAGGGCGAGGCCCATCTTTTCCTGATCGTTCTTGGTCTTCGGCTCGATGGCGATCTGGATGACCGGATCGGGGAATTCCATGCGCTCAAGGATGACCGGATGCAGCGGATCACTGAGCGTGTCGCCGGTGGTCGTGTCCTTGAGACCGGCAAGAGCAACGATGTCGCCGGCAAAAGCCTCTTCGACGTCGGCGCGCGAGTTCGCATGCATCTGCAGCATGCGGCCGATGCGCTCTTTCTTGCCCTTCACGGTGTTGTCGACCGAGATGCCCTTGGTGAGCTTGCCCGAATAGATGCGGGCAAAGGTCAGCGAACCGACGAACGGGTCGTTCATGATCTTGAAGGCGAGCATCGACAGCGGCTCGTTGTCGTCGGCATGACGCTCGATCTCGGCGTCGGTCTTGGCATCGACGCCCTTGATGGCCGGAACATCGGCCGGCGACGGCAGATATTCAACGACGGCGTCGAGCAGCGGCTGCACGCCCTTGTTCTTGAAGGCCGAGCCGCAGAACATCGGGTAGAACTTCACCGCGATGGTGCCCTTGCGGATCAGCGCGCGGATCTCGTCATTCGACGGCATCTTGCCTTCGAGGTAATTCTCAAGCGCCGTCTCGTCCATTTCTACGGCGGCCTCGATCATCTTCTCGCGGTATTCTTCAGCACGAGCCTTGAGGTCGTCCGGGATCTCGACGATGTCCCAGGCAGCGCCCAGCGTCTCGTCGCGCCAGACCAGCGCGTTCATCTCGACGAGGTCGACAACGCCCTTGAACTCCGCCTCGGCGCCGATCGGCAGCTGCATGACAACGGCATGCGCACCAAGGCGCGAACCGATCATCTCGACCGAGCGGTAGAAGTCGGCGCCGATCTTGTCCATCTTGTTGCAGAAGATCATGCGCGGAACGCGGTACTTGTCGGCCTGACGCCAGACGGTTTCCGTCTGCGGCTCGACACCGGCATTGGCATCGAGCAGCGCGATGGCGCCGTCGAGAACGCGCAGCGAACGCTCGACTTCAATGGTGAAGTCGACGTGGCCGGGGGTGTCGATGATGTTGAAGCGGTACATCTTGCCGCTGCGACCCTTCCAGAAGGTCGTGGTCGCGGCGGACGTGATGGTGATGCCGCGCTCCTGCTCCTGCTCCATCCAATCCATGGTGGCAGCGCCGTCGTGGACTTCGCCGATCTTGTGCGACTTGCCCGTGTAATAGAGGACGCGCTCGGTGGTCGTCGTCTTGCCGGCGTCAATATGCGCCATGATACCGAAATTGCGGTAGTCTTCGATTTTGTATTCGCGGGCCATCGTAGCTGCCTCTCAGTCTCGTTCGCGCTTTACCAGCGGTAGTGCGCGAAAGCGCGGTTGGCTTCAGCCATCTTGTGGGTGTCTTCACGCTTCTTGACGGCCGTGCCGCGGTTGTTGGCCGCGTCCATCAGCTCGCCGGAGAGGCGGTCGACCATCGTGGTCTCGTTGCGATTGCGGGCAGCCGCGATCAGCCAGCGAATGGCCAATGCCTGGCGGCGCTCGGGGCGCACGTCGACCGGAACCTGGTAGGTGGCGCCGCCGACACGACGCGAACGCACTTCCACATGCGGCGCGACATTGTCGAGCGCCTGATGGAAGACGGTGACCGGCTCTTGCTTGGTCTTCGACTGAACCTGATCGAGCGCGCCGTAGACGATGGTCTCGGCGACCGACTTCTTGCCGTCATACATGACGGCATTCATGAACTTGGTGACGATCAGATCGCCGAACTTCGGGTCCGGATTGATCTCACGCTTTTCTGCACTGTGACGACGCGACATGGCTTTTGTCTCTCAATCTCATAGCCCGACGCACTCAAGGAGCGCCAAGGCCGGAAAATCTTACTTCGGACGCTTGGCGCCGTACTTCGAACGGCGCTGCTTGCGGTTCTTCACACCCTGCGTGTCGAGCACGCCGCGGATGATGTGGTAGCGAACGCCCGGAAGATCCTTGACGCGGCCGCCGCGGATCATCACCACGGAGTGTTCCTGAAGGTTGTGGCCTTCGCCGGGGATGTACCCGATCACTTCAAAACCATTGGTCAGGCGGATCTTGGCCACCTTGCGCAGCGCCGAGTTCGGCTTCTTCGGCGTCGTTGTATAGACGCGCGTGCAGACACCCCGCTTCTGCGGGTTCTGCTGCATGGCCGGGACCTTGTTGCGCTTCACCGGCGCAATGCGCGGCTTGCGGATCAGCTGGTTGACGGTAGGCATTAAACCCTCTTGTCTCTCAATTCCGTGTCTCGCCCGGTCAGGGCCGCTCAAAGCGTCATTTCCATACGCAAATTCGGGCCACAAACCGCGCCTCGCGGTCTTGCCCGAACAAATGGCAGAGGAAGCGGAAGCCGCTTCGTGCACGCCGGAAATGTCTTTTCGCTCGTAAAACGAACCCTGTTTGAGGCAAACTCCAAAGCGTGTCGCTTCGGAAGGGAGAGCCTCACATCGGTTCTGACTGGCCGGCTTCTACTAGCAAGCCCACGAACCGTCAACCCCGGCGCGGCAAATATTGCATTGAAGCCGGGGCTTGGCAGCCATGCGAAAACCGCATGTAATTTTCTTTCGCCATTTTGCAAGGGCGAGGAAGAAAGTGACCGGCTTTGCGCTGTTGCGTAGCCCTTCTTCATGCGAAAAGGCTGCATGAGCAGTCAAAATCCCCTCGCCCACCCACACATTGCCAAGAGGAATCGGCCCGTGAACGACAATGAAGAACGCCCGGTCACTATCATCACCGGCCGGGTGTGGAAGAGAAAGGGCGGCAAACCGGAAGGCGTCCACGTCATGCTGGTCGCGCCCGACGACGATTCGGCGGTGCGCCGGGCGCTCGAATCGCTTGCCGCGGAAGGTTACGCCGAGGCCGAGCTCGACCAGATCGGCGACATGGACGGCGTGCCTGACGAAGAGCCTCATCTGTCGGCCTTCCAGGGCGCACTCGAAGGCGAAGTGTCGATCGTTACTTTCGACGTGCCAATCTGAAACCAGGGCGCCGATCATGGCAGGAGCAAAAGCTGTTGGACCTGCATCCCGGGCCTGGGCCGACCGGGCGGTCGCCGCAATCGAAGCCGACCAGCACCGCTCGGCAGACACGCACCTCTGGAAGCTCGATCTGCCGGCACTGACTGGCATCGACTTCTACCTCAAGGACGAATCCACTCATCCGACCGGCAGCCTGAAGCATCGGCTGGCGCGCTCGCTGTTTCTCTATGCGCTGTGCAACGGCCTCATCCGTGAAGGCTCGCCGGTGATCGAAGCGTCGTCGGGCTCGACGGCGGTGTCGGAAGCCTATTTCGCCCGCATGATCGGTGTGCCGTTCTATGCCGTGATGCCGCGATCGACCTCGCGCGAAAAGATCACCGCGATCGAGCACTATGGCGGCAAGTGCCATTTCATCGACGACGGCCGGCGCATCTATGCCGAGTCGGCCGAACTCGCGGCGCGGCTTGGCGGTCATTTCATGGACCAGTTCACCCATGCCGAGCGCGCCACCGACTGGCGCGGCAACAACAACATCGCCGATTCCATCTTCGGGCAGATGCGCGAGGAGCAGCATCCTATCCCAACCTGGATCGTCATGAGCGCCGGCACCGGCGGCACCACCGCCACGATCGGCCGCTATCTGCGCTACAAAAGGCACGCAACGCGGCTGTCGGTCGCCGACGTCGAGCGCTCGGCCTTCTTCGACAGCTTTGCCACGCATGACCGGGACTGCCGCTGCGAGCAGCCGTCGCGCATCGAGGGTATCGGCCGGCCGCGCGTCGAACCATCCTTCGTGCCCGGCGTCATCGACCACATGCTGCGGGTGCCGGACGCGGTGTCGCTGGCGGCGATGCGGGTGCTGTCGCGCCAACTCGGCCGCCGTGTCGGCGGGTCGACCGGCACAAACTTCGTCGCCATGTGCTTTCTGGCGGCGCGCATGGTTGAAGAAGGCAAGGCCGGCTCGCTGGTGACGCTGATCTGCGATTCCGGCGACCGCTATGCCAACACCTATTATTCCGACGACTGGCTGGCCGCGAACGGCCTCGACCCCTCACCTTTCGAAGCAGCCATCGAGGCCTTTCTGGCCGGCGAAAGGCTGGTGCTGCAGTTCGAGGAAAGCTGGGGCTGATCGTCCGACTCCGGCTTGCCCGGGGCAAGTGTTCTGATAAGAAACGCTCTTCATCACTCAACAAACAGACGGAGCGGCCGTGTCCCAGCCCATCAAGATAGGCATCGTCGGCGTCGGCAAGATCGTCCGCGACCAACACCTGCCGGCCCTGGCGAAAGACCAGAACTATCGCCTCGTCGCGGCTGCCAGCCGGCATGGCAAGGTGGAAAACATCCCGAATTTCCCTGATATCGAGGCGATGCTCGACGCCGTGCCGGAGCTCGAGGCCGTATCGCTCTGCATGCCGCCGCAGTTCCGCTATGATGCGGCGCGGACGGCGCTGATGGCGAAGAAGCATGTCTTCCTGGAGAAGCCGCCAGGCGCCACTGTCAGCGAGGTCGAGGACCTCAAGGCATTGGCCGCGCAGAACGGCGTCTCGCTGTTCGCCAGCTGGCACTCGCGCTATGCGCCGGCTGTCGAGGCGGCGCGTGCCTTCCTGAACTCGACCAAGATCAGATCGGCCGCCATCAACTGGAAGGAAGACGTGCGCCGCTGGCATCCGAACCAGGAGTGGATCTGGGCCCCCGGCGGTTTCGGCGTCTTCGATCCCGGCATCAACGCGCTGTCGATTGCCACCCATATCCTGCCGCCGATGCTTATCACCTCTGCTGTGCTGGATTTTCCCGAAAACCGCGCATCCCCGGTTGCCGCGCGCGTCATCTTCCGCACCTCGAATGGCTTGCCGGTGACGATGGACCTCGACTGGCTGCAGACAGGCCCGCAAAGCTGGGACATCCTGGCCGACACCGACAAGGGCGCAATGGTGCTGTCGGGCGGCGGCTCCAAGCTCGCCATCGACGGCAAGGTCATCCACGAAGAGCCCGAGGCGGAATATCCGATGCTCTACAGGCGCTTCGCCGAGATCGTGCGTGCCAGGACCTCCGATGTCGACCTCGCCCCCCTGCAGCACGTCGCCGACGCCTTCATGCTCGGCAAGCGCAACGTGGTGGAAGCGTTCTTCGACTGAGTTCCGTCAATCCACAATAGCGATTGCAAAGCCATCATAGCCCTTGGCGCCAACGGTCTGGATAGCGGTGCCGTCCAGACGCTTCTCGCTACCGATGAACGAGAATGCGGCGCGTGCCCCTTCGACATTGGCGTCGCAGCCATCTTCATTCACCACGGCACCGTCGCGTATGACATTGTCGCAGACGATGACGGTTCCGGGCCGGGATAACCGCAAGGCCCAGGATAGGTAATGCGGGTTGTTCGGCTTGTCGGCGTCGATGAAGATGAAATCGAACGGCCCGGCATTCTCGGCACCAAGTGCTGCAAGCGACTGGAGCGCCGGCCCGACCCGCAGTTCCACCCGCTCCAAGACGCCTGCCCGCTCGAAATTCGATCGCGCGACAGCGGCATGGTGCGGATCGAGTTCAAGCGTCACGATCTTGCCGTCGACAGGCAGTGCCCGCGCCATCCAGATGGTCGAATAGCCGCCCAGCGTGCCGATTTCGAGAACCTTCTTTGCTCCCTGCATGCGCGCAAGAAGTGAAAGCAGCTTGCCTTGCGCCGGCGACACGTCGATCGCCGGCAGGCCGCGATCGTGGTTGGCCGCCAGAACGGCATCAAGGATGGGGTCCGCCTCAAACAGGGAACCGACGATGTAGTCGTCGACAGCCACCCAGGTCCTTTTGCTCATCGTTTTCTTCTCCGATCCAATTGGGGACCTAAACGCGAAAAGGGGCCACTTGGGCCCCTTTCAGACTGCTGACAAACCTCCGGCCAGGTCAAAACGCCGTTAGATTCACGGAACGTCACAGATCCAGACCATGAACAAATCGGAATCAAAACCCCTCGATTTTGACCGCTGCCAAAAACCGAGGGGTTTGTAATCAATCTGAAAGGCGCCACTTGGGCCCCTTTCCTCTTCTCTTACCTTCCGCGCTTACTGCGCGGCGGTTGTCATGTCGGCCAGCATCGGCTCGGCGACTTCCACACCGGAGGCCTTGCGGCGCTCGTCGATGATCAGCTCGTCGCGCGAGGTGGCGATGCGCCGGATCTGGCTCATCGTGCCGCCGGTGCCGGCCGGGATAAGCCGGCCGACGATAACGTTTTCCTTCAGCCCCTGCAGCATGTCGGTCTTGCCGGCAACGGCGGCTTCCGTCAGCACCCGGGTCGTCTCCTGGAAGGAGGCGGCCGAGATAAAGGACGGCGTCTGCAGCGATGCCTTGGTGATGCCGAGCAGCACCGGCAGGCCTTCGGCCGGCTTCTTGCCGTCCTCGACCAGACGCTCGTTGACCTCTTCCAGTTCGATCACGTCGACATGATCGCCTGGAATGTAGGTCGAGTCGCCCTGCACCGTGATCTCGACCTTCTGCAGCATCTGGCGAACGATCACCTCGATGTGCTTGTCGTTGATCGACACGCCCTGCAGACGGTAGACTTCCTGGATCTCGTTGACGAGGTAGGAAGCAAGTGCCTCCACGCCCTTGATCGCCAGGATGTCGTGCGGTGCCGGATTGCCGTCGAGGATGTAGTCGCCCTTCTCGATGACGTCGCCGTCCTGGAGATGGAACGGCTTGCCCTTCGGGATCAGGTATTCGACCGGCTCAAGCGTCGAGTCATGCGGCTCGATGATGATGCGACGCTTGTTCTTGTAGTCGCGGCCGAAGCGGATCGTGCCGTCGATCTCGGCGATGATGGCGTGATCCTTCGGACGACGTGCCTCGAACAGTTCGGCAACACGCGGCAGACCGCCGGTGATGTCCTTGGTCTTGGCGCTTTCCATCGGAATACGCGCCAGCACGTCGCCGGGGCGAACCTGCGAGCCCGGCTCGACCGAAAGAATGGCCTCGACCGAGAGCAGGAAGCGGGCGTCGCCACCCTTCGACAGCTTGCCGACCTTGCCCTTGGCGTCCTGGATCGCAATCGCCGGCTTCAGGTCGTTGCCGCGTGGCGTCGAGCGCCAGTCGATGACCTCACGCTTGGTGATGCCGGTCGACTCGTCGGCCGTTTCCTGAACGGAAATGCCGTCGACCAGATCCTCGTACGACACCCTGCCCTCGATCTCGGTGAGGACTGGACGGGTGTAGGGATCCCACTCGGCGATACGCTGGCCGCGCTTCACCTTGTCGCCATCGTCCACGAAGATGCGCGAACCATAGGTGAGACGGTGCGAGGCGCGCTCCTTGCCGGCTTCGTCGAGGATCAGCACCGCCATGTTGCGGCCCATGACCATCTGCTGGCCGTCGGAGTTGCGCACCACGTTGCGGTTGCGGATCTCGACCTTACCCTCATACGAGGCTTCAAGGAACGAACTATCCACCACCTGCGCGGTACCGCCCATGTGGAAGGTACGCATGGTGAGCTGCGTGCCCGGCTCGCCGATCGACTGCGCCGCAATGACGCCGACAGCTTCACCCTGGTTGACCGGGGTGCCGCGGGCAAGATCGCGACCGTAGCAGACCGCGCAGACGCCAACCCTGACTTCGCAAGTCAGTGCCGAGCGGATGCGGACCGACTGGACGCCGGCCTTTTCGATCTGTTCCACGTCACGCTCGTCCATCAGCGTTCCGGCCTTGACCAGAATCTCGCCCGACACCGGATGGGTGATGTCGTCGAGCGACGTACGGCCCAGCACGCGCTGGCCGACCGAAGCGACGACCTGACCGGCATCGACGATCGGCTGCATGGTGAGGCCCTTGTCGGTGCCGCAGTCGACGGAGTTGACGATGCAGTCCTGCGCCACGTCGACCAGACGACGGGTGAGGTAACCCGAGTTCGCCGTCTTCAAGGCGGTGTCGGCCAGACCCTTGCGGGCGCCGTGGGTCGAGTTGAAGTACTCGAGCACGGTCAGGCCTTCCTTGAAGTTCGAGATGATCGGCGTCTCGATGATTTCACCCGACGGCTTGGCCATAAGGCCACGCATGCCGGCAAGCTGACGCATCTGGGTGGGCGAGCCACGCGCACCGGAGTGCGACATCATGTAGATCGAGTTCATCGGCTTTTGACGGCCATTGTCCTCGAACTCGACCGCCTTGATGCGGGCCATCATTTCGTCGGCGACCTTTTCCGAGCACTTGGCCCAGGCGTCGACAACCTTGTTGTACTTCTCGCCCTGCGTGATCAGACCGTCATTGTACTGCTGCTCGTATTCCTTGGCCAAAGCCTCGGTGTCGGAGACCAGCTTGATCTTGGCGTCCGGGATCAGCATGTCGTCCTTGCCGAACGAAATGCCGGCGCGGCAGGCATGGCTGAAGCCGAGCGCCATGATGCGATCGCAGAAAATGACCGTCTCCTTCTGACCGCAGTGGCGGTAGACGGTGTCGATCATCTTGGAGATGTTCTTCTTGGTCATCTCCTGGTTGGCGGTCTCGTAAGGCACGTTGACGTTCTTCGGCAGAAGCTCGCCGATGATCATGCGGCCAGGGGTGGTGTCATGGATCTTCGACACGACCTTGCCTTCGGCGTCGACCGTACGGAAACGACCCTTGATCTTGGAGTGCAGCGTCACCGCCTTGGTCTCGAGCGCGTGCTGGAGTTCGCCCATGTCGGCAAACACCATGCCTTCGCCCGGCTCGTTCTGGTTGACGATCGAGAGATAGTAGAGACCCAGAACCATGTCCTGCGACGGCACGATGATCGGCGCGCCGGAAGCCGGGTGCAGGATGTTGTTGGTCGACATCATCAGCACGCGGGCTTCAAGCTGCGCTTCCAGCGACAGCGGCACGTGAACGGCCATCTGGTCACCGTCGAAGTCGGCGTTGAAGGCCGTGCAGACCAGCGGATGCAGCTGGATCGCCTTGCCTTCGATCAGGATCGGCTCGAACGCCTGGATGCCGAGACGGTGCAGCGTCGGCGCGCGGTTCAGCAGCACCGGATGCTCGCGGATGACCTCGTCGAGGATATCCCAGACTTCCGGACGCTCCTTCTCGACCAGCTTCTTCGCCTGCTTGACGGTCGAGGAGTAACCCTTGGCGTCGAGACGGGCGTAGATGAAGGGCTTGAACAGTTCGAGCGCCATCTTCTTGGGCAAGCCGCACTGGTGCAGCTTGAGCTCCGGACCGGTCACGATCACCGAGCGGCCGGAATAGTCGACGCGCTTGCCGAGCAGGTTCTGACGGAACCGGCCCTGCTTGCCCTTGAGCATGTCGGACAGCGACTTCAGCGGGCGCTTGTTGGCGCCGGTGATGACGCGACCGCGACGGCCGTTGTCGAACAGCGCATCGACGGCTTCCTGCAGCATGCGCTTTTCATTGCGCACGATGATGCCGGGGGCGCGCAGCTCGATCAGCCGCTTCAGACGGTTGTTGCGGTTGATGACGCGGCGATAGAGGTCGTTCAGATCCGACGTGGCGAAGCGGCCGCCGTCCAGCGGGACGAGCGGGCGCAGGTCCGGCGGGATCACCGGGACCACCTTCATGATCATCCATTCCGGACGGTTGCCGGATTCCATGAAGTTCTCGACGACCTTGAGACGCTTCAGATACTTCTTCTGCTTCAGCTCGGAGGTGGTCGAAGCCAGTTCCGAACGCAGGTCGCCGGCGATCTTCTCCAGGTCCATGCCGGCCAGTAGGTCATGAATGGCCTCGGCGCCGATCATGGCAGTGAAGCTGTCCTCGCCATACTCGTCGACGGCGATCATGTACTCTTCCTCGCTGAGCAGCTGGTGCTCCTTCAGCGCGGTGAGGCCAGGTTCGGTGACGATGTAGTTCTCGAAGTAGAGGACGCGCTCGATGTCCTTCAGGGTCATGTCGAGCAGCGTGCCAATGCGCGACGGCAGCGACTTCAGGAACCAGATATGGGCGACGGGTGCCGCCAGTTCGATATGGCCCATGCGCTCGCGGCGGACGCGCGACAGCGTGACTTCGACGCCGCACTTCTCGCAGATGACGCCCTTGTACTTCATGCGCTTGTACTTGCCGCACAGGCACTCATAGTCCTTGATCGGGCCAAAAATGCGCGCGCAGAATAGGCCGTCACGCTCCGGCTTGAAGGTGCGGTAGTTGATGGTCTCCGGCTTCTTGATCTCGCCGAAAGACCAGGACAGAATCTTCTCAGGGCTGGCAAGCGATATCCGGATGGAATCGAACACCTGCGCAGGCGCCTGCGGATTGAAGAGATTCATGACCTCTTGGTTCATGCCGTTCTCCTTTTCGGGGTCCTCGAAAACCCCTTGCATCTAGCGCGGGCCAAACGCCCGCCGTCTTGTGTCGGCCACCGGCCGAAGAATTTGTAGGCGCGCCGCGGCTTTGCGCGGCGCGCCGTTGCTTTACTCGGCCGCGTCGGGCAGCCGGATCGGGTTGTCGTCGAGCTTGGTGTTCTCCAGCTCGACATTGAGGCCGAGAGACCGCATTTCCTTGACGAGAACGTTGAAGCTCTCCGGGATGCCGGCCTCGAAGGTGTCGTCGCCACGGACGATCGCCTCGTAGACCTTGGTGCGACCGGCGACGTCGTCCGACTTCACCGTCAGCATTTCCTGCAGCGTGTAGGCGGCGCCGTATGCTTCGAGCGCCCAGACCTCCATCTCGCCGAAGCGCTGGCCACCGAACTGCGCCTTGCCGCCCAGCGGCTGCTGGGTGACCAGCGAGTACGGACCGATCGAACGCGCGTGAATCTTGTCGTCCACGAGATGGTGAAGCTTGAGCATGTAGATATAGCCCATAGTCACCTTGCGATCGAACGGCTCGCCCGTGCGTCCGTCATAGAGCTGCGACTGACCGCTGGTGTGCAGGCCCGCCTGCTCCAGCATGATGTTGATGTCAGCCTCATGCGCGCCGTCGAACACCGGGGTCGCGATCGAGACGCCGCGGCGCATCTGCTCGCTGAGGCGAACAATGCTCTCGTCGTCATACTCGCGAACCGGCTCGTTGCGGTCGTTGGCCGGGATGAAGCTTTCGAGCGTCTTGCGCAGCGGCTTGATGTCGCCCGCCACCTTGTACGCGTCGATCAGCTCGCCGATCTTCTTGCCCATGCCCGCGCATGCCCAGCCCAGATGCGTTTCCAGGATCTGGCCGACATTCATGCGGCTCGGCACACCCAGCGGGTTGAGCACGATATCGGCATGCGTGCCGTCCTCGAGGAAAGGCATGTCCTCGACAGGAACGATCCGCGACACGACACCCTTATTGCCGTGACGGCCGGCCATCTTGTCGCCGGGCTGCATCTTGCGCTTCACGGCCACGAAGACCTTGACCATCTTCATGACGCCCGGAGGCATTTCGTCGCCGCGCTGGACCTTCTCGACCTTGTCCATGAAACGCTGTTCGAGCGCCTTCTTGGAGTCGTCGTACTGGCCACGCAGGGCTTCGAGTTCGCTCTGGAGCTTTTCGTTCTCCACGGCAAACTGCCACCACTGCGAACGCGGATACTCGTCGAGCGTATCCTTGGAGAGCGTCGAGCCCTTCTTGAAGCCCTTCGGTCCAGCGATCGCTTCCTTGCCGACGAGCACGTCGGAAAGACGCGCGTAGACGTTGCGGTCCAGAATGGCTTGCTCGTCGTCGCGGTCCTTGGCGAGGCGTTCGATCTCCTCGCGCTCGATCGCCATGGCGCGCTCGTCCTTCTCCACACCGTGGCGATTGAAGACGCGCACCTCGACGACGGTGCCGAAGGTGCCAGGAGGCATGCGCATCGAGGTGTCGCGCACATCGGATGCCTTTTCGCCGAAGATGGCGCGCAGAAGCTTCTCTTCCGGCGTCATCGGGCTTTCACCCTTCGGCGTGATCTTGCCGACCAGGATGTCACCCGGCTGAACTTCGGCACCGATGTAGACGATGCCGGCTTCGTCGAGGTTCTTCAGCGCTTCTTCCGAGACGTTCGGGATATCGCGCGTGATTTCCTCCGGCCCGAGCTTGGTATCGCGCGCCATGACCTCGAACTCCTCGATATGGATCGAGGTGAAGACGTCGTCGGCGACGATGCGTTCGGACAGGAGGATCGAGTCCTCGTAGTTGTAGCCGTTCCACGGCATGAACGCGACCAGCACGTTGCGGCCGAGCGCCAGATCACCGAGCTCGGTCGACGGACCGTCGGCGATGATGTCGCCCTTGTTGACCCGGTCGCCCATACGAACCAGCGGACGCTGGTTGATGCAGGTGTTCTGATTCGAACGCTGGAACTTCATCAGCCGGTAGATGTCGACGCCGGACTTGCCCGGATCGAGATCTTCGGTGGCGCGGATAACGATACGCGTCGCGTCCACCTGGTCGACGATGCCGCCGCGGCGGGCGCCAATGGCGGCGCCCGAGTCACGAGCGACGATCGGCTCCATGCCGGTGCCGACGAACGGCGCCTCGGCGCGCACCAGCGGCACGGCCTGACGCTGCATGTTCGAGCCCATCAGAGCGCGGTTGGCGTCGTCGTTTTCCAGGAACGGGATCAGGGCCGCGGCCACCGACACCATCTGCTTGGGCGACACGTCCATCAGATCGACGTTTTCGCGCGGCGCCATCATCACTTCGCCGGCGCTGCGGCAAATGACGAATTCGTCGACGAAGCCACCGTTCTTGTCGAGCTCGGCGTTGGCCTGCGCGACATGGTGCTTGGCCTCTTCCATCGCCGAGAGATAGACGACGTCATTGGTCAGCTTGCCGTCGACGATCTTGCGGTACGGGCTCTCGATGAAGCCGTACTTGTTGACGCGTGCGAAGGTGGCCAGCGAGTTGATCAGACCGATATTCGGGCCTTCCGGCGTCTCGATCGGGCAGATGCGGCCGTAATGCGTCGGGTGCACGTCGCGCACCTCGAAGCCGGCGCGCTCGCGGGTCAGACCGCCCGGTCCAAGCGCCGAGAGGCGGCGCTTGTGGGTGATCTCCGACAGCGGGTTGGTCTGGTCCATGAACTGCGACAGCTGCGAGGAACCGAAGAACTCGCGCACGGCGGCAGCCGCCGGCTTGGCGTTGATCAGGTCCTGCGGCATGACCGTGTCGATCTCGATCGAGGACATACGCTCCTTGATCGCGCGCTCCATGCGCAGCAGGCCGACGCGATACTGGTTTTCCATCAACTCGCCGACCGAACGCACCCGGCGGTTGCCGAGATTGTCGATGTCGTCGATTTCGCCCTTGCCGTCGCGCAGTTCGACCAGCGTCCTGACCACGGCCAGGATGTCGTCCTTGCGCAGCACGCGCACGGTGTCCTCGGCCTTGAGCTCGAGACGCATGTTCATCTTGACGCGGCCAACGGCCGACAGATCGTAGCGCTCTGAGTCGAAGAACAGCGAGTTGAACATGGCTTCGGCGGTTTCGAGCGTCGGCGGCTCGCCGGGGCGCATGACACGATAGATGTCGAACAGCGCGTCCTGGCGGCTCTCGTTCTTGTCGACGTTGAGCGTGTTGCGGATATAGGCGCCGACATTGACGTGGTCGATGTCGAGAACCTTGATCTCGTCTTCGCCGGTGCCGAGCAGAACCTTCAGCGTCTTCTCGTCGATCTCGTCGCCGGCCTCGAGGAAGATCTCGCCGGTGCCGTAGTTGACGATGTCCTCGGCAAGGTAGTTGCCGAGCAGATCCTCGTCGGTCGCCTTGATCGCCTTCAGACCCTTTTCGCCGAGCGCCCGCGCCTGCCGCGCGGTGATCTTCTTGCCGGCTTCGACAACGACTTCGCCGGTATCGGCATCGACCAGGTCGCCGACAGCCTTGAGGCCGCGGAAACGCTCGACGTTGAACGGAATGCGCCAATGGTCGCCGGCGCGCTTGTAGGTGATCTTGTTGTAGAAGGTCGACAGGATCTCTTCGCCGTCCATGCCGAGCGCCATCAGCAGCGACGTCACTGGAATCTTGCGGCGACGATCGATGCGGGCGTGCACGACGTCCTTGGAATCGAACTCGATGTCGAGCCACGAACCGCGATAGGGAATGACGCGCGCGGCAAACAGAAGCTTGCCCGACGAGTGCGACTTGCCCTTGTCATGGTCGAAGAAGACGCCCGGCGAACGGTGCATCTGCGAAACGATGACGCGCTCGGTGCCGTTGACGATGAAGGTGCCGTTCAGGGTCATGAGCGGCATGTCGCCCATGTAGACGTCCTGCTCCTTGATGTCCTTGATGGACTTGGCGCCGGTATCCTCGTCGATATCGAACACGATGAGGCGCAGCGTCACCTTGAGCGGCGCGGCATAGGTGAGGTCGCGCTGACGGCATTCGTCAACGTCGAATTTCGGTCCTTCGAACTCGTACTTCACGAACTCCAACATCGAGGAGCCGGAAAAATCGGAGATCGGGAAGACCGACTTGAAAACGGCCTGCAGTCCCTCGTCCGGACGCCCACCCTTGGGCTCCGCCACCATCAGGAACTGGTCATAGGATGCCTTCTGAACCTCGATCAGGTTCGGCATCTCCGCAACTTCCGGGATCTTTCCGAAGAACTTGCGTACGCGTCTGCGGCCATTGAAAGTCTGGGTCTGGGCCATCGTCGCTCCTTAGCTCTAAACTCGGGACGAGCCTCGCCGCGGCTCGCCTTGCATTCTGGGCCACCTTGGCGGCAACCCTCTGTCTGTTTTCCCGGCGCCTGTCGGCGGCCGGCTAGAACGGGAGAAAACCCGTTTCCTGAAGGCCGGTTTTCGGCCCTCAGGAAAGAGGTTCTCGTACGTCTCGCGCTACGCGTTCTCCCCTCCAGCGAAGGGAGTGGCGGACGGCGCGAGGCCGTCCGCCGCTTTTACGCTTACTTCAGTTCGACCTTGGCGCCGGCTGCTTCCAGCTGGGCCTTGAACTTGTCAGCGTCGGCCTTGGAAACGCCTTCCTTGACCGGCTTCGGAGCCGCTTCGACCAGATCCTTGGCTTCCTTGAGACCAAGACCGGTGATGGCGCGGACTTCCTTGATGACGTTGATCTTCTGAGCGCCTGCCTCGGTGAGGACGACGTCGAATTCCGTCTTTTCCTCGGCCGGAGCAGCAGCGGCCGCAGCGCCGCCAGCAGCGGCAACCGCTACCGGAGCAGCGGCGGAAACGCCCCACTTTTCTTCCAGAAGCTTCGACAGCTCGGCCGCCTCGAGGACGGTCAGCTTCGAAAGGTCGTCTACGATCTTTGCGAGATCAGCCATTGTTGTGTTCCTTCATAAGGTTCGAACGTGTGTTTGTGATAGCGAGGAACGGCCTCATGCCGCCTCGTCCTTCCGGGCGTAAGCGCCGATGACGCGCGCGACCGAGGCCGCTGGCGCATTGACGATCTGGGCGATCCGGGTTGCCGGCGTGGCGATCATGCCAACCAGCCTGGCGCGCAGCTCATCGAGCGACGGAAGTGTGGCGAGTGCCTTCACACCGTCGGCGTTGAGCGAGGTGGTGCCCATTGCGCCACCGAGAATGACGAGCTTGTCATTTCCCTTGGCGAAATCGGACGCGACCTTCGGCGCCGCAATCGGATCCTCCGAATAAGCAATCAGCGTCTGTCCCTTGAACAGCTCGATGATCGATGCGGAGTCCGTGCCCTGAAGAGCGATTTTGGCGAGACGGTTCTTCGCGACTTTGACGGTGCCACCGGCGGCGCGCATTTTCGACCGAAGGTCGTTCATTTGCGCGACGGTGATACCGGCGTAGTGGGCCACGACCACTGAACCTGCGTTCGAGAACGCACCGTTCAGGCCCGTGACGAGTTCGCGTTTTTCCGCTCTGTCCACTGCCTATCTCCAGTTGACCCCTGACCCATTAACGGGGACAGGCGTCGGGTTGCCTTTGTCGGCCGGGCCATCCAGTAACGGATCTCCCGAACGACGCTCGAGGATCCTGCCCCCTTTCGCCACATCGACAGTCAAGCCGGCGATGCGCAGACAAAAGGCAAACACGGTTCGAACCTTTCATTGGAGCAATCGCTCCGTTGTCCGGTCTTCACCCGTCTCATGCAGGCCCAAATCGAATTAAGGCTTCTGGGCCGCCTGCAATCTCGGACAGGATGTCCGGAAACCTCTCGGCTTCCGGTACCGGGCCGCCGACAAGTCGGAGGCCCGGAATTCACTTGCGGATCAGCCCTTTAGCGGCCGATCCAAATGTTCGTATCAGGACGCTGTGAGCGTCGCGACGTCGAGCTTGAGGCCCGGGCCCATCGTCGAGGTGACCGACACCTTCTTGACGTAGTTGCCCTTGGCGCCAGCCGGCTTTGCCTTGGTCACCGCATCGGCGAAGGCGCGGATGTTTTCTTCCAGAGCCTTGACCTCGAACGAGACCTTGCCGACGCCAGCATGAATGATGCCGGCCTTCTCGACGCGGAACTCGACGGCGCCGCCCTTCGATGCCTTGACGGCGGCGGCAACGTCGGTGGTGACGGTGCCGACCTTCGGGTTCGGCATCATGCCACGCGGGCCGAGCACCTTGCCCAGACGGCCGACCAGCGGCATCATATCCGGCGTGGCGATGCAGCGATCGAAATCGATCGTGCCCTTCTGGACGATGTCGACCAGATCCTCGGCTCCAACGATGTCGGCGCCGGCGGCGCGCGCTTCGTCAGCCTTGTCGCCGCGCGCGAACACAGCGACTCGCACCGAGCGGCCGGTGCCGTTCGGCAGATTAACCACGCCGCGGACCATCTGGTCGGCATGGCGCGGGTCGACGCCGAGGTTCATGGCGACTTCGATGGTCTCGTCGAACTTGACCGAGGAACGGTCCTTGAGCAGCTTCAGCGCGTCACCCAGGGCATAAGCCTTGTTGGGATCAATGCCTTCGCGGGTCTTCGATACACGCTTTGCAATCTTTGCCATGATCTTAGCCCACCACTTCCAGACCCATCGAGCGGGCGGAGCCCTCGACCATGCGCATGGCCGCTTCGACGTCGTTTGCGTTCAGATCCTTCATCTTCGCGGTGGCGATCTCGCGGACCTTTTCACGCGAAACCGTACCGGCCTTGACCTTGCCAGGCTCCTTGGAACCAGACGTCAGGTTAGCCGCCTTTTTCAGGAAGTAGCTCACCGGCGCCGTCTTCATGACGAAGGTGAAGGACTTGTCCTGATAGTAGGTGATGACGACCGGAACCGGCGATCCCTTTTCCATTTCCTGGGTCTGCGCGTTGAACGCCTTGCAGAATTCCATGATGTTGATGCCACGCTGACCAAGCGCCGGGCCGATCGGGGGAGACGGCGTGGCCGATCCCGCTTTCACCTGGAGCTTGAGCTGGCCTGCAATTTTCTTAGCCATCTCTTTTCCTGCCTTTGTCTATGCCGGATTTGCCGGCGGTTGCAGTCTGGTGGTGCGATCCATGCGGCCGGCTAAAGCCGCATTCGTCTCCCACCGTTCTCGAGGCCGCGCGATCTCAGCGCCGCCCTTCCCTGCCACGCTTGGCGGCAGGATTTCGGATCAGCCCTTTTCGACCTGTCCGAATTCCAGATCGACAGGCACGGCACGCCCGAAGATCGAGACTTCCACCTTGAGCCGCGCCCGCTCCTCGTCCACTTCCTGGACGAAACCGTTGAACGACGCGAAGGGACCATCCGAAACGCGGATCGCTTCACCGATCTCGAACGTGACCGAGGGCTTGGGCCGCTCGACGCCTTCCTGCACCTGGTTCAGGATGCGCTGCGCCTCCGCCTCGGTGATCGGCACCGGCTTGGAGTCGCCCAGGAAGCCGGTGACCTTCGGCGTGTTCTTGACCAGCGAGAACACCGCATCGGTCAGGTTGGCCTTCAGGAGCACATAACCCGGGAAGAACTTGCGTTCGGCATCGACCTTGCGGCCGCGACGAACTTCGACGACCTTCTCGGTCGGCACCACGATCTGGTGGATATCGGCGGACAGGCCCTTCTGCTTGGCCTTGTTCTCGATATCCTCGGCGACCTTCTTTTCAAAGTTCGAATAGGCGTGGACGATGTACCAGCGCGCGGTCATTTCAAGACTTCTCCGTAATCGCCGGACTTAGCGTCCGATGCCCAGAATCTGTTCGACCGCGAGGCCCATGAGCTGATCAGCGGTGAAGAAAAAGATCATCGCGATCACAGCGAAAGCCAGGACCATGACCGTCGAGATCATCGTTTCGCGCCGCGACGGCCAAGTCACCTTGGCGGTCTCCGCGCGAACCTGCTGGAGAAAGACGAAAGGATTTGTGGTTTTCGAAGCCATATGCCGCTCTGTCTTCAAGACCCGTTGGCCGGGTCTCCTGGATGATCCCGCTGGCCGGGACGTGCCGCCTGAGCCCAATCTTGCGCCGAATCAGCGCAATCATTTCGCCCATGCAAATCAGACGCGTAAAGCCGGCTTCCCAGCTCCACGCGTCGCGTGTCTGTTTCGTCTACATAAAACCGATTCTTGATCCACGCAAGTGGCAAGTGTCCGCTTTATGACCAAACGCCGCCTCGGAACCATCCAGTCGTTCCGTCCCGGCTATGACGCCCTTATGCCCCAAGAGCGCTAATATGGCAAGCGGGTCGCCGATTTTCAAAGGGGCGACCATAGAAATATCGTTTTGATGGCCATTTCGAGAAATGGCGAAATATTACGTCGAGTGCCATTCCAAGAAATGGCACGGGCAGCAGGGCTCGAACCTACGACCTGCGGTTTTGGAGACCGCCGCTCTACCAACTGAGCTATGCCCGTACGTGCGCATGTCGGCGCAGCAGGCGCTTCCTAAAAGCTTCCGCACGCTCTGTAAAGAGCGGTTTGCAAGCAAACGCGCCTTAACTCCCGCGCCAGAAACCGGGATAGCTGACGACCAGCCCCTCCCGGTCGATCTCAAGTTCCCGCCTGAAGTCGCTGGCGCGCGATTCGTGGAGATATCGTGTGCCCTCTTCGCGCACCTCCCGATGGGACGGCCGGAGCTATTTGGCGTCCGGCGCTCGATACGGGCCGCCCGGCACGCCCCAGCCCCAGGCCGGCATCGGCTCCGTCTCGGGATCGCAGGTCTCGCCGAGATTGGAGTTCATCTTGGCCAGCCGCGATCCCCATTCGACATAGCCCATGAAGGCCGAACGGAATTCCGGATCGTCAGGCAGGCCGACCGTGTCGGCGGCATCGGCCAGGAGGTTGATCCAGCGGCGGCGCTGCTCCTCAGTCAGATGCTTGCCCAGATGATGCATGACCATCTCGCGGTGGCCGCCATATTGCTCGCTGTAGGTTTTCGGTCCGCCGAAAACCTCGCCGATGAAGGCCGCGACATGAGCGGGATGATCCGGCGACATGGTCTTGAATACCGGCCCGACGATCGGGTCCTGCGCCACCTTGTCATAGAAAGTCTGGGTCAGCCGGTTCAAGGCCTCGCTGCCGCCGGCCCATTCGTGGAGTGTCGGAATATCCTGGCTCATTCTCGATCCTCCGCTGGCCCCGGCGCCGCCAGCAGCGAGGATAGCGGAAAAATCGGAGGTGTCTCAACCTGCCTCGATGGCCAGTTTTCCGACGTCGCTACGCTCTACAATTTGGCGGGCGAGTCAGCCTCGGCATTGGCGGAAGGCCGGATCCGGCAATTCTCGGGTTTCGGGACGGTCTCGCAGATGGTGGCACCGGTCAGCGCATCGACCGATTGCAGGCTCGTCGTCAGCCCGACCTTCAGCATCATGTCGGGTTCCAGCTGGCGCTCGACCGAGCGCCGCTCGATCGCTGCGAATAGAGCGGGATCGATCGCCATCTCCTCGAGATAGGCCTTGAGCATCTGCTTTTGCCCCATCGGGTACAGGCTAAGCCGCGCCCGGGGACCGACAAGCCGCCTGACGCCACCGGCAAGCATGAGCGCGCAGGCCGAATCGCACTCCACGCCCGCATCGGTGCTCAGCCCAGCATAGGCGCCCTCTTTGGCCAGGCAACTCCACTCTCCCGGGTCACAACCGACGAAATCGGTGCGGCCAACAGCGACGTCGAGCTTCTTCTCATGGATAAGCCGCCCTGCCGCCAGAGCGCTGGACAGGTCGCCTCCCGTTGAGCTGATCACGACCGGCAGTTGCCGATTGCCGAGCGTGGCGAGCAATTGGCGCAGCTTCTGCGTGGTCCGAGGTGTGATAGCGCCTTGCCCCGAAATCCATTCCGGGCAGTCGGGATTGCAGAGTGGGTTGCTGCCGCGAACCACGACAAAGCGCATGTCTTCATCGCGCTGCACGCCCTCGGGCTCCACCGGCAGCGGGGTGGGCCTGGCTGCGGCCGTCAGGCCATCGGCTGGCTTGTTCCCTGGTATGTCCCGGCAATTCGCGGCCAAGCGGCCCGGCTCGCATAGGCTTGCGGCGGTCAACAGATCTACAGCGTCCGCACTGGTGACCAACTTCATCGCCAGCATGTCGTCGAGGGCGATCTGGTGGATGTCGCTGGCCGGGGTGCCCTTCATCGTTTCGAGCACGCTTTGTTCGATGCCCATCTGGTTGAGATAGGCCGCCAGCTTTTTCTCCACCGACTTGCTCATCTCGTAGGTCTTGTAACTGCCGGCGTTCTTACGGCTGACGATCTTTGTGTTGAGGACCTTCTTCTTGCCTCCCACGATGCGGTAGGTGGTCCGGTATTGCAATTTCGTGCGGATGTAGGTCGTGGTGATCTGATGGACGCCGAGATAGGCCCATTCGCCTGCGACACGCCGGACGCCGCCGGCAAACATCAACGGACAGGCGGAATTGCACATGGCGCCATAGTCAATGACATCGCCCAAGTGGCGGGCGCCATTCTTGTCACGGTCCTGGCAGCCCTTCGCGTCGGGCTGGCAACCGGAGAACACCGTCTTGCCGATGGCAATATCGAGCTTGTTCTTGCGGATCAGCCGGCCAAGCGCCAGCGCCGCCTCGACATTGCCGCCGGGAGAATTGACGACGATCGGCAGCTTTCGCCCGCCAAGCGTCTTCAGCATGCGTTTGAAGAGAGCCGGCGTTCCGGCTTCTATCGAGCCTTCTGCCGAGATCCACTCCGGGCAGATCGGCTCGCACCCCGGTGCATTGCTGCGGACAATGCCAAACTGCATCGTCGGACCGAGATCCGGGGCCGTATCCGTCGCAAAGGCACGTCCCGGGACAAGCAACGCCAGCAGGCAGATCAGCCGCAGCGACCACAAGGCCTGACGATGGAAAAGGCGCCCTGGAACCATTTGGAAAAAGCCCCTTGATGCAACCTATACTAGACGAGGTCCAAAGGCTTGCAACAGGGTCTGCGCGACAACGCGGGCACCGATCTCTGGGGCAGAAGAAAGGGCGGCCCCAAGGACCGCCCTTTCCGTTTCGAACCTGACCGGCACAGGCCGGCGTCGGTTATTCCTTGATGGTGACGACGATGCCGGCACCGACGGTGCGGCCGCCTTCACGGATAGCGAAGCGCAGCTTCTCTTCCATGGCGATCGGCACGATCAGCTCGAC
>NZ_LMHO01000029.1:0-23502 GCF_001428185.1 Mesorhizobium sp. Root695 | reverse complement strand
TAGCCGATTTAAGCGCCCCGTAGCCCGTATATCGAACGAACTTTCGCGGATTTGCTGAACAGTGGTGATACCCGCGAGTGGCAGGAAAAAGCCAAAGTGGTCCGGGAAGTCCGGATAGGAGCAGGCTACGGTTTCACCGCTGGTCAGGTCCTCGGCCTCGAAAACTTCGCCATCCGTCGCCAGCACGAACTTTGCCTTCGCCCTGGCCGTTGCCGGGCTAGCCCTGAGGGCTGCCAGCGTCTTGCCGACTTCACCGGCCGGTGACACGGCGATGTGGATATTGCTGGTCTGGAGAACGCCGCCCACGTCCGACTTGTTCGATGCGCCGGCGCGCAAGCGTTTTAACGTGGTTTCCTTGTTACCGAAGGCCTGGAGGAACAGGTACGGGAACTCCTCGCGGTCAAAAGGCTGCTCCGCAAGCGCGGATATCGCCTGTTCAATTTCAACCGCGTTCATCGGCTACGCTCTCCAACTGAACAGCTGGGGCAAAAGATGGTCGGTCTGATCACTGGCAATGTCCTTTGTCCCTCAAGATCTACCCCAAATCCAAGATGTATGCATTCGGGCAAGAACGGCCGGTGCTCACAAAACAAGCACTTGGCTAAGCTGCCACCTGGGGCAACTCTTCCCAACGCGTGGTGAAACACGGCGATTTCCGGTCGAACTTGGTTGACCAGGATCGTTTCAGCCCCATAGCTGCCGGCACAAGCGTGTTCCGGCCAAAGCGCCCATTCACGGCGTCCATCGCAATATTCAGCCTAACCCGCTCCTCACGATCGATGATCGCCAGCAAGGACGTTTGCACCATGGTTGCGGGCATGAGTTCGGTCAACATGATACCAGCCTTGGCGTAACGGTATCCACTACGCCAAGCGGCAGCGGCCGCTGTCGTTGCTGCGGCAACCAGCTCCAGGGTATCGTCGGTTGGCTCCAAAAACTCGATCGCCTTACCCGTATGGCTCCATTTGTCGCCGTTAAAGGCGTTGGTGTGCATGAAAACTAAGCCCTGGACGGCACAGAGCCCGTGCCGCCGAAGTTTCTCGGCCGCGCGCGTCGCGTAGGCCGCCACCGCTTGCTGCATCTCGGCCAGCGAAGTCACCGGCCGGCCGAAGCTGCGCGTCACTGCAATGCCCTTTCGTCCTGCAGGCAGGGTTTCTAGCGCAAGGCAGGCGATGCCATTCAATTCATGGATCGTGCGCTCGCCAACCACAGTCAGCAGCTGACGGCCGCGTTTCGGCTCCAGGGCGCGCAACTGCCCGACAGTCTCCACGCCGATCGCCTTCAGCTTGGCGGCCGATGCGACGCCAATGCCCCATAACTCACCCACCGGCGTCGCCGGCAGGTACTTCTCCCGCGTCGCCACGTCGCTGAAATCACAGACCCCGTTCAGCTCCGCATGGTTCTTCGCGGTCCGGTTCGCCAGCTTGGCGAGCGTCTTGGTCGGTCCGATGCCGACACACGTGGGGATGCCGGTCCAGGTCCGGACGGTTTGCCTCAACTGCTGCCCGTAGGCCACATAGTTGCCGCCGCCCAGGCCCGTGATGTCGAGGAAGCTCTCGTCGATCGAGTAAACCTCCACCTCCGGCGCAAACTGGTGGTAGATCTCGTTCATCCGCCGGCTCATGTCGCCATAGAGCGTGTAGTTGCTGCTGAACACCGCCACCTGGTTCTTCCGGCACAGGTCGCGGATCTTGAAGAATGGCGCGCCCATGGCGATACCCAGGGCCTTCGCCTCGGGCGTTCTGGCCACCGCGCAGCCGTCGTTGTTGGACAGCACAATCACCGGCCGCCCGTTGAGCGCCGGCGCGAAGGCGCGCTCACAACTGCAGTAGAAGCTGTTGCCGTCAATCAGCGCGTAAACGCGCTCTACGCGCGGGGCTTGTGCAGCGTCCACGTGACCACCCCCCAGATTTCGACCTGGGAGACGTCATCCATCGGAAACGCCGGCATGTCTTTGTTGGCAAATGTGAGGCTCGGCGGATTGCCGCGTCTGAAGAGTTTGAGGCTAGTTTCGCCGTTGATCACGGCCACGACCACAACGCCGTCTTTGGGTTTGACACTTCGGTCCACCACGACGACGTCGCCGTCGAAGATCCCGACGTCCCGCATGGAACTGCCGGCCACGCGCCACAGGAACGTCGCCGGCTTGTTCTTGACCAGGATCCGGGTGAGATCCAGCTCGCCGTCCAGGAAATCATCGGCCGGGCTCGGAAACCCCGCGCAGATCCGCGTGCCCATCACCGGCAGCACGATCGGCACCTCCGACAAGGTGCCGAGGCATATTAGAGGTGAGTGACCTAAGGGCATTTCGAGAACATATCAGGAACATATTCCTGCGCCAACGAAATTGATTGTTGTTCGGAATTCAGGGTGCCCCGCACCCCTGCCTGACCGGCGAGGTCCGGGGGTAGCACGGGCAAGAGGGGATGGGTGCGGTCGCAGGCGAAGCCGAGGCTCGGCCCTCTTGCGCGTGCGAGGGGCGGAGCCCCTTAGCATAGTCTATGGAATCAAAGCAGTCGGGTGACATCAGGCTTGCTGTGCCAACAGAAATCTTTGGCGAGAGGCGGGCAGCCCACCTTTACTTCACAACTCGACTTTGCTCCTCTGTTGAACCGGCGCTTGGGGCGCCGCTATTCAGGGGAGCAACAATGGTCGACCGTCGCGCTGAAGCATACGCCCAGCAATTTTCACCTATTTTCGTTAGCCGATACATAGACGCCGCCAGAGCCGGCCGCAGTTCCGAAGTGCCGGCGCCGATCCGTTCAGCGGTGGAAGCCTATGCCCACGGGACCGTCGACAACAGCGGCGTGGACGTCAACAACTGGGTTTACAACGCCCTCTATCAGCATCGCGTCAAAACCGGCGGTGACGTGACATTGCCCCCTGAATACGACAGCGCCGGGAAAAAAGCCGCCAAGATTGCCGGGACGGTAGCGCTGGGCGTCGGCGGTGCTTTGCTGAAAAGCGCCTTCGGTCTGTCGAAGCGCGGCCTCTTCAAGTAGGCGGTCGAGCTCGGGGGCATCGAATGTTCAAGAAATTCGCGTCACTGTTTCAGTCTGCACCACGTCCTTCTCATGCCAGTGGAGGATCGGGCCGTTACCTGGAGGCCATCAATGCGGCGCCGGATCCCGATTCTCCTGCAGGCCAGCGACTTATTGCGCATCGCCGCAGGGCGCCCATAGAGCTTCAGATAGCCGTCACATCCCGCGTTGCGGCCTGGGCGTCGCTGATCAGCATGGGCTCCCCGCAGGGTGTTAACTCGGCTTTCCTGCCTTATCTGCTGCAAGCCCATACAGCCGATTTTTACACCAAGAAGATGCTGTACTGCATGGTGCAGAATGCCATTTACGACACCTGCAGCACGCCGGCGCAGGTCCAAGCGGTCTAGCCATGCCAGCGGAATGGCTCATCCCGGTTGAAGATCACGCGCACATCGGCGACGTAGTAGTCGGTCTGCTCGAATGCGGCGGTCTTCACCGGAACCGGCGTGTTCCGGAACACTACCACCGGCTCAAGATATTCCTGCAGCAGCCAGACCGATAATGTGCGCCACTCACGCCAGCCTTCAAGGCGCTCGATGTAGCCGCGCCGAACCAGTATCGGCGCGGTAAACTCATGAAGCTCCCTGCCGTCCATGCCGATAACGTCGAAGAAATTGGCCTGCATGTGATTATTGACCGAAACCGTTTCGCCGAGCCTCGGCAATTCTTCGAGCTCCGTGCCAGCGAGTATGGCGTGGCCCTCGCCGAGAGGGAGGGCCATGACGACGTCGTTGAGGTCCTGGCCGTCATAGATGCCTGCAGGGAGGCCGGCATGGCGGCAGATCTTCGCGGCGTACTGATCATAAACGGGAGCGGCCATTGGATGTTCTGAAGCTCTACGTCTGGATTTTTCGAGGCTGCTGGCTGATCGGCTGGAAAATCGTGTCTTTCATCCTGTCGAGGTTTGACAGGCCTTCGCCTAACAAATCACAGCCGGCGGGCACCGTGCAACCGGCGCCGCCGTCGATACCCAGCCAAATGGTCCAGCGCAGCGAGGGCGTCGCACCGGTCCAGGTGACCATTCAGAACATCATGCCGCCGGGGTCGGCGGCATCAGCGCCCGCGGCTGCCGTTCCCGCGGCAGCGCCGTCCCCAGCACCTTCGTCATCGGGCCGATCGCCGGCGGCCATTCTCGGCCGCCCCGACCACATCATCTATGCGACCACGGGCAGTCAGCTGATGATTCCGCATCCCCGCTCGAGCGAGCTGCTCGAACGGTTGGACTATCTCATCTATGTCGCGGCACACCGAAACGGCCAGCCCTTCTCGGTGCCGCCCAAACCCGATCGTTCCACCGCCGTGGCTGCGCCGGCCCTCCGACTTGCCGAACCGCTCAATGACGGTGGCTTCGATGTGGTGGAGCCGCACGTCTTGCCGGCCGAGGGCGCGGTCTGGATCGCTCGCCTCGGCCGCCGACCCGAGAAAATGAAGGGCGTTCCGCGCAGGCTCGTTGAAAAGACGGAAGTGGCCCCTCCCCCTCAAGCCGAGATGCTTCTGCCGGCGATCGACGATGATGTGTTCGCGCCGGTCACGCCGCGTGCCATGCCGGCGCCGGACGGAGCTCTGTGGTTGGCAAGAAGCGAAGCGCCGTTGATGTCGGTGGAGAGCTATCGTGCCCGTTAGTGGCGCGTGTGCGGGCAACCGGTTTGCTGTGGCCTGGCGGCCGTGAGAGGCTAGACGCATGGACGTGCTCTATTGGACAATCGTCGGACCGATTAAGCTGCTGCTCCTGGTGCTTCAGGGCCTGCTGTGGCTGGCGCGCGCTCCTGGAAAATACCGCCGTTACCGACGCCGCAAGGGCGGCTCTCATGGCTCCGCCAAATGGGCCGGGCGGCTCCACCAGGTGTGGCACGGCGCTGTCCGTGGCCAGGGTGTCATCCTCGGCCGGGGCGCCTTCGGCCGCCTGCTGAGGTTCTCGCAAGACGGCATGATCATGGTGTTCGCCACAATGGGCGCCGGCAAGGGCCTTGGTGTCGTGATCCCGAACCTGCTCAGCTATCGTGGATCAATGGTGGTCACCGACCCAAAGGGCGAAAATTTCGCCATCACCCGCCGGCGACGTGCCGAGCTCGGGCAAGTGTGGATGCTCAATCCAACCGATCCCGCGCACTCCGAGCGTTTCAACCCACTCGACATCGTGCGGCAGGGCACGCCAAACGAAAGTGACGACGCGGAGGCTCTGGCGAGCCTCATGGTCGCCTCGGAAGCCGACGGCCGTGAAAAGCACTGGGACCGCAAAGCCGTGTCGCTGATGAAGGCGCTTATCCTGCACACGCTGCATGAACCGGATGCGAGCCGCAATCTCGCGACCGTGCGCCGCCTGTCGGTGGGGTCCAAAGAGACCTTCATTGCCACCATGCAGGAAATTGCCGAACACTCCCCTTCCCTGGCCGCCCAGGAGATCGCGTCCGGGGCACTGACCAGCGCGGTCGACGCCGATGGGAAGTTCTCAGAGGAATTTTCATCGATCCTGTCCAACCTGCAGAAGGGCACCGAGCAATGGTCGGCCGGCGCTCCCGCCGGCGTCCTGTCCAGCTCGTCGACGTTCACCCTCAACGATCTCACCACCCAGGTCTCAACCCTGTATCTCTGCGTCGACGAGGACGTGCTCGAAGTCTACGGCCCCTGGCTGCGCGTCATGGTCGGCTGCGTGCTGAAAACGCTGACACGCGCCAAGTCGGCGCCTCCCAAGCGCAAGGTCGTGCTGCTGCTCGACGAGGTCGCCGTGCTCGGCCGGCTCGAGCCCCTCGAGCGCCAGGCGGGTCTGCTGCGTGCCTACTGCACGCCAGTGCTCATCTGGCAGAACCTGCCGCAGGTCCAGAAAGTCTACCAGGACGGCGCCGCTGCCTTCCTCAGCAACGCGTCAGCGCGGCTGTTCTTCGGCGTCAACGACAACGACACCGGCGATTATGTTGCACGCATGCTCGGGCCTGGGACGTCGATGTCCAGTTCCACCGGCACCAGCCAGGCCACCGGCCAATGGTCACGCGAAAATCGCCAGGACGGTCTTTCCGAAAGCGGTTACCCGCTGCTCGATTCCGCTGAAGTGCAGCGCCTGCCGCTTACGCGCATTATCGCCAAGATGCGCCACGTCCCCTACCCGCTGTTCGGCCGACGTCTCGATTACCGCAAGGTCTGGCGCTGGAAAGGCAAGTGGGATCGCTGGACTGGCTCGCGACCACAGGGGTTTACCCGGCCGCCGGCGCATGGGCCTGGTCCGTCTGTCGTCCAGAGCAACCGCGTCACCGTCGAAGCTCCTTTGCTGCCAACCGACCAGAACAGATCCGCTCCACAGCCTGGCGCCCTCTGATTGATGGGGCAGAAAGCCCACATCGGGGCTTTCTGGTCCCAAGCCTCCTGCCCCAGCCTGGCTGCGGGTCAAGGCCGAAGAGCGTAGCGTGCCTTGAGGCGCGGCCGGGATGGGGCTTCTTCGTTAGCGTCGACGCCCCCGCGAACCTGACCGCCCACCGCTCCGGACACGGCGGATCCAGCGCTCGACCTCGCGCATCCGCACCAGTCCCGTTTCACGCCGACGTGTGGTGACACGCAGAATGCCGTCCAGGGCTTTCATCAGCGCGCCGATCTGCGCAAGCCTGCGACGGGCATGGGCAGCCTTGCGCTCTTTTTCCGCAGCGGTCGCCGCCTTGGCCTCCTTGCCCGCCTTCCAGCGATTGAACCGGAATTGACGGCTAACAGCGATGCCTTCCAGGTGGAACGCCGCGCGCCGTTCCCAGTAGTCGACCTTGCGCCGAACCCGGTCCATGCGATGATTCAACGCCTTCAGCCGCCGGTAGCTGTCGGCGTTGTTGGCCGTCAGGATCTTCTCCAGGAAATTGAGGCGGCTGCCCTCATCGCGTCCCGGATAATCACGCCGGCGTCGCTGTGGCGCTGCGCCTTCGCGTTGTTTGTAGGCACCCACCTCGCGCACCCGGCTCTTGGGCTGGTTGTCAGGCCTGGTCGCCTGCTTGGCCTGGGGGCCAACGTGGATCTCCGGACGGCGGGACAGATCTGCCGCCCGCGCTCTGTCATGGGCTGCGATAGCTTCTTCCCGCTGCGCCTTGAGGGTGCGGTGGTCCACGCGCTCCCGCTTGCCGGCGCGTTCCAGCGCGCGGTTGCATGCGAGCTCCCACTCGATGCGCCAGACCTTCAGCAGCTCCCGGCTGTTCCATTCGCGGGTCTTCACCGGGTCGAGCCCGCGCGCGGTGGCGCGGCGCATCGTCAGCATGACATGGGCATGGAAGTTTTTGGGGCTTTGGCCCTCCTCCGCAATCGGATCGTGCAGGGCAATATCGGCGACCATGCCACGCCGCACGAAATGCATCTCTGCGAAATCGCGGACCAGATCGATGCGGTCCTCACGCGTCAGCTCATGCGGCAACGCCATGTTGAATTCGCGCGCGAGCTGGGCGTCTTTGCGCGTCTCCATCCCTTCGACAGTGTTCCACAACAGCGCGCGATCGGCGAGCCAGGGCGCCGCGCCAGGCGGCACCAGGACCTCGGCGTGTACTACGCCGCGCCGGCCGCTGTAGTCGTGGGTCTGCCTGTGATGGTGGTCCTGCAGGCGCTCGCCCGATCGGTAGGCGGCAGCCGCCACAGCCTTTGAGCCGGGCCGCCAGCTGCCGTCCTGATTGGTGCCTGACTTGCGACCGAGCACCTGGCCTGAGAAGTGATAGATGGCCACGTTCCGCCCTGTTCAAAAACTGCGCGGGTTGCCCGCGCAACACACCCGATTTTCATGCCGGAACGGCATTCCTTTCCGGCGAGAAGCCACGCCCCTGTGGCCGCCGGAGCACCTATGTTGCGAAGCAATGTATAAGTGCGCTATTACCTCTGTCAATCTTCCCTCTTCCCCCTCTCCTGTGTTCTGCTAACGTCACCCGATGTCACGCTCTCCACTCGAACGCTCCGTCGGCTCCTGGGCCTCGCCCTCGCGACTTCTCGGCAATCTTGCCGCACTCATTCTGGTGCCGCTGTTCGTGCTGTTCGTCGTCGACCAGTACGCCCTGCCCTGGTTCCACAAGAAGCCGTTCCTGTTCTGCATGGCGACCAGACCTCTGGTGCAATTCGCCGGCGAGCTCGGCGTGCTCATCACATCGCTCGGCCTCATCATCTGGGCTGTCAGCTGGTTCCGCAGTGAGGGCGCCCTCGGCATCGTCGCCGGCGGCGTGATGCTGTTCGTGCTTCCGTTGATTATGGGCCACTACCTCGGCGCAACCTGTATACCGTAGCGGTCGCGCTCCGCGCGAAGCTGGGGGTTCCCCCCAGACCCCCGCCGCGCCCAACGGCCCGTGCATCCAAAGCAACCGAAAGTCCGAACTACCCCGTGGGGGCTGTCTGCCCCCACACCCCCGAGGATATTTGGACAAGGGTTAGGACGGGTAGGATTAGGTTTTGGATTTGGTCATGTCGCGGAGACGGGCCTGCAGCCGCGCAATCAGCTCGCCGATAGGCACACCGGGCCGAGGGTCATTGAGGCTGGCCCGCTGCATGGCCTCAAGGAGACGGGTGTGGATCTCCACCTCGTCGACGCTAGAGCCGCCTTCAGCGGGCGGCATCCGACCAGGTGTGCTGTCAGTCGGGCTCGCCGTCATGGTTCGGGAACCGTTTGTCGTGCCCGACAACGGTGCGGTTTGCTTCAGCCTCGAAAAAGGCTTTTAGAGTGGCTTCAGCTTCGGCAGCCGACAAGCTCGGCCGGGGGTCGTCGATCGACCAGCGAATCCGATCACGGATCGCCTGCAAAGCATCTGTCACACGTGTGGCACTCATGACCCCGGCTCATCCTGGAGGTTGGCCGGGTAGTCCTGGCCTGCGTAAAGGATGCGGAGCACCCGGACGGCCTGCCCCTCGATGCGATAGATGATCAGGACACGGCGCTCGAAGCTCAACGTGCGAATGCCGGCGCCGAGCTCCTCCCGGCGCGGGCCACTTTCGGGCATCTCTGCCAGCTGCTCGCAATGCTTCCGGATACGACGCACAAAGGCGATCGCCCGTTCCGGGCTGTCCTGTGCGATGAAGTCGTCGATTTTGTCGAGATCGCTTTCCGCGAAGGCGTGAAAAGTGACCCTATGCGTCACGGCCTGCGGCCTTCATGCGCTTGGCGTGTTTGCGCTCCAGGCGCTCAAACACTTCGTCGGCCGGAATATCCGGACGCGGATCGTCAAGGGCTTCCTGCACCTTGGCGCGCATGATGGCGGTGATGGTCTGTTCCTCGCGGTCGAGGGCGCGGAGCGCCGCACGAATGACCTCGCTGGCGGAATCGTAGGCGCCGGACGACAGGCGCGCGTCGACGCTGCTCTGCTGGCGGCCGAGGGTCACGGAGATCGGTTTGCTGGTTCTCATGGCAGATTCTTTCGTTACCTCCCTTATAGCACGGTGTGCGACAGTGTCATACAAATTTCTGACACCCGTATTCCCAAGCAGATCTCTTAGCGGCGGGTTTGACCGCGAAAATGATCCGTGATTCACTGTGGTCGCGGTACAGGCCGGGAGGCCGATGACCGTCAAGGGTTAGGACGCCACCCCTCGCGGGTGGCGTTCAACCAATCTCAAGCCTCACAGAAGCCCGTAGGGCGCGTTTTCCACCCTGTCCGGTGCACCGGCGCCTCCTCACAGCCAAAAACGTCTGTACGGCCTTCCTGATAGCCAAGGCGATGTTGCCAGGCTCCCGAGGTTGCCCCTGATCACCGGCCTTCTTCTCTTTAAAAATCCCAATTTGAAAAACGCCGTAGGCCCTTTTTCTGAGATTCTGTAAGGCTTTTAGGAAGAAGGCTTTCTGTAGGAGTCTTTCTGGGTATTTCTGTTCTATATAAGAGGGGCGCGACCAAATCAGCGTAAATTGAGCGACCAAATCAGCGGCCGCCCGCGACCAAATCAGCGCATCTTTTCCCCTTACCGCGACCAAATCAGCGCATGGGCGCGACCAAATCAGCGCAGCACCCCTATCAAGGGCTTGAAAGACTTGGGAAAAATATACGGTTAAGTGCGACCAAATCAGCGTACCTAAATAGCTGCGATTGCTCGCTTTTTTCGTGCAAGTGATTCGGATTGAGGGGTTAGCCGCGAATGCGGCGCGGAATGGCCAAAACGGAGGCCTCGGCGGCTTCCATTTCTAGGCCCCGGTCGGTGAGCTTGATCGGAAGCTTCGGGAAGATCTCGTGGATGCTGGCGAGGTCGTCGGCCAGCTGGGCACGGAAATCGCGGTCACGCGCGAAACCTTCACCAAACTGCGCTTTCAGCGGCTTCCAGTCCAGCACCAGCCGCTCGTTGAGGCGGGTGATGCGGTAGCTGATCCAGAACAAGAGATCGAGTTTGCGGGCCGAATTGGAGAAGGCGCGCAAAGCGCGAACGTCGATCGGCAGGGCGTGCTTCTGCAGCTCGGCGAAAAAGCGTTCCGAAAAGGCGATGGTGGTGGGCCACAAACTCTGCTGGTCCGGATGGTCGCCGAACCACAGTTCCACTCGTTCCATGGGCTTCACGTCGATCTGGGAGGACTTCTTGCCATCCCAGGCGCTGAATTCCATACGGCAAGCCGCCAGGGCGCGCATCTGCTCCTTGAAGGGCTGGATGGAGCCGTTAGCCCCTCCCCTTACCTCGAAGCCCATGTCGAGCATGAACGCGCTGAGGGAGTTCGCGGTCTCGACGATCGGGCTGCGGTTCTTGAGGGCTTCGGTGCTGAGGTGAGCCATGATGAGGCGCGCCTTAGGACCCCACGGGATCGGCTGGGCGACTAGCTTGCCGTCCGGCGAGCGCAGATAGCCTGGTGATACCGTGACCGCCATGCGGCCCTGCTGGCGCTCGAAGTATGGCGTTCCCGTCGGGAGGCGGCGGTAGGGCAAGCCGCAGATGGCAAGCGGGGTCGGCAGGAACCGCAGGAGATCCGGAGACGGTCCTTCGCTTTCGATAACTTCGCGGACGATGGCGCGCCGGCGGGAGTCTCTGGATAACGTCGCGAGGTGTGTCGCGCGCGCGGCCGCCTTGACGGCGTCGGCGTCGCGCTCGGCCTGCTGGTGCTCAAGATTGCGGACCGTTGTCTCGAACAGAAACTTGCCACGAGCCTCTTCAAGCTTGGCGAGCAGGTCGGCGTCTCGGATGGCGTAAGTGGTCACGACGGCACATTAGCCCTGATTCGGGAGTGCGGGGAATTGGACTGCCTGAGTTGTAGGCATCTTTCGGCGGCGTAGAATCGTAAAAGCGTAAATGCGATTTTACGCTTTAGGCTCTGGAAAGGCCTTCTCAAGCATCTCCCGGATGGTGTCGGCCATGTTTACGCCGCGCATGGCGCATTGTCCCTTGATGCGCTTGTGCAGGCTCTCGGTCACATCGATGGTGAACCGCTTCATCGCCTCGGCCGGCGCCGGCGCCGGTTTCAGCTGGGTAACCTTGGCCCCCTTCCCTTCCGGGACGTCGTTCGTTGCCGTGCCTACCCAGGCGTCAGACGCCGGCGGCAACGGCGCGGCCTTGGTCGGCATGTTGAACGGGACGGTCTTGCGGCTCATGCAACTTTTCTTTCTTGCTGGTTGAACAACTGCGAGGCCAGCTTCGCAATCTCGCGGGCGGCGTCGCCATGCGGTGCAACCTCGATGACGGAAAGCCCCTGCCCTGCGCTCTCCGCGTAAATGACGCGCTGGTGCAGCGCGGCTGTCAGCACGGGAATATCTCCGAAAGCCTCAAGGGCGGTAACCACGTCGCGGCCGATCGCCGTATTTGCGATTTTACGATTAATCGCAAATACGCCTTTCAGATTGGGCTTGAATTGCTGGGCTTCGCGGATGAGGGCGACAGTGTCGGCGGCGGCCCAGATATCGTAAGGCGACGGCTGTACCGGGATGAGCACCACGTCGCTGGCCAGGATGGCCGCGCGCCCGAGCTCGTTGACGCGAGGAGCGCCGTCGATCACCACGACCTCGTAATCCTTGGCAATATCCGGCAAGTCGCGGTGCAGGGTCGGCTTAGCCATCCCTACAACCGAAAAGATCGGTGCGAGCGCGCGGGCGCTTGACCAGGCGAGAGCGCTGCCCTGGGGATCTGCATCGACCAGGAGCACGCGGCTACCGGTCTTTGCGAGGGTTGCGGCGAGGTTCACGGCGATCGTGGTCTTGCCGACACCGCCTTTCTGGTTGAGCACGCCAATGATCATGCCGTCGCCTTTCTGTATTTGTGGTTCGTCGCATTTACGATTCTACGACGATACGATTTCACGATTTTCAGTTTTCGCCCAGCTTTGGTTAACAAAGCCCTAACGACCAGTGGCGGCCGAGCCACATTTCTGCAAAAGCGTATTTACGATTATGCGATTATACGACTTGTCGGGGCTCTTGATCCGAGGCCACCAAGGCCTCAAGCAGCGCCCGATAGGTTTCAGGTAGGTCGTGCTCCCGCGCGCCATTCCGAATGAGCTTAAGATATTCAAGATTCGGCAGCGGCGGCGCCTCCTGGGGGACGCCGATATAAGTTTCGACCTCCACGGCGATGTCGTCCATGACGACGCTAATTGTGGTGCGGTAGTAACTGTTCAGGTGTGCGGCACGCCCGGCAACGAAGCCTTCGTTGGCGTCCAGTCGCGCGGCATCCGCCGTCGTGAGGCGATAAACGACGCCCCAGACGTCGAGCCCGTCAGCTGCTGCGACCGACGACACGCCACAGCCGCGCCCCTTAGACAGCCTCGGGAAGGTGAGCTGGTGGCCGGGGAGGCAGGCTTTGCCGACTTTCGTGGCGCCCGGACAGCGGGCCTTCATCTGGTCGGTGTCCATGTTGGAGCCGTAGGCAAAGTAGAGCATGCGTGCATCCGAGCACGGTTACGATAAAGCGTAAAGTCGTAAATACGATTCTACGCTTTTACGAGGCGGCTAGCCCGCCTCCATGGCGTTGACGCGCAGGGATGCAGTGAACTGGTGCTGTTTGTCGAGCTCGATGCCGAGGAACTGGCGGCCGGCCGCTTTGGCGGCTACCAGGGTCGAGCCTGAACCGCAGAACGGGTCGAGGACGAGCTCGCCAGGCTGGCTGAAGGTCTCGATGAGCGTCTGCAGCGGTGCCACCGGCTTCTGGGTAGGATGAAGGCGGTTGCCGGTATAATCCCACGGCATGACGTCGGACACCGGCCGGGCAGGGCAGGGGGCCTTGCCCTTGGCGAGAAGATACGCCTGCTCGTGATGATGCCTGAGGAAGCGGCGGGACGACGCGTAAGGTTTGCAGAACACCAGGTGCCCGACAATCCGGAACCCGGCTGCTCGCCAGGAGTCAAGGAACTCGCCGGCGTGGTCCCAGCCGTAGAAGCTGACGCACAGGCCTCCGGGCTTCAGCACGCGGTGCATTTCAGCGAATGCCGGCTTCAGCCAGCGGGCATTGTTGTCGTTGGCTACGGTGCGGCCGGAGCGGTCGCGGTAGCGGACCAGATACGGCGGATCGGTCAGGATGAAGTCGACCGACCCGGCCGCGAGGCGCTGCATCTGTTCGATGCAGTCGCCAAGCAACACGGTGTTGCAGGGGAGGGGACCCACTAGTCCCGGTCCTCTTGCGGTTTCGGTTTGCGAATGACCAGCCGGCCGTTGAGGGGCAGGGCACTCAGGGTGATGTTGAAGCCTTCGCCGTCGTCGTGTGGCCACGCCGCGCCGACCTTGGTCCAGTGCGTCTTATCGCCTTCGCCTTCGACCACGTAGACTTCGTGGCTGGGTCGCTTGGATTGTTTCTGTGTCATGGAGATTTCTCCCGTTGGTTTCTCCGGCTGCGCCTGTCGCGGCCGGTCGGGGAGCCTTGGCGCCGGCTTGCCTGAGCCCGGTACGGGCGGGCAGGGTCAATGGCCACACGGGAGCGTAGCGAAAGAGCGGGCAGTCCAATTGACCAGGCCAGGCGCCGGCGCATCTCCCGACCGATGCCGGCCGCGCTGCGCAGCCTACCGACGGAGATCCATACAGAACGCCAACGCTTCCCAGCTCAAGGATTGAAGCGCCTTTGCGATTGCCGCCTGGTTCGGGGAGGGGGCTCTCACTTCCGATGATGAGGCCGAAGCTGCCCCTGAGATTGTCCCGGCAGGACGGGGCGCCATTCCTCGCCACGGACCGGGGCTGTCTTAAAGGCAGCCCCTTCGCTCAAATACACCGCGTTTTCGCGATGGAGCAGGGACGGAGCAAAGCCAGGGCAGGCCGAGGGCAGGGATTATGACGCCGGCGATTTCCTAAAAGTGTGCTCCAGACCTTGCAATCACCGTTGCCCATCGCTAGATACAGGCTGTCGGCTCGCTTGGAGCAGGCCCAGAGGAGCCTCTTATGAAGATGTTTATGTTTGAAGGAACGCCTGAGGAGATCAGTCAGGTCGTCCAGAAGATGCAGCCCGGTGAGCAGGTCATGGCTATTCCGGTCACGAATGCTCCCAAGCAGCCGCTGCCTCCGGGTGCGGCTGGCGATGGCTCAAAGTTCGTGACGGTTGATTTTGCGCGGCGTGTGCTGACGCGCATCCCGCTCTCCACCGGCATGCTGGCAGTGCTCAAGAAGCTCTACGAGGCCCATCCTGATTGGGCTTCGAGCGCAGAACTCTATGAAGCGAGCAATTACAGCATGAAGCAGTTCTCCGGCCTCATGGGTGCCTTCGGCCGTCGTATGGCCGGAACTTCGGCTTATGACGATGAGGCCGATTTCTTCGATTACCAGTGGGACCATACGGCGTCGGCATGGCAATGGCGCCTTCCCGACTCTGTGCGTGAAGCACTGGAAGCCGAGCACCTGTTCTAGAACATTGCCTGAAGGCCCTCGCAAGGGGGGCCTTCAGGGCCTTACTCCCGAAGCGTAAATACGATTTTACGATTATGAGCCCGGTTAACCGGTCATCATGCCGAGCGCTTAGATCAGGATGCGTTCGACCTCGTCGAGGCTAACCTCGTCATGCCGTCGATCATAGAGCTGCGTTGTCCTGGTCGACGCGTGGTTGGCCATGTGTGCGGCCTTCTCAAGCGTCCCGCCATTCTTCAGGTATGCGGTGATGCCGGTGGCGCGGAAAGTGTGGTTGCCGATCAGCGTGTCGATGCCGGCGGCGGCTGCCCGCCGGCGGATCATGGCAAAGGCGTCGCCCTGGGTGAGGGGGGTCTCCGACAACTGGTGAGTGCCGCGTCCGATGGTGCGGAACAGCGGCGAGCGCGGGTGGTCCCGCAAGGCGCCGGCGTCCAGGTAGGCGTCGAGATACTGCTCTAGGCTGTGATGGCAAGGCATCTCATGCCGCTTGCCGCCTTTCTCGTGCAAGCGGACCCACAAGCGCCGATTCTGCACGAATAGGTCGCGCACCTCCATGCCGATCGCGGCACCGATGCGGGCAAAGGAGTAGGTCATGAGGGCGATGAGCGCCCGGTCACGTAATCCGATGATGGTGTCCACCGGAATGCTGTCGATCAGCTGACGTGCCTCCTGGGGCGCCAGCACCGGCGTTTTTCCTGTGCGGGCCGAATACTTGGGCGCGCGGACCGTGTGGGCTGGGTTGCTGGGCATTGCCTGGCCAACCACCATCCAGTCAAACAGGTGGCGGATGGCCGCCAGGCGCTGCTTGACCGTCGGGACGGAATGGCTCCGGCCGAGCTCCTCGATCCAGGCTGCGACATGCATAGGCTGGATGGCGGGGAGGGCGGTCACGCCCCGATCGCCGCACCAGGCTAAAAAATCAATTGCGGCTCGGGCATAGGCTTTTCGGGTGTTTGGATTGCGGATGTTGGCGGTGAAAAACTCCAGAAATCGCATCTGCAGCTGCGGGTTCGCGGCGCCGATAATGGCGGGCAAAGAGGTGTGGGAAGGAAGAATGGAAAGCTCGTTCATGCCGGTTCTCCATGCTGGGGCAGGGTCCGATGCTCTTTCCGCTCCCACGTCTCGATGAGAAACAGTGCGATAGAGCTGGCGGCGTTGATGGCGAAATGGGCAATGCGCGGGTCGATGCGCTTGAAGCCCTTCTCCCGGCCGTGAGCGTCGCCGGCGTGAGTGCGCAATGCTCCGATACCCTTGGCCACAGAGGTCAGCCCGCCTAGAATCTGCCTGATGTCAGCCTCGACCTCGGCCGGCAGGTCAGACCGGCCAGGTGACAGCCCAAGCGGCTCCTGGACCGCGCGCAGAAGGCCGTCGACGTCTCTTTTCGCGGGCAGGGGGAGCCCGAGCTCGATAAGAATCGACCGACAAACGGCCTCGACCAGGGAGCAGGCGGCAGTAACCGCGTCCTCCGGGTCGTCTTTGGCATTCGGCAACGCGCGGGCAATCTCGGCCTGCACGGTGTCGAAGTTCAGAACGGTGATCTTGGTGATAAAGGGCTGGATGATCATGCCCGAGGCGCCCCGGACGGTCAGGTGGGCTTTTCCGCCCACGACCGTCACCGCCAGCCCGTCAGGCTCAAGGGCTCGGTTCAGGTGCTCTCTGACTGCCGCCGCCTTGTCGGGCTCGGCCAGATACTCACGGGGGTCACAAACCTTCAAGACAATGCGTTCGAGGCGCTCGTCGCCTTCCCAATGCGAGCTGGTCTCCCGCAGGAAGTCGGACGTGGCCGGCACCCGCGATTTCACGCCGATGCGCATGTCCAGACCGCAATCCATGAAGAACTTCTCGATTTTTGGCCCTGACCGGTAAATGCCGATCGGCGGCGACTGGTCGTTACCGGCGCCGCCGGTGATCGTGTCGACCAGGGCGGTGATGACGTACATTGAGAAGCGGCCGGTCATGTGCATTCCTATCTATGATAAAGGACATTATCATAGATAGCGCTAACCCGGAAGGGGCTTACGCCGGCATCGGCATGCTTAGCATTCGTCGACAACAACGAAATCAGTTACGTTCGCCGCGCGGACTGATGCGCAGTAGCAGGAAAAAGCACGATGGCACGTTCAGCACTTCTCAACGTCATGGTTCAGGCCGCAATGAAGGCTGGCCGCTCGCTGTCGCGCGACTTCGGCGAGGTGCAGAACCTGCAGGTCTCGCTGAAAGGTCCTGGCGACTATGTCAGCCAGGCCGACCGCAAGGCCGAGGACATCCTGTTTGCTGAGCTGTCGAAGGCGCGTCCCGGCTACGCCTTCCTGATGGAAGAACGCGGCGTGGTCGAAGGCGATGACAACCAGCACCGCTGGATCGTCGACCCGCTCGACGGCACCACCAATTTCCTGCACGGCATTCCGCTCTTCGCCGTCTCGATCGCGCTCGAGCGCCAGGGGCAGATCGTGGCCGGTGTCATCTACAATCCGGCGATGGACGAGCTCTATACGACCGAACGCGGCGGTGGCGCCTTCATGAACGACCGCCGGCTGCGCGTCTCCGGCCGCACCAAGCTGGTCGACACGGTTATCGGCTGCGGCATGCCGCATCTGGGACGCGGCCACCACGGCAATTTCCTCGTCGAATTGCGCAACGTAATGGCCGAGGTCTCGGGCGTGCGGCGTCTCGGTTCCGCCGCGCTCGATCTCGCTTACGTCGCGGCCGGCCGCATGGACGGCTTCTGGGAAACCGGCCTGTCAGCCTGGGACATCGCCGCCGGCCTGCTGTTGATCCGCGAAGCCGGCGGTTTCGTCTCCGACATTGATGGAGGGCAGGATATGCTCGACAACGGCTCCGCCGTTGCCGGCAATGAGGTCATCCAGCGCGCGCTGCTCAAGACGGTGAAAAAGCCGCTGGCGCCCCGCTGAAAGATGCCGCGCGCTGCAGCGCCGCAGTCGTAAAACCGTCGGTTCTATGCGATCGGAATGGTGCTGGCGGCCGGTTCGGCGCACGGCATCGAGTGATATCGAAGGCGGCTGTCGGTGTTATTGCCGAAGGGTTCCGGTCTTTGGGTCATAAGCGTAGCCGGCGATCGTGCCGTCTCTGATCTTCTCGATAGCTTCGTCGATTACAAAACGAGGCACCAGGAACCATTCTCGCGGGATGATAGGATTCCCGAAGCGATCCTTAATTTCGATATCCAGGCGTGCGGCGCCGAAAATGCGATGGATGACGTTCTCAAGGCGCGCGCGAGAAATGTTGAAGAGCTCATAGGTGGCGACAATCTCCACATCGGCCATCAAGAAGGTCGGGTCGAGCCGTGCGTTGGCGATGCGGCGTTCAACGCTGCCGCCCGTCACTCCAATCTTATGCAAAATTGCACGGTTTGCGACGACCGTGGGATCGTTGGATTTGCTGCGCAGCACGTAAATTGTCCCGCTCGCCTGGTCACCATCATCGCTTTCCTGGGTGAACAAGGGACCAGCCACGGGATCTGAGATGCGCCGGCCTGCGTCGTCCTTATGCAGAGCTCGCTGCAACGAGCGCATCAGTAGATTGCTTTCCGTGCCGTTGTCGAAAATGACGCGAAGACGCGCGTCAGTGCGGCCTTGGGCATTCGAAAAAACCTCCCCCATTTCTGCAACATAGGCCTTTTGGCCACCGACGATGAACAAATGGCCGGGCTGAATCTCGGCTTTCATCGCGAAGAGAGTGGTCTGCCGGAGCCCCGTTTCCAGGTCTTTTTGTACCTGCTCGAATAGGGGCTTAAACTTCTCAAAATCCTTGCAAAGCTCTCGGTTGGCAATGTCCTCGGCGGCTCGGCGATCAACCGTTGAGCGGACGTGGCGCAAATCGGTAAGGTCATCGGTCGCATCGGCAGTTACACCCAACTGGGCCAGCAGTTCGTCGTCATCGTCGGGTGCTATTGGGGCTTGTGACCGCGAAGCGGCTGACACAAGCAGCCCCTGGCGATCGAGGGGTTCCAAAAGAACACGGCAGTCTTCCAAAGCGCGCAGGCGATCGAGGCGCACAGCATAAATCCGCTCGAAGATATCGCCGCCCTCACCATGCTGCGGGTTGCGCCCGTGCTGCTCAACGAAACGCTGGATTTCCTCAAACCCCGCGATGATGCGTTCCTCGTGGGGAGACCGAGCGGACGCTTTTTCCTGCTCGATGTCGACGCCTAGCGCGTCCAACAGTTCAAGGTCGGAAAAGTCGGTCATTGTGCCGCCTCTTTGGCCTTGCGGGCGAGAAAGGCGACGCCCTCAGCCATGCGCTTTTCCCACGCGTCGGCCGACGTGATCGACGGCAGGCGACCGCGCTCCTGTTTGAATGCCAGGGCTCGCCTAGCCAGTTCGCGCGCATCTTCGAGCGACAGGTTGACGCGCTTGGCGGCGATGATCGCCGCAACCTGCTTGAGGCTTTCCTCGCTCATCGTCTTGGCCAGGATCGAATAAGCCTCGCTGAACGGGTTGATGCGGTCGATCATGTCGATGTCGAGCTCCCGCACGTCCATCGCGAATTGCCGAACACCCTGAATGAAGGCGGTGTTTCCGACGGTGGCGGGGTCGACTGAACTCAAGGCGATTTCCTTGGCCTTTTGGGTCAGAGTAAGGGCGGCCACGGCGTGCTGGCGCACAGCCTCCTGGTCCTCGGCATCGAGTTCGGGGTACTTATCCTTGATGATCTTGCCCATGCGCAGCTGCGTGAGCTCCTCAGGCACCAGCTCTTTGTCGAACAGGCCCCGCTCGATGGTGGTCTTATCCTGGACGAAGGTTGCAATGACCTCGTTGAGGTCTTCTTTACAGATACGAGTCGCCTCTTTGCTTTTTGGTTCGACCAGGCCCTTGATTTCGATCTGGAATTGCCCGTTCTGGTGGTCAAAACCGACGTTACATTGACCGGGATCATAGCCTTTCTCGCCATAGTCAAACCCTTCGGCCGGCCCGCTGGTGGGTGTCTTGGGCGTGAACGAAAAACGCGGGGCAAGCACCTGCTCCATGAGCAGGCTTGCCGCTATCGCCTTTAGCGTATCGTTGACGGCCTCGGATACGGCCTGCTCGGAGGCATCAGGTTCCGCGATCAGATTGGTGAAACGGGTACGGGTCTTGCCCGGAGCGTCGCGTGTCGCGCGGCCGATGATCTGGACAATTTCCGTCAGACTAGACCGATAGCCGACCGTCAGCGCGTGCTCGCACCAAATCCAGTCAAACCCTTCTTTCGCCATACCAAGAGCGATGATGATGTCGACATGGTCGCGATTGTTCTTTTGCGCCGGGTCCTTCAACGCGGCAGATACACGGTCGCGTTTGGCAGGGTCGTCGTCGACCAAGTCGGCTATTTTCAGGACACGACCATCGGCCGTTTTCACTAGCTGGAAACCGGTAGCTGGATCGGTCCCCTGCCAGTCGCCCAGCTCCTCAATGATATGCTCAACCTCGCGAATCTTATCCTTGGTGCTTTCACGCGCATTGACGTTGGGAATGTGAATGATGGTTTTTTCCGAGGAATCCAGCACTTTCAGAATGTCGTCGGAATAAGGCCCCGAATAGAAATAGTAGCCGATATCGAGCTCTTTCAGATACTCGTAGCCATTTAGCTGCTCATAATAGGTGTAGGTGACGGTATCGAATTTAGACTCGTCCTCGGGCGACAGCACAGCGTCCGCGTCACCCCGGAAGTAGGAACCGGTCATCGCCACGATATGCACGCGGTCCCGGCCGATAAATTGGCCCAAATGCAGGCCAAGCTTGTTGTCAGGGTGGACTGAGACGTGGTGGAACTCGTCCACAGCAATCAGCCGATCGTCGAACGCTTCGACACCGAACTTGTCGACGGCGAAACGGAAGGTGGCATGGGTGCAGACCAGAACCTGGTCGTTGCTGGCGAGGAAGGCCCCCAACGCGTTGACCTTACCGCCGTCGGCGCCGGGCGCGTTACACAGGTTCCATCTGGGCGCAACGGTCCAGTCGGCCCAGAAGCCGTATTTGGTCAGCGGCTCGTCGTTGAAGCTTGAGCCGATGGACTTTTCCGGCACGACGATGATTGCCTGCTTGAGGCCCTGGTTGTGGAGCTTGTCGAGGGCAATAAACATGAGCGCCCGGCTCTTTCCCGACGCCGGCGGCGATTTGATCAGCAGGTACTGTTCGCCCCGCTTTTCGTAGGCGCGCTCCTGCATTGGGCGCATGCCGAATTCGTTGGCTTTGGCGGAATTGCCCGTGTGAGCGTAGGAGACCGAGATCGATGGTACGGATTTGACTTCACTGTTCACGCGCTTGCCCCTGCCCTTTGTTTATTGCTCGCTCCCTGCACGGCGATCATCTTGGTGTAGAGCTCGAAAAGCTTTTCCAGCCGCTCGGTATCATTTCGGAACCGTCGGCCGATATAGATGCGCTCCAGCACTTCGTCATTTCGTTCGTGGGCCTCGCGCAGATCAGCAGGCATTTCGTCCGAGTTATAGAGATCGGCGATCGTTGCCGGGAAATGCGCCTCGCGCGCCAGCAGAATGTCCTCGGCGCAGCGCTTGAGGTCGGCATTATTCTTTTCGGTTAGTGTCGGAACCGGAAAGGTGTTCCAGCCAAGCGTGTTGGAATATCGCAGCCGCGTTTCAAGTTTACCGCAAACCGTGGCCACCCAAATGAGGTGAAGCTTGCTGGAGAGGATAGCGAGGTTGTGAAGCCTGCTATCCGTGATCTGCATATGGGGCGCGATCACCAGCGAATCTTCATCTAGTAGACCTGCCGTAATGTATGGTCGCCGCTCAGACAAAATTTGCGGGACGAAAATCTTACTTCCGGGACGGTGCCGCCGCTCGGCAAAATACATCGGCGTTTGGCTGAGTCGTTTCGTGGCCGCACGTGGGCTCAAGCTTCGATATTCTTTGACGCGGTCAAAGACACCGGAGAACTCAGCGACCTGCTCATCAGTGAGCTTCGTCTCCGGCTCGATATATATTGCAGGTCGAACGATCCCATTTATAAACTCGTTGCCGCCTACTGAAAATTTAAGGATACGGCCGTTATCCGGATTCGCGCGCAGTGCCTCTCGATACGCATCGAACGAAATCGTGAACGCGTTGTTGTCGTTAGACATACTCCCATATGACATCGGAGAAAGTTCCGTCGACAACGGTGAGCCTCGCTTTGTGACCACGACGTCAGGCATCGACACCAAGTAAGGACCAATATTGGAGACAGTTCGGGCAGAGTCTCCATCGTAGATTGCCCTTTGTACGGTATCTTCCTTTCGTGAGATGCCCACGATACAGCACGAAACGCCTGCATTATTCGTAGCTTGGTTCGCCCACTTGAAGGCGGTGTGACACCAAGCGATTGCAAGGTCGAAACGCTGAAGGATCCAAAAGACGATCTCTGCCTGCTCCCCCTGGAAAAGGCTCGTCGTGCTCACGAGCGCAAACGACGAGCGCGGGCTCCGCGTGATATAGTCAGCGGCCAGTCTGACCCAGCCTCCGACGTAGTCCAGGTTGCCAAAATTTATAGGATCGGCGTTGAATACGTTGGCGATTTCGGCCTTTTGCGGCTGCGTCTGGTACTTGGTCCCCAAGTATGGCGGATTGCCGCAGATGTATGTCTCGCCCCCTTCATTCTGGAAGTCGATCTGCGCCTGATCGACCGGCGTACTGAACAGGTCGTCGCCTTGCAATTTCACGCCCGTCCCGGTCGGCGGACAGGTGCTTAGCCAGTCGAGTCGCAACGCGTTACCGCAGGTGATCCAGTTCTGGGCATCGAGCGGCAGAAACTCGGCCAAAGCCTCTTTCTGGCCGCGATAGAGCACATCGCACTGATACTCAGCGATAATGAGCGCGAGGCGCGCAATCTCGGCTGGAAAGTCCCTAAGTTCAATGCCGCGATAATTGGTGAGCGGGATGTCGCTACGGCAATCGGCCTCACCGCGTCGCCGGTTAATTTCCGCCTCGATCTCGCGCATCTCCTTATAGGCAATGACCAGGAAATTCCCGGAGCCGCACGCTGGGTCGAACACTCTAATCCTTGCCATGCGCTTGCGCAGATTCAGGAGCATTCGGGGGTTATCCGCAGCCTCCTCCAGCTTCTCCCGTAAATCGTCCAGGAACAGCGGATTCAACACCTTCAGGATGTTCGGTACGCTGGTGTAGTGCATGCCGAGCGCTCCACGCTCCTCATCGTCGGCAACGGCCTGGATCATCGACCCGAAGATATCGGGGTTGATCTTTTTCCAATCGAGATTGCCTATGTGCAACAGGTAGGAACGCGCAATCTTGCTGAAGCGCGGCACGTCGGTGCTGCCCGAAAATAACCCACCATTCACATAGGGGAACGCGTCGGCCCAGCGGGGCAGCCGGGCGCCAGCCCTCTCGGCGGTCTTGGTGTTCATGGCCCGAAAAAGCTCGCTGATCACCGTATGGGTGTCGGCGGAGTCCCTGGCGCTCATTCGCTCGATCGTGCCTGTAAACAGGCCCGTCTGCATGAAAATATCGGTGTCTTCCGCAAAGAAGCAAAAGATCAGCCGCGCCATGAAGTGATTCATGTCCTGCCGGCGCTCGCCGGTGCCCCACTCCGGGTTCTCCTTCAAGAGCTCGACGTAAAGCCGATTTAAGCGCCCCGTAGCCCGTATATCGAACGAACTTTCGCGGATTTGCTGAACAGTGGTGATACCCGCGAGTGGCAGGAAAAAGCCAAAGTGGTTATCGAACGAACTTTCGCGGATTTGCTGAACAGTGGTGATACCCGCGAGTGGCAGGAAAAAGCCAAAGTGGT
>NZ_LMHO01000028.1:0-27098 GCF_001428185.1 Mesorhizobium sp. Root695 | reverse complement strand
GGGGAGTTTGCGTCTGGATAGGTCGCCAGACAGAGAGATGCCATAAGCTTCATCGGATTTCGCCTCGGTGCGGCCGCGGATGGCCATCGTTCGTGACATTTGTAGTCACAAGGGACGAGGCCAGCTTTGATTCACCGCAAATGCGTCTCCGCTAGTCAGCAAGTGGCAACTGACGAAGGCATGATGGGATGGGCTGTTTTGGCCCGTCAGCGCGTCCTAAGCAATCCTGGTGCCACTACGAGCATCGAACAGATGCACCTTTGACTCCATAATCTCCAACCCAACCTCCTGATCAAGTTTGAAGGGCGGCTGATCCCGCACCTCAGCCACGAGGTCGACCCCACCTGCACTTAATGTAAGTTCCTGGGCCTCACCGGTCGGCTCGACCACTTGCACCCTCGCCTGAGAGTGGTAGCCACCAACGGCAATGTGCTGCGGACGAATCCCATAGACTACCCCATCCCTGTCGCCCATCTGAGCATCCACCGGCAAGGGTAAGCGCAAGCCCTGCTCGGCGACGAATGCGTCGTTGTCGATTCGGCCCTTGATCAGGTTCATCTCCGGAGGGCCTGAAAAGCTCGCAACGAAAAGGTTGGCAGGGTTCTCGTAGAGCTCGGAAGGGGAACCTATCTGTTCAACGCAACCTCGGTTCAGCACCACTATGCGGTCGGCTAGCGTCATAGCCTCGCTCTGGTCATGCGTGACGTAGATGCTGGTGCGCCCGAGCCGTTGGTGAAGCTTCTTGATTTCGGCGAGCATCTTGACACGCAACTTGGCATCGAGGTTGCTGAGCGGCTCGTCAAACAGGAAGGCTGCCGGGTCGCGCACGATGGCGCGGCCCATGGCGACACGCTGGCGCTGGCCGCCGGACAACTGCCGCGGCATGCGGCCCAGCAGATCCTGCAGACCAAGGATTTCGGCCGCCGCCTTCACCCTCGAGACAATCTCTTCCCTAGGGACCTTCGCCAGTCGAAGCGCCGGCGAAACCTATAACGCGCTGACGCTGCATTTCGGGTTCAACGAATATTTAGGCGGAAAGGGCCGCGGCATGGTCGATGCCGTGATCCATTTCGCAGCGATCCCGCGGATATTCTTGCGGCCGGACAACGCCATGTTCGCCGCCAATCTGCAGTCGACTTACAATGTGATCGAGGCCGCTACCAAGCTCGGCATCCGCAAGATCGTCACCGCTTCCAGCGAGACGGTGTATGGCGTGTGTTTTGCCGAAGGCGAACGCGAATTCACATCGTTTCCGGTGGAAGAGGACTACGATACCGATCCGACCGACAGCTACGGTCTTTCCAAGGTCCTGGGCGAGAAGATCGCACGCTCCTTCGCGTCGCGCACGGGATCTGACATCTATGCCCTCAGAATAGGCGGTGTTGTCGAACCGCAAGATTATGTCCGCTTCCCAGAGTTTCTGGCGGACGCCTCGAAACGACGGCGCGACGGCTGGACCTATATGGACGCGCGCGATCTGGGCCAGATCGTCCATCTTTGCATCGAGAAGGACGGTTTGGGATTCCAGGTCTTTAATGCCGTTAACGACAACATCGTCGCCGACTCGCCAACAGAAGAATTTCTCAAGAAGCATGCACCAGGCACGCCGATCACGCGTTCGATAGACGAATTTGAGGGGCCAATCTCAAATCGCAAGCTGCGCGAGCTTTTAGGATTCCGACAGGAGCATGATTGGCGAACGAAGTCTGCGCATTCATGATGGGTGGGTGACCGGTCTCCTGCGCTGAGAAAGCTTCGGCCCATGGTGTTGAGTGCACCACTTCGGTTCCAAGACGTGAGACCTCCTCCTGCTGCGTGCGGATGTTTCCCAATCACTTAATGATGCCGATCTTCTTGCGATCAATGGTCACGAATACGGCGCAGACCAGGACCGTACCCTTGACGATATTCTGAAGGTACGGATCGACGCCGGCCATATTCATTCCGTTCGACAAAAGCGTGATTATCAGAACGCCGAGCATGGTACCGACAACACTGCCTACGCCTCCAGTCAATGGTGTTCCGCCGACTACCACCGCTGCAATGACGTCTAGTTCAAGCCCCTCCCCGAGCTGGGCGGTGGCGGCCATGGCGCGCGCGCCTTGCAACAAGCCTGCAATGCCGCACAAGGCACCGAGAAGCACGTACATATAGACTTTCACCCGTGCGACCTGAATGCCCGTTAAAATGGCGACACGTTCCCCACCGCCGATTGCGCGAACCTCGCGCCCGAACACCGTCCTGTTGATGATGCCATACGCGATAACCATCAGCACCAACCCAATGATCACGGAATGCGGAATGCCCAAAGTCCGATTGGTATATACATCCAGGAATTGCTCATCCTCGATCGAGACAGGAGCGCCGCGGGTGAAAAGAAGCACGATGCCGCGATAGACCACCATCGCTCCCATGGTTGCGATGAAGGACGGCACTTTGCCTTTGGCCAGGAGAACGCCATTGACCAATCCGGCAACAGCACCGACAGCAATGGCGGGAATGATCGCCGCGGCGCCAAGGCTGTCCGCTGTCAATGCGGTTGCCAATGCCGCGAGTGCAACAATTGAGCCGACCGAAAGATCGATTGAACCGGCCATGATGACGAAGGTCATTCCCAGGGCGGCAACCAGCAGCACCGTGCCCTGCTGAAGCACGATGAGAAGGTTACTGAAGGTCAGGAAGCGTGGCGAGGCTATCGAGAAGATCACAATGAGCAGGACGAGCATGGCAAGCGGAAAGCCGCGTTTGACGACTTCGAACCGGCTGGCATTGACGCCAGGTTCCCCGGTTGCATTCGGTGTTTTGGTGGCGCTCGAGGTCTCGTTCGTTTCCATGGTCAGGCCATATGTCCAATGATGTCATGCTCGGTGGCATCGGCTGCCGTCTCGATGCGATGCGTAATTTGTCCTTGCCGGAGCACCAGCAAGCGGTCCGACATACCGATCAGCTCGGGCATGTCTTCTGAAGACAGGATCACGGCGAGGCCCTGCGCCGCCTTCTGCCTAACGATGCGATAGATTTCCGTGCGGGCGCCGATATCAACGCCGCGTGTAGGATTGTTGAGCAGGAGCAGACGTGGCTGGACAGCCAAGCATTTGCCGATCACCACCTTTTGCAGGTTGCCTCCCGAGAGTGAACGGCAGGACGCATCGACGCTGTGCGTCTTGATGCCGATCTGGGCGATGAGGTCACCCGCGATGGCAATGGCAGCGGTGCGATGGAAGAACGGCCCATGATGCGGCGGGCGGGCCATCACAAGATTGTCGAGGATACTGAAGTCGGCGATCAGACCTTCATTGTGACGGTCACCCGGCAGATAAGCGACGCCCTGTCCCCAGGCAGACCTCGGGCTTGACGGCACGTATGAACCACCCGCAAGCTTCATCGAGCCACCACGCAAGGGTAAGTCGCCGCAAATGGCCGCGAACAGCGCTTCGGCGCCAGCGCCCTTCAATCCGGCAAGGCCGAGGATTTCGCCGGCATGCACATTCAGGCTGACGCCCCCGAGTTCGCGCCCAACGGCGACGTCGCAGGCTTCGAAGACAACAGGCTTGCCTGTATCTCTCGGCCGCGGCGGATAGATACTTCTCGCGAGCTCGCGCCCCACCATGCGGCGATGAATTTCATTGGGCTCGATCTCGGTCGTGCGATATGTTCCGACATATTGCCCGTCTTTCAGGATCGTCAATTCATCCGCGACGGCAAGCACCTCGTCGAGATGATGAGAAACGAAGGCTACGGTCATCCCCTGCCCTTTGAGTTCGCTGATGACGCGAAGGACCGCCTGAACCTCTCGATGATCGAGATAGGCGGTGGATTCGTCGAGAAGGAGGATTTTCGGATTTGTAGACAGCGCTCGGGCGATCTCGATGCATTTCAGCTCGCCGAGATTGAGGCGGCCTGTATCGGCAGAGACCGATATTTGCGCGCTGATCCGTTCCAGGATCGTCTGCGCCGCGGCTTCCATACGTCTGCGATCGATAAGACCGATAGGGCCGGCGAACTGTCGCAGACGATCGATGAAGATGTTTTCGGCGACAGTCAGCGAACGGTTGATGGTGATTTCCTGGTATACAAGCGATACGCCAAGGGCCGCCGCACCGATAACACTTGGTGGCGCATAGCTTGCTTCATCCAACGTCATAACGCCGCTGTCAGGCCGCTCTGCGCCCGCAAGCATACGCAAGGTCGTCGATTTGCCAGCTCCGTTTTCGCCGACGATGGCGTGAACCATACCGGGCCGGAGCACCACGGATACGCCATCCACGGCACGTGTCTGGCCGTAGCTTTTGCTCAGGTCGCTCGCAGCAAGTGTCATGAATTGACTACGCCCAAATGCCAGGCAAAGCCTGCCTGCAACCGTGGGATTGCAGGCAGGCCCAATCGGACGTTCAGTTGCTATATTGCATCTCGAAAACGGCCGGCTTGGCGTCCTTGTTGTAGAAGCGGGAGTGCTGCCGGAAATCATATGTCGGCACGCCGCCAGGAAAGTCCTTCTCGAACTGCGCAACGCGATCCTTGGTCAGCGGCAGCAGCTTCAGCTTGACATTGTCAGCGCCCGGGGGAACCGGAATACCCTTGATCTGATCGAAAAGGGCGACAAGGGCGAAGCCTCCCTGAAGCCAATGACCGCCAATATCGAAAAGCAGATCCCCGGACTTTACCGCATCAACATTCTCAGGGTTGAGATCCATTCCGACGACCATAACGTCCTTGCCGGGCGCTTTCCCCTGGTTCTTGAGCGCAGCCATCACGCCGGTCGCAGTGCCGCCGTTCGCGGCCCAGACGCCGGTGATGTCGGGGTTGCCCTGGAAGAGCGATTCAAATGCGGTCTGTGACGTATCACGGACGAAATTGCCATCGACTTCGCCGGCGACGCGCACATCGGGCGCTTCCTTGAGAGCGTCTTCCAGCCCCTTGCGGCGATCAATGGCGACCGAGGTGCCGGCGGTGCCGTTCACCACGCCGATTACTTTCTTGCCATCAGGCCCCGGCTTGATCACGGCGAACAGCGCCTTGGCCATTTGGTATCCGGCGTCTTCATCGCTCGGCCCGATAAAGGCGATGTAATTGGGGAAACGCTCGGTTTGAGGCGAAAAATCCGGATAGCTGTCGGTGAGGATGACCGGTATCTCGGCTTCCTTCGCCAAGGTAAGCCCGCGAGTGGCAGTGGCCCAATAGGGCGTGAAAACAATGCCGTCGACCTTCTGGGCCACCAGATCCTCAAGCGACTTGACCATCTGGTCAGGCTTGTTGTCGGCGTTGAGGACGACGAGCTTTACACCAAGCTCGTCCGCTCCCTTCTTCATGAAAGCGACATAGCTGTTCCAGAATTGCGCATCCAGGGTCGGCACGACAACGCCGACAGTGGGTTCATCGGCAGCGACGGCAGCCGTTGACAAGAAGGCCGCGGCAGCGGCGCCGATAAGGGCCGATTTCAGCTTCGACAAGAAAGACATGGTTCCTCCAACCGGTTCGCAACAGAGCCCAAGCGCTCTGAATCGCTGACTTAAATTCCCATTTTTTTGACAAGATCTGCGCACTTGTCAGTGCCCATTGACGATGATTGACGATCATCGCTTATCACATATGGTCAAAATCAGTCAAAATAATTCTAATAAGGCCAAAAGCGATAGGAATTCGCTCATCGCCATGACAAACCAGTGGGCTCGCCGAATGAATTCGTGATATTCGCGAGGTTGGGCTCGCTATGATTCCGGCGAGCGCGTTGCTGCATTGTGCGGAGATACGAACGTGGCAAGGAATGTTCGAAAATCAACGGTGGAAGATACGGGGCCCTCAGCGTCCGCCGGGTCATGGGAAGACGATGGCGGGCGCGGACGGGTCGATCTGATTCCGGCCAAGCGCCATGCTTTCATTCTCGAATGCCTTAAACGGGAAGGAACCGTCGGCGTTCAGGAACTCATCGATCTCATCGGCGCGTCACCTTCGACCATCCGGCGCGACCTCGAGACACTGGAACGGCAAGGAGCATTGGAGCGAACGCATGGCGGTGCGATGCTTCAGCGCACGGAACTCGCCACCTTCGAGCCGGATCTCGCCACTGCCTCACACTTCGCCAGGGCTGAGAAGGAGGCCATAGGCGCGGCCATGATGTCGGAACTTCGCGCCGGGCAGAGTGTCATTTTCGACGCAAGCACGACCGTGCTGGAAGTCGCGCGCGCCATCGCCGCAGCGCCCATTGCGCTTACGGCCGTCACCAACAGTCTCGCGATCGCGCAGATACTCGCAACCGTGCCGGGGGTACGCCTCGTCATGCTTGGAGGCACCTGCAAGCCGGGTTCTCTAACTCTGGTTGGGCAGCCTGGTGAGAATTTCCTGCGCACCATCCACGCCGATGTGGCCATTCTGGGCACTCATGCCATCACCGGAGACATGCTCACGGAGACCTCGCTTGAGGTCGCGGCGATGAAGCAGGCGATGATCGCCGCGGCGCGCCGGGTCGTCGTGCTTGCCGACAATTCCAAATTCACCACTCCGAATTTCTGCACCATCTGCCGTCTGGCCGATATCCACCAGGTCATTACCGATGACGGCATCGATCAGGCCAATCTTACGAATCTTCGGACGCTCGATGTGAACGTCCGAGTCGTGCGCGTCAGCCGTTCGGGTTCTTCAGTTGAGCGCTCTTGAGGCTGTGGATATCCGGATCATAGCAGACGACCTGACCGGCGCTCTGGATAGCGCGGTTTGCTTCGCCTCGCCAGGCCACGGCGTTGGGGTGAGTTGGCAACTGGATCGTGCGCTCTCGGCCCGTTTGGCTGTCGATATCGCCACACGTGAGGGCGCCGAGACAACGGCTGTCGCGAGACATTTGAGGTTCGCGCCATGGCTTGCCGCCGGACAGCTGAGTTTCAAGAAGATCGACAGCCTTTTGCGCGGTCACGTCATCGCCGAAGTAGAAGCCTGCATCGTCGAGAGCGGGTACCAGCGCGTTGTTGTCGCGCCTGCGTTCCCATTTCAGGGCCGTGTTACACGCCTTGGGCATCAATGGCGGCTCGATCGGCCCGAAATGGTAGGTCCCGACATCGTCGCCGGCCTAGGTCAGCGGTTTTCGTCTGGCCGGTCGGCACCGGGGGCGCGGCCAGTTCATTTCATCACACTCTACGACGCCGAAACGGACAAGGACCTTGACGAAATTGTTGCAACGGCGAGCGCGCCGCGGACGCTTTGGGTTGGTACCGGCGGCCTGGCTGCAGCGCTGGCACGGCACCTGAGCATACCAGACAAGCCTGTTCCGGCATTGTCCGCCCCATTCCTGGGCCTTGTCGGCACAAATCACGAGGTCACGGCGGGACAGGTGGCCTCTTTTGCGGCCAAGCATGCGGATGCGCATATCGTTGTGGGACGCGACATCGACAAAGCGAAAAGGGATTTGGCGAAACGGATCATGCGAGGTGCGCCGTCGGTTGTCAGCGTCGTTGCATCGGGTGATCGCCACGCGGTGGCAGATCATATCGGCAAGGTGTTTGCCTCGCTTCTAGACGGCTTGCCAAAGCCTGGAACGCTGCTCGTCACTGGCGGCGAAACATTGCGATCGGTGTGCTCCAGCCTTGGCGTCGTCGAACTCATGGTTGAAAGCGAGATTGAGCCGGGGCTTCCGATCTCCAGAATCAAAGGCGGCGTTTTCGAAGGGCTAGCCACTATTTCGAAGTCGGGTGCCTTCGGCGACAGCGCGCTCTTCAGCAGGCTCGCGGCTCTCGCGCGCCGCTAATCAACACGATCGCCGGCCAGAAGCATCGGGCGGGTCCATTCCCGCCGGTCAGATGACGTCAAACCGTGGTTGAGGAGCCGACAAAACGGGGACTGCTTCCACATAGGCGGAAAAAGGGGGCGATATCGCCCGGCAGCTGATTACGAATGACCGAAAAAGAAAACTATTGCGCATTCATGGTTGGAAGGGTTAGAACATGATCACAATTGACCGATTAGGGGCGTTTATGTCTGGTCCAAGACTCGGCATCACAATGGGTGATCCTGCGGGCATCGGTCCGGAGATCATCGCGAAAGCATGTGCGCGGCTGAGGCCTCGGCTTGCAGATGGATCTCTGTCGCTCCTCATTGTCGGCAGCGTAACCGCGATGCGGGCAATGGAGTCGATTTGCGGGGCTATTGCTGAGGAAGAGCCGTCGGCGTCGACCGCCGGGACTTTTCCGCCTGTGGCTATTCTCGAAGCCGGTCCCGAGCGGACACCCATAGTGACAGGCGTCATGTCAGCCGAAGGCGGGCGCCTTGCCTATCTGGCGATCGAAAAAGCTGTTCGCCTGGCCCAGGCAGGTTCGATTGCAGGCATCGTCACGGCTCCTCTCAACAAGGAAGCGCTCAATCTGGCCGGCTATCATTATGCGGGCCATACCGACATGTTGGCAGAACTGACAGGCGCCCGCGATTCCGTGATGATGCTTGCCCATGGCGATTTTCGTGTCAGCCATGTCTCGACCCACGTGGCTCTGGCTCACGTTCCATCGAAACTGACCGAACCTCGGTTACGGCGGGTTATTCAGTTGACGGTTGAGGCATTGCAAGGCCTTGGCGTTGCCCACCCCCGTATTGCGATTGCCGCGCTCAACCCGCACGCCGGCGAAGGCGGCATCTTCGGTCGTGAGGATATCGACATCACGACCCCGGTCGTCGCCTCCTACACGTCCGCCGACTTTACGGTGTTGGGACCTGTTCCCGGGGACACGGTCTTCGTGAAACTGCGTGCCCACCAGTATGACGCCGTGGTCGCGATGTATCACGATCAGGGCCATATTCCGGTGAAACTGCTCGGCTTCAACGTCGATCCCGCAACCGGTGAATGGAAAGCGCTCTCCGGTGTCAATGTGACGCTGGGCCTTCCGATCATCCGCACCTCTGTCGACCATGGCACGGCCTTCGACATCGCAGGCAAGGGCATCGCCAACGAGGACAGTCTGGTCGAAGCGATCGAGTTCGCGGTCCAAATGGCCGCGGCAAAATCCAACCCTTAGGCGTCGGCACGCCTGCAACGCACGCAGAAGCGGATTGAACCATGGCAGTAGAAGACAAGAAATCCTATCTCATGTTGATCGACGGGAAGTTTGTCACCGGCGAAGCCGGTATGCGATCGGTGATCAATCCGGCCAATGGCAAGGCCTTTGTCGACGTGCCCGAGGCAAGCCCGGATCAGGCTCGCCAGGCGATAGAAGCCGCCCGCATGGCACAGAAGTCTTGGGGGCTCAAATCACCTCTTGCCCGTGCGGTGATCATGAAGCGGATCGCGGTCCTGATCCGGCAGAACGCCCGGCGTCTGGCCGAGGTGGTGGTCAGGGAACAAGGCAAACCGATCAATGAAGCAATAGGTGAAGTCGGCGGCGCGGCCGAGTTCTTCGACTACTACGCCGAGTTTGCCCGTCGCATTCAAGGTGAGATCCTGCCATCCGACTACGCGGGAGAGCAGGTCTGGATACAGCGCGTGCCGGTAGGCGTCGTCGCCGCCATTATTCCATGGAATTACCCGAGCGCCCTGGTCAGCCGCAAGGTGGCGCCCGCCATGATCGCCGGCGACACCATCGTTCTCAAACCGCATGAAGACACGCCACTTTCGGCGCTCGAAATGGCTCGCATCTTTGTAGAAGCGGGCGTGCCAGCCGGCGTGGTGAACATCATAACGGGACGAGGTGAAACCATAGGCGAAGTGCTCTGCACGGAACCCGGCGTCGACCTCATCACCATGACTGGAAGCGTACCGACCGGCAAGCGCATCATGGCAAATGCTTCGCGTAATCTGACGCCTGTTTCGCTGGAGCTTGGCGGCAAGGCGCCATTCATCGTCCTGGCTGATGCCGATCTCGAACTGGCGGTTCGTTCCGCAGCCACGTCGCGCTACATGAATTGCGGACAGGTCTGCATATGCAACGAACGCACGCTCGTTCACCGTTCGATTTACGATCAGTTCGTCACACGCTTTGTGGAATTCTCCAAGTCGCTCGTCGTCGGTGATCCGATGCAGGCAAATACAGATATCGGCCCGAAAGTCAGCCGTGAAGAGTTGGAAAAGGTCGAGGCGGTCCTTGCAGAAGCCGTCGCGGGCGGCGCGAGGCTTGCTCTCGCCGGCGGGCGCCCGATCAAGGCGCCCATCGATGGCGGTTACTGGCTCAATCCGACCGTACTGACCGACGTCACGCCTGACATGCCGATAATGACGCGCGAGATCTTCGGCCCGGTCGTACCGATCATGCCCTTCGACACCTTCGAGGAGGCGGTTAGCGTCACCAATGCCAGCAACTATGGCCTGTCGGCCTATCTTTTCACCAATGATCTGGGCCGCGTCATGAACGCCGTCAACGAGGTTTCGTTCGGTGAGATCTACGTGAACCGGATTGGACCGGAAATGCTGCAGGGTTTCCATGTCGGCTTCCGCGAAAGCGGCCTGGGCGGTGACGACGGCGTGCATGGGCTCGAAAGCTACATGCGCAAAAAGACGGTCTACGTGAATTACTCGGGTGCCGCGACCGCGGCATTGATGCCTTACGGGCGCTGAACAGCGCCCAACCGGTAAGACCAATCAGGTCGCCACCCGGCCGATACGGCCGTTTATATGATCGGGAGGAATAAAATGCACTATCGTGGGTTCATGGCGGCCGCTTTGGCCTTGGCACTATCGGGATTGGCCGCATCGTCGGCGCTCGCCGATGACACCATTCCACCGGAAGCAAAAGCTCTGCTCGAGCCGCTGCCCTTGTCGCCGAGGGGCCAACCCGTCCCAGGCTTCCCGGACGGTCCGCCGGCGGTGTCACCAGATGTGCTGAAATTCTCCGATGAGGACCTTGCCAAGCTCAAGGCGGGAAAGTTTACCGCTGGACTGGTGATGCACACCATGGATGCCGGCTGGCCTCAGTTGCAAGTCTCCGGAATCAGCAACACACTCAAGGACCTGGGCATCGAAGTTGTCGGAACCACCGACGCCAAGTTCCAGCCTGGGCAGCAAATCAGCGATCTGGAGCAGATGATCGCTCGCAAGCCGGACGTGATCTTCTCGATCCCGATCGATCCGAAGTCTGAGTCCGAAGCCTACAAGAAGGCGGCGGCAGCCGGCATCAAGCTGGTTTTCATGGACAACGTCCCCGTCGATATGGCGCCGGGCAAAGACTATGTGACCGTAGTCGCCTCCGACAATGAGAAGAACGCCTATTTCGCCGCGCAGGAACTTGTCGGGGCGATTGGCGGCAAGGGCGAGGTCGGCATCATCACGCTGGTTTATGACTATTACTACTCCGTCGCAGCCCGCAAGGTTGGTGCCTTGAAGGCGTTCGGCGAACATCCCGACATCAAGGTCGCGGATGTCGGCACCTTCACTGCGCCAGAGAAGGCTTACGAGGTTGCCACCGCAATGTTGACGGCCCACCCTGACATGAAGGGTATTTTCGTTGCCTGGGACACGCCCGCCCAGCAGGTCGTGGCCGCGGCAAAGACACTCGGCCGCGATATCGTCGTCACCACGAATGACATTGCAGCGGACAGCGCGCTGAACGTTGCACGTGGCGAGTTTCTGGCCGTAGGCGCGCAGCGTCCCTACGACCAGGGCGTCGCCGAGGCCAAGGCGGCCGCGCTTGCATTGCTTGGACATGACGTCCCGCCATACATTTCGGTGCCGACGTTGCGTGTCAAGAAACTCGATCTTCTCAGTGCTCTCAAGCAGGTCACCAAGGAAGATGCTCCCGCCTCGGTGGTAAAAATCTGCAACGGCGAATGCTTCTAGCCACTTTTCGTCGGCGGGCTCCAGTTGTCCGCCGACGCTCCCCAAGCGATCGAGAAATCGTCATGGTCGAAGCCAAAACTTCAACGTCCCAGAACGCGATCGTAGCGATGCAACGCATCAGCAAGTCGTTTGGCGCGAACCGCGTGCTGTCTGATATTTCGTTCGAGGTCATGGCCGGTGAAACGCACGCGCTGCTCGGCGAGAACGGCGCGGGCAAATCGACTCTCATGAAGATTCTCATGGGAGCCTACCGAACAGATGAAGGCCGCATTCTGTTCGCCGGAGAGGACGTCACCGCCTTGTCGCTTCGCGAGAGGATCGACCGCGGTATTGCAATGATCTTCCAGGAACTGAGTGTCTTGCCGAACCGCTCGGTTGCCGAAAACCTGTTCATCCTTCGCGAGCCGCTCGCCTTCGGCCTGCGCGTCGACGCCAGAACAATGGTTCGCGATGCCCAGGCTCTGATCGAGCGCTATGCCTTCTCGCTTGATGCTTCAGCGCGTGTGGGCGACCTGGCCTTCGCCCAACGGCAGATGGTCGAGATCCTCAAGGCGATCTCACGGGGCGCCAAGCTGCTCGTAATGGATGAGCCGACTTCATCTCTGACCATCCACGAGGAAGAAACGCTTTTTCGCACCATCGGCCAGCTCAAGCAGAACGGGATCGGTATCGTCTACATCAGCCATCGCATGGCGGATGTGCTGCGGCTTTCGGATCGCATCTCGATCATCAAGGATGGGCGACTGGTTGGCCCGCTTGATCCAAGCAAGACATCCATCGAGAATATCGCAGCGATGATGTCGCGGCCGAAGGGCGAATCGCCTTTGCCTACCGCTGCCGCGCCCGCGAAACGCCCCCCGGCGACGCCGGTCGGGACGCCAGCTCTTGAGGTCCGCGATCTAGCCACGTCGCGCAAGCTGTCCGACATATCGCTCTCGATCGATCCAGGCGAGATCGTCGGCCTTGCCGGGCTTGTCGGCAGCGGCCGCTCGACCTTGGGCAAGGCTTTGTTCGGCATCCTATCGGACGTATCCGGCCATATCACTGTCGCAGGAGAACCCGTTCGGCCGGGCAGCGTCAGCAGAGCGATCGCTGCTGGTGTCGCGCTTGTTCCAGAAGACCGTCGGCTCGAAGGGCTTGTTGGCGGGCGCTCAATCGAGGAGAACCTCGCGCTTCCTCGCCTTTCCGATTTCTCGCTGGCAGGTCGCTTTGGGCCGATGGCAAAGGCCCGGATAACGGCTCTGTTCAGACAATACCGCGACGACCTCAATATCCTTTGCCGCGGCCCCTTACAGAAAGCCCAGGAGCTTTCGGGCGGCAATCAGCAGAAGATTGTCTTCGCAAAATGGCTGGCAATGAAGCCGAAGCTATTGATCCTCGATGAGCCAACCTCCGGCGTCGACGTCAATGCCAAGCGCGATATGCGCGAGCTTGTGCGTCGCACAGCCAGCGAAGGCGTCGCCGTGCTGCTCATTTCTTCGGAACTCGAGGAACTCCTGGATTTGTCCGATCGCATTCTGGTGATGGCGCAGGGGCGGATAACCCGCCGCATCGCCTGCGCGCACGACGAGACTGGGCTGCGCGCCTTGCTGCAGGCCGAGGCCGCCAGACAAACCAGCGCACGCGCCCAGGGAGTTGCAGCATGAAACCGTCCTCGATGCCGATGAGCGCAAGTGCGATGAATTTTTTCCGCGAACACATCACCTATGTGATCTTCTTGGCGATCACCCTCTATTTCGTCTTGTTCGCCCCCCACTTTGCGTCGGTCTCAACCGCAAGCGCGGTTCTGCGCATCACGGCCATCGTCTCCGTGATGGCGATCGGCATGACGTTCGTCATCATCTGCGGTGAAATCGACCTGTCGGTCGGGTCGGTTGCCAGCTTTTCAGGGATGATCGGAGCGTTGCTGCTCGATCAAAGTGTCCCGACCTATGTCGCCGCGCTGCTGGTCTTGGGCGCCGGGGCCGCGATCGGAGCAGTGTCGGGCTTGCTCGTTACAAAACTGCGCATTCCATCGTTTCTCGTAACGCTTGGCATGTTGTCTATCTTTTCGGGACTGGCGCTGACCATCACCGGCACCAGGCCAGTGTCGATCGTTGATGATGATTTTTCTAATCTGTTCTGGAACAGCGGTTTTCTGGGCGTTCAGGCACCGATCTGGTGGACGATCGTCCTTACGGCCGCCGGCTACTACCTGCTGCATCAGATGCCCTACGGCCGGCGTGTTTATGCGACCGGTGGAAATGCTGTTGCCGCGCGCTTTTCCGGTGTGCGCACGGACGGCGTGAAAATCTTCGCTTTTGTGTTGTGCGGCATGACCGCATCCCTTGCCGGGCTGATGCTCGCGGCCCGCTCCACGGCCGGTAATCCCAGCCTGGGAGCGGGTCTCGAACTGGATGTGATCGCGGCCGTGATCATAGGCGGGACAAGTCTCTTTGGTGGCTATGGATCAATCGTCGGTTCCGTCGTCGGCGCAATCTTCATTGGCATTCTCGGGTTCGGTCTTCTCGTGCTCGGTCTTTCGACCAGCATCCAGGAGGTCATCAAGGGAGCCATCATCATCATTGCCGTCTCGTTGAACCGGCGTTGAGGAGCAGACTCGATGATCCGACCATATGCACGCATTCCAGAATTCGGCCTCCACAGCGGTAGCCGTGGCGGAGGAAAGTTCAGTTTCAGTTTGAAAACCAGCGTCGCTGGAGAAACAGGGAGGAAAGTGAAATGACTAGACGTATGACGCTTCTGATGTTGGGTGCTTTGGCTGCATCTACCGCAATGTTCACCAGTGCCTGGGCGCAAGACACCTACAAGCCCGACTGCTATGCTCCCGCTCCAAACAACGCCTCGGTGATCTCCTATCCGAAGAAGTCCGGGCCCTACAAAATTGCCTTGGTCAACGGATATGTCGGCAACGATTGGCGTGCCAATTCCATTCAGACCGCCAAAGCCTGGGGCGCCCGTCCCGAAATCAAATCCAAGCTGTCCGAGCTGAAGATCATTTCGGTTGGCAACGATTCCACGGCGCAGATCGCCGCGATCGACAACTTCATCGCCGCCGGCTACGACGCCGTGGTCATCAATGCCGTCAATCCCACCGCCTTCGACGCGGTGGTGAGGCGCGCCAAGCAAGCAGGCGTGGTGCTGGTGACCTATGACAACGTGCTCGACTCAAACCAGGTCGTGCAGATCAACGAAGATCAGGTCGAACTTGGCCGGATCAAGGCGCAGGCCGTGGTTGATGGCATCAAGGCCAAGAAGGGCAATGTTTCAGGTCAGGTTCTCGAAATCGACGGCGTCCCAGGCAACAGCGTCGACCGTGACAACCAAGCGGGATTCAGCGAGGTCTTCTCCAAGTATCCCGAGCTGAAGGTGGTCAAGGTCGAGGGCGACTGGGATGTGGGCACGGCCTCGAAGGTGACATCCGACGCCATTGCGACCAACGGCAATTTTGATGGAATTGTTGTTCAAGAGGGCTCGGTTGGCGCACTCGAGGCGATGGCCGCGGCGAAGCACCCGGTCGTCCCGGTCGGGTTCGATGCCGGCAACGGCACGCGGATGCTGGTCAACAAGGGCAAGTATCCCGGCATCACGGCTGCCCAGGCGCCGGCGCTGGCCGCTATGGCGCTGGAGGCCTCGGTCGTGTTGTTGGAGGGCAATGCGCTGCCGCAGAAGGTGTTCCTGCCAATCCCCCAGAAGAACAATGCGGATCTGGCAGAAGGCAAGGACTTTTTCCCCGATCTGCCAAAGACCTTCTACACGGCCACCGGCTTTCCGCAGTGTTTCCCCGTGTTCACGCCCGATGAGCTGAAAGGCCAGACGGCCGAGAACGCCAATTGAGCTTATGACACGAACCTGGCCGGCGTTTAGGCCGGCCAGGTCGGCAGCAACGGAGCGCGCATGGCAGATCGCTATGTTGAACTGAAATCGGTGTCAAAATCCTATGGCGGCGTTCCAGCGCTGACCACAGTGGATTTCCGCTGCGAGCCGGGACGCGTGCACGCCATTCTCGGCGAGAATGGCGCAGGCAAATCGACTCTTATGAAATTGTTGGCTGGTGTCATCCAGCCGGACGCCGGAACGATCTCCATCGGCGGGAAGACGGTGCGCTTCTCCTCCCCGCGGGAGGCGGCCGAACAGGGCACTGTCTGCATGTTCCAGGAGCTGTCGTTGATGCCGCATCTTTCGGTTGGCGACAATATAGTGCTTGCGGCGCCGCGCACCCGGATGGGGATGATAGAGCGCAGCGTTTATCGTGAAGCGCGCGAGGCCCTGGATCTTGTCGGGGCCAAGTCGATCCCGCTTGGCGCTCGCGTTTCGGGCCTGTCCCTGTCGGAACGACAGCTTGTGGAAATCGCCAAGGCCGTGTTCCGCAAACCCAAGCTTCTTATCCTTGACGAGGCGACGTCAGCGTTGACCAGCGAGCTCGTCGAAACGGTGTTCGGTGTCCTGAAAATGCTGAAGGAGCAAGGTGTCGCGATCCTTTTCATTTCGCATCGCATGCACGAGGTCGACGCCATCGCCGACCGCATATCCGTCTTCCGCAATGGCAGACATATCGAGACCTTCGACGTTGGCGCGCGCACGACCGATGAGATCGTCGGCCTCATGATCGGCCGCTCGCTGGAAGAGCTCTTTCCACCGCGCCGCGCGCCTGTGCCAGACACGGCGCCGGTCGTTCTGGATGTGTCAAACGTCAGTTGGGGAAGCCAGCTTGTCGATGTATCCCTGGCAGCGCGGGCGGGCGAGATTGTCGGGCTCGGCGGTTTGGACGCACAGGGCCAGCAGCAGATCATGCATGCTGTCTTCGGTGTGCTGCGCGGAGTGACAGGCCGCATCACGCTCAATGGCAAGCGGTTGAATGGTCTTCAGCCGCCGAGGGTGAAACAATCCGATATCGGTCTGGCGCTCGTGCCTGAGGATCGCAAGACCGAGGGGCTGATCCCCAGCATGTCGGTCGCGCAAAACATGCGCTTGGCGGTTCTTGGGCGGGCCCCCCTCGGCCTGCTTGACCTGAACGGCGGTAGCGAGGCCCGGCTGCAAGAACTGATCGAACGCCTGGCCCTGACCTACGGTTCGCTGGACGATCCCGTCGCGACGCTGTCGGGCGGCAACCAGCAGAAGGTGGTACTGGCCAAATGGCTTGTGCTGTCGCCCAAATGTCTGCTGCTGATGGACCCTACCCGCGGCATTGACCTGCCGACCAAGGCCCAGATCTACAGGCTGCTCACGGATCTGGCGGCCGACGGAATGGCCGTGATCTTGCAATCGACCGACTATGAAGAACTTATCCACCTGTGCGATCGGGTGTACGTCTTCTACCATGGCAGTGTGGCCAAGGAACTAACGGGGGATCACCTGTCCGCCGATGCACTCATCGCCGCCTCGATGAACGTGCACCTTCACGCCGAGGCCCAGGCATGATGACCTGGCTTCGCCAAAATGCCAGGGAAACCATTGCCGCGCTCGCGCTGGTGATACTTTTCGCTGGCTATATCGCCATTCATCCACGCGGCTTTTCGACCTATGTGGTTACCATCTGGTCGAACCAAGGGACGCTGCTTGGGCTCGCCGCGATCGCCCAGTTCTTTGTCGTTTTGGTCAAGGGCATAGACCTATCGGTAGGGTCAATTATTGCGCTGACCAACGTCATGGGATCCTTCCTCCTCAACGGATCTCCCACCTCGATTGCCCTTGGTATGGTGGTGGTGCTCGCCGTCGGGGTGGCCTGCGGGCTGGTGAACGGGATCGCGGTCGTCTACGGCGGGGTGCAGCCGATCGTCACGACCCTGGCGACGGGTGGCATATTCGGCGGCATCGCCCTGCTTCTGAGGCCAACGCCTGGAGGCAGCATTGATGAGACAATGTCGGACGCGCTCACCTATGCAGTGGCGGGCATCCCGGTTTCGGCCGTCATTCTTGTCATCGTTCTCGTCGTATTGCTGGTCCTTCTGCGCCGCACGGCCGTCGGCCTCGGCCTCTATGCCATCGGGTCGTCGGAACAGTCGGCTTATATGACCGGCCTTCGCGTGAACCGGCTCAAGCTCGTCGCCTACGGCAGCAGCGGCTTTGTCGCAGCTCTGGCCGGCACCTATGTCAGTATGGTTACGCTTACTGGCGATCCTAATATTGCGCCGTCCTACACGCTGAACTCGATCGCCGCCGTCGTGTTGGGCGGTGTTGCGCTGAGCGGTGGTGTTGGCAGCCCCATCGGCGCAGTGATCGGCGCTTTGATCCTAAAGACCATCTCGTCGCTGATGTTCTTCTCCGGCCTGCCGCCATTGGCGCAACCGTTCTTCGAGGGATTGATCCTCGCAACTGCAATTGCACTCGGCGCGCTCGGCGTTTTCCGAGTGCGCAGCCGGCTTGAGTTGTACCGCTGATGACTGATGCAACTGAGCGAACCGTTAGATCCCGCAAATCCTCCCGCTGGCTCAACCGAGACCGTGTATCGGTCCTGCTGATCGCGCTGGGCTGCGTCGCTCTGCTGCTGGGTGGTTCCCTGCTGTATCCCGGCTTCCTGAAGCCCGGCTACATTCTACAACAGCTTCAGATTGCCGCCTTTCTTGGCATCATCGCCACCGGTGCCATGCTGGTGATCCTGCTCGGCGAGATCGACCTTTCGGTGCCATGGACCATTACTGGCACGGCGATTGTCGTCATCTCGGCCTCTGGCAGCTCCAATCCCTTGGTCGCCAGCCTGGCAATCCCACTGGGCCTGTGCCTTGGCGTTGCAGTCGGGCTCTTGAACGCCATCGGTGTTGCCGTCTTTCGCGTGCCTGCGATGGTCTGGACGCTGGCCGTCAACGCCATGCTGCTTGGCGCTGCGGTTTTCTACACCGGCAACAGCCGTCCCAACGGTGAGGTCCCCTGGCTGGCGACGCAGGCGGCGACCGGCCGTACCTTCGGCATCCCCAATGCTTTTCTCGTTTGGCTGGTGGTCGCGGCGATCACGATCTGGGTTCTCAAACGCACCGTTTATGGAAACTATCTCTACGCGCTGGGCAATTCGCGACGTGCCGTGTTTCTTGCCGGGGCGAAGGTTCGTCTGGTGATGGTGGCGACTTTCGTCCTTGCCGGGGTGTTTTCCAGTTTCGGCGCCATCCTCCTGCTAGGCTATACCAATCAGGCCTATCAGGGCATGGGGGACCCTTATCTCATGCCGGTGATCTCGGCCGTGGTGATTGGGGGAACCTCGATTCAGGGCGGCCGAGGGAACTATATCGGCACGTTCGCCGGTGCCATCTTCATCACGCTTCTGTCGTCGATCCTATCGGTCATGCAAATGCCCCCTGCCGCGCGCGAGATGATCTTCGGCGCGATCATCCTGGTCATGCTGCTGGTCCACGGTCTCACTAACAAGAAGGAAGGCATCTGAAAACCAATGGCGGTCAGAGATGCAGTGAAGATGCCATGTCCACGTCCGTGAGGCCATCAAGGCCATGAGACCGAGGGCGCCGAGCGCGAATTGCGCAGGCATTTCGCGACATTGAAATGTTCCATCAGGCCGAGTGCAAGCCCAAACTGGGGCCGGTCGGTCGGCAAGGCAACCAGCAAGCAAGGCATGTCAAAATGACATACTACGAGGTTCTTGATCACCGCTTCCAAGATTTCATTATCCCTCTGTGCAAGCTCGAGAAACTCCATACTGGAATGCGCTGGGCCGAAGGGCCAGTGTACTTCGCCGATGGCCGCTTTCTGCTCTTCAGCGACATTCCCAACAACAGGATGCTGAAGTGGGACGAAGTGACGGAGAATGTTTCCGTTTTCCGCTATCCTTCGAATTTCTCCAACGGCAATACGCGCGACCGGCAGGGACGCCTCATCAGCTGCGAACATGGGCAGCGGCGCGTCACGCGCACCGAGTATGACGGCAGCATCACGATCCTGGCCGATCGCCTCGAGGGCAAACGTCTCAATTCTCCCAACGATGTGGTGGTCAAATCCGACGATACTGTCTGGTTCACCGATCCGCCCTACGGCATCCTGAGCAACTATGAGGGCTACAAAGCTCCCAGTGAGATCGGTGCCTGCAACGTCTACCGCCTTGATCCCAAGTCAGGTACGCTAGCGGTAGCCGCCGGCGACTTCGACAAGCCGAACGGCCTTGCCTTCTCCCCTGACGAGGCACATCTGTACATCGCCGACAGCGGCCGTTCCCACGGCCGGGATAAACCGCACCATATCCGTTGCTTTGATGTGGGCGAAGACGGTCGCCTTTCGAATGGTCACATCTTTGCCGAGATCGATCCCGGCATCCCTGATGGTTTTCGGATCGATGTCGACGGCAACCTATGGGTGTCAGCTGGCGACGGCGTGCACTGCTTTGCGCCGGACGGCACGCTTCTTGGCAAGATTCTTGTCCCGGAGACTGTCGCCAATGTGTGCTTTGGCGGACCCCAACGAAATCTCCTGTTCATCGCCGCCAGCAGCTCGCTCTATGCCGTCTATCTCAACACAACAGGATTACAGTTCTGCTGAGCAAGGAAGATTCCATCCGCGCGGCTGCCAACAGCACGGGAAACAATTTGTGTTGGATAGTCGAATTCTGCTCCAGATGCTCGATTACACGCTGAGCGACATACCGATTGCGATAAGAAAGGCCAGCCAGGACGGTGTTGCCAGGTCGATAACAACCCGTCGCAGAGTTCCCGACTGCCCTTTCTGCGACTTTGCCTCGGTCAGCAATCGTCAAGCCAGATTTCCCATTGACGAATTCCTGGTTGCTTCATACGCGGCAGGAAACCTAAAACGTCAAAAACAGCATCAAGGCTTCGACAAGCCTGATCATGCGGCTGGAAAACTCGTGGTCTAGTTTAGCTCGGGATCAAGCGCCGAGGTGATCTCGTCAAGCAGCATGATCATCGGGCTCATCGCCAGCGCCCGGACGATGGCCACGCGCTGCTGCTGGCCGCCGGACAGACGGTCTGGATACTCTTTCGCCTTGTGGGCCGGCGTTTGATGCCGCCACCTTGTAGACTGTGTCCGTCGGCACGGACGGACGCGTCACGAGCTTCGCCCGCGTCCCACTCGATTGTTCAGAGAGCACATAACCATTTGGAATGACTAGGAAATTTTCCCAATGCATGAGAAAATGCCGACAGAGAGGCCGTCAAAAAGTTACGCTTTTGATTTCAAAGGGAAAATCGCCACAAAAAAATTTTGAGGTTTCACCAACTATCGGGATCAATCGGGCGATTCTTTGCATTTGGCGGCTTTCGGTGAGGCCTGTGCGCCGTCTCGAAAAGTACCGTCACCCGCTGCAAATAGGGGCATTCTTTCGTTCCGTATCCTTCCGTATTGGCCCGATGAGCCCAGGAACGAGGGGGCATGGTGTAATCGCGCCGCCTTCCTGATGCTACTTCTGCCGGAATGCCATATGCAGCGAGGTCGACAGGGGGCCGAGGATGTAATCCAGTGCGGTGCGTTCCTCGGTCACGATCATCACCGAAGCCGGCATGCCGGGATAAAGCTGGATCTGGGGGGCAGCGGCGAGGTCCTGCTGATCCACCGCGATGTCGGCGACATAATAGGGAAAGCCGGTCTTGGGATCGGTGACACGGTCCGCGGAGATACGGGTGACGCGGCCGTGGATGACCGGCGTCGTGCGCTGCTTGTAGGAGGTGAAGCGGACCTCGGCCGTCATGTCGGCGCGCAGGCTGGAAATGTCCTCGACCTTGACCTGCGCCTGGACGATCAACGAATTTTTGGTTGGCACGATATCGAGGATGGTCTGCCCGGGAGCGACAATCGCGCCGGTCGAGAAGACGGTGAGGTCCATCACCTGGCCGTCATAGGGCGCGTGCACCTCGGCGCGGTCCACCGTGGCTTGCGCGGCGAACATCTTCGGCACCAGGTCGGCTAGGCTCGACTGGGTGTCGATCAGCATGGCCGAGAGTTTTGCGCGTCGCTCGTTGGTGAGCTGCGCAATCTGGCTTTCGAGCTCGGCCTTGCTCTGGCGGTTTCCCGCGATCTCGCCGATGGCCTGGTCGATGAGGCCCTGCAAATCGGAGGCGGAGCGGTCGAGTTCGAGGATGCGCGTACGCGTTGTCAGCCCGGCCTTCAGCAGCTTGTTGAGGCCTATTTTTTCGTCGGTCGTCGACTTGAGCTGGGCGCGAAAAGATTCGACGCGCGCCTGCTTGCCGTCGATCTGCTCTTCAAGCTCGGCGATCCGCCTCTGCAGGATCTGCGTGGCACCCGCCATCGAGGCGCGCTGACTCTCGAGGTCAGCAATCTGGTTGGCCATCGCGTCCTGCAGATAGGCCTGGTGTTCAGCGGTGATGTCCTTCGGAAAGGCAACCGCCTCATGGCCCTCGAGCTCGGCACGGATGCGGGCATCGGTGGCGCGTAGCAACGCATATTGTTGGGAATAGAGGTTGAACTCGGAACGGGCGCGGGTGTCGTCGAGCACCACCAGCACATCGCCTGTCTTGACGATGTCGCCGTCCTTGACCCGGATTTCCTTCACCGTGCCGCCGTCGAAATGCTGGACGCTCTTGCGGTTGCCCTCGACCTTTACAATCGCGTCGGCAAGCACCGCGCCGTTGAGCGGCGCGATCGCCGCCCAGCCGCCGAACACGCCGAAGAAGGCAACAATGATGAGCACGCCGACCCAGACCGGTCCTCGGATCGAATCCGGGTTGGCGTCCGCGCCTTCGGCGCTGGACAGGCTGCGATAGGTGGCGGCGATGTCGGTCATTGGGTTGCCACCGCCATGGGTGCTGCGCGCTGGTTGAGCAGCGCCACGATCTCGTTCCTCATGCCGAAGGCTTCGACCGCGCCATCCCGCAGAAGCAGGATCTTGTCGACATTGGCCAAAGTCGAGGGCCGGTGCGAGACAATGATGACCGTACTGCCGCGGCGCTTGAGCTCGAGCGCGCATTCGGCGAGCGCGCGGTCGCCGTCGGCATCAAGATTGGAGCTCGGCTCGTCGAGCACGATGAGGTTCGGCATACCGAATACGGCGCGGGCAAGCGCGATGCGCTGCCGGTAGCCGCCGGACAGCACCGCGCCGCCCTCCCCAATCTGCGTCTCGTAGCCTTGCTGCAGGCGGATGATCATCTCATGTACGCCGGCCAGCCGCGCGGCCTCGATCACTTCGCGGTCGACATCGGTCTTGAAGCGGCCGATGTTAGCGGCGACGGTGTCGGCAAACAGCTCGATGTCCTGCGGCAAGTAGCCGATATGGTCGCCGAGCGCCTCGCGTCCCCATTGCGTCAGATCGGCGCCGTCCAGCCTGACGGTGCCGCGGCTGGGCTGCATAATGCCGGCGAGATGCCGCGCGAGCGTCGACTTGCCGGCGCCGGAAGGACCGACAATGCCAAGCGCCTCGCCGGCATCGAGCCTGAACGAGACATCGCGCAGCAGCAGCTTCTGCAGGTTGGGAATGGCGAAGCTGAGCTGCTCGACAGCGATCTTGCCAGTGGGCTTGGGCAGGTTGAACGAGCGTTCGCCCTGTGCGCCAGCGTCGAGCAGCTTCTCGACCCTGCCAAGCGCGGCCCGCGCCAGTATCAGGCTACGCCAAAGGCCTACGATCTGCTCGACCGGTTGCAACCCCCTGCCTAGAAGGAGGCTCGCCGCGAACATCGAGCCGCCGGTAATCTGTCGCTCGATGACCAGATAGGCGCCGAGGCCGAGGATCAGCGACTGCATGGTGAGGCGCAGGAAGCGGATCAGCCCGGACATCAGTGCTGCGCGGTCGCTGGCCTGTCCCTGCTGGCGGAGCGCCAGGCCGCGGTCGCGCCCCCAACGGCGCACAAGGCCGTCGATCATGCCCATGGCGCGGACGACTTCCGCGTTTCTCAGGCTCATTTCGGTGAAATTGTAATTCGCGGTGGCTAGATCGTTGGCCTGCTTCAGCGGCACCCGCACGATGTATTCGTTGAGCACCGCCATGGTGATGAGAAGCAGCGAGGAGCCGAGCGCGAAGAAGCCGAGCCAGGGATGCAGAAGGAAGATGATGCCGATGTAGATCGGCGACCATGGCAGGTCGAACAGGGCATGGACGCCGCTGCCGGTGATCACCTGCCGGAACGTATCGAAATCCCGGATCGGCTGGCTTTGCGATGCGCCCAGCGACGGGGTTTCGACGGAGGCCGCGAGGATCTTGGCCGAAAGCAGCCGGTCGAGCCGCGCGCTGGCCCGCGTCAGGATGGCAGCCCGTACGAGATCGAGGCCCGCAAGCGCCAGGAAAGCCGCAAGCAAAACCAGGGTCAACATCACCAGCGTCGTCTCGCTGCCGCTGGTGACCACCCGGTCGTAAATCTGCAGCATGTAGAGCGGGGATGCGAGGTAGAGCAGATTGATGGCCAAGCTGAATGCCGCCGCAAAGAGGAAATAGCGGCGGCAGGCGCGAAGCGCTTCCCTCACGATCTTGGATTTGTTGTCGAGACTCAAATTACCCAGCGGAGAACCGCCCCCTGTTTAAACCGCATACCCGAAACCGATCCTACTCCTGATCCTTCAACCGGCCACGCGATCCACCCGTAAACCTGCTGTAAACCTTAATTCGTAAGCTGAATCCGCGGGCCGGCAGGGAACGAAACGAACTCTGCGTGACCGCGGGCTCGATTCCTTCTTCACACGGCGAACTCACTTGTTCCGCTGTTGATGCCGGTCAGCGTGAATTCAGCCGGATTGTAGGTCACGACGGTGTGTCCCTCGCCGTCATCGGCGAGCTTGAAGCCGTTGGCGTCGTAGGATCCAAGCAGATGCAGGGTGGCGCCGTGCGTGCCGTCGGTCACAGTCAGAGTGCCGCCGCTGCCGTCCTGGCTGGTCTGGTAGCTGACCGTCGTGCCGGTGCCGAACAGGATGTCGTTAAGATCCAGCTTGTCGTCATTGGTGATGCCGCCGATCCGCCCGCTGAACTCGAAGGAGTCGTCGAGCTCCAGCGTGCCGGCCGCATTCTGAGCGAAGGTGACATCCGTCGACGAGGCTGCGCCGAATTCCAGCTTCGACAGGTTGCCGATCGTGGCATCGCCCTCGCCGGTGACCGCGCCGTGGATGTCGATGTTGCCGCCATTCGCCCACAGCATGCCGGAATTCGCGATCCCGCCGGCGACGACCAGGCCCCCCGAGCCGGTCGCTTCCAGCGTGCCGGAATTGGCGACGACGCTGCCGCCAGTATCGATAACGAGCGCATTGGCGCCCGAGGCGATGATGGTGCCCCTGTTGTCGAGGCTGAGCATGCCATCGCCCAGCCGGCCGGCGCCCGAGATGGTGTTGTCGACATTGACCAGCGCGACGTCCGGACCGGTGCCGGAGATGATGTTGAAGGCACTGTCGGACAGATCGATCTGCCCGCCGCCCTGCAGCGTCACGCCGTGCTGAATGACCTGCAGCAGTGTTTCGCTGCCGGTCGAGTCCAGCGAGATGATACCGCTGTTGTTGACGGTACCGCTCAGCGGCAGCACAGCGCCGTCGCCGATCGTCATCGCACCGGTGTTGTTCACTACCGGCGTCTGGTCGAAGGCGAAATTGCCGGCGTCGAGCGCTGACGAATGCACGCCGTCGAGCGTGATCGACTGCCCGTCGCCCAGCGTGATCACCGCATTGCCATTGGCGTCGTCGGCGGTATGCGCCTGGACGTCGGCAAAGCTCTGGAGGCCGGAGTAGCCGACGAGATCGATCTGGTCGGCCGCGGCGTCGAAGCTGTGCACAATGTCGTTGCCGATCGGCTGCGAGAACACGAACAGATCGTTGCCGCTGGAGCCGGTGAGCACATCGTCGCCCGACCAGGCGAAGATGGGCGATCCAGGCGCATAGGCCTCGACATTGTCGCCGAATGATGCGCTCCCCGTCGTGCCGTCGGTATTGACCCAGGTCATCGAAACATCGAGCACAGCTGCTCCGATGAATTCGGGTGGCGTGGTGACCGCCAGCTCGTTCGGGTCGGCGGTCTCAATCGTCCAACTGCCGTCAGCATTGTGCATCGCACCTTCGACGGTCCACCCGGAAGGAACATTTTTCACTGTGACGGTGATAAGTGCACCCTGCCGAGACAGATCGGTCAGGCCGAGGTTGATGGGTTCGCCGGCGATACCGGCGGGGGCTACTGACGACAGGCCACCAGTATCCAGGAAATCGCCTACTGCCACCGACGAGGTGCCTGCTAAATGGATTTCGAGCAGCCCGGAGTTACCTTGCGCCAAGGCACCAGCGGTTTGGTTGGCATAAACAATCGTCTGATTGTTGGCGCTGTCAAAATGCCAGGCGATAGTATGCGCCGCGATATTTGCGGCCCCCACGTCACTCGCTTTGAACGCCGTGAAATCCGAAGCGGTAAAGCTCGTCAAATCGATCTTGTCCGTCCCGGAAGTGAAATCGGCGATCGTGTCATAGCTATGCACGCTGTTGACGGTCCCTGCTTGGGAGTCAGCCACAGCAGTATATTTGAAAGTATCGACTCCCGATCCTCCCGCCAGGAAATCGCCGGCAGCGCCTCCGGTTAACGTATCGGTCCCCTGGCCGGCCACGATTGCATCGAATCCAGAGCCGCCAATGATGGCGTCATTATTGTTGAGTCCATAGAACAGATTAATTCCATTTGTCGCCGATAAGCTATTGTTTCCGGTATCTCCAACTATAATATTGACCGGTACGGACAAGGAGATGCTACCGGAGGTCGCTATCACGGTTAGGTGGTAAGTGTGATTGGAGCTAACGTTGCTTCCACCGACCGACAGTACCCCCGTGCTGCTGTCCACGCTGAACTGACTGTTGTCCCCTCCAATGGCGAGAGAATACGTATATGTGTGGCTCCCGTCCGGATCCCCGATAGTTTTGAAAGTCCCAAGCGGGAGGTTCTTGTTCAATTGATTTCCCGTCTCGAGCCCATTAAGTTGGGTACTTGTGAGAGACGCACTAATACCCGCGACCGCTACGGTAAAGTTCTGTTCAGCGCTGGTTAGCGTCCCGTCGCTGGCAACCGCTTTGATCGTGTATGAGCCCGCGTTGAGGTTTGTTCCGTCGAGCACGCTCACGACGCCCGTGGTGGAATTGATCTGAAAGCGGCCACCGGCATTGTCGGTCAGCGAGTACGTCACCGTGCCGCCATTGACGTCGCTCGACGACGCCGTCACCCCTACCGGCGTGCCCGCCAGTGCATTTGCCGCCACCATATTGGCCGCGGCATTGCTGTCGGTCGGCGTCGAGGGCGCCACGTCGGTGACGGCGATGGTGAAGGACTGCGAACTGGTGAGGGTGCCGTCGCTGGCTTGCGCGGTGACGGTATAGGCGTGGCCCGCCGCGGTCTCRTAGTCGATCTTGCTGGCATCGGCGACGGTGACCACGCCGGTCGCGGCGTTGATGGCGAAGCCTCCGCCGGAGGTGTCGCCGGTCAGCGAATAGRTTCGCTGAC